>UQJE01000004.1 GCA_900541345.1 uncultured Blautia sp.
CTGTAGCCGTGGAAATTAAATACTATTTAAGCGGAAAAGAGATAAGTCCTGATGATCTGGCTGGAAAAAGCGGACATCTTAAAATGGTAGTTACATACAAAAATAAAGAAAAAACAGTGAAAAAGATTGACGGGAAAAGTACAGATGTATATGCGCCTTTTGCGATGGCAACAGGAATGTTTCTTCCTACAGATAAATTTAAAAATGTGACCATTGACAATGGAAAGGTTGTATCAGACGGGGACAGAAATATTGTAGTAGGTCTTGGGCTTCCGGGACTTTCCGACAGCCTGGATCTTGATGAGGAAATAAAAAAAGATATTGAAATTCCGGAAGGTTTTACGCTTGAGGCTGATGTGACAGACTGCGAAATGGAAACCACATTTACCGTGGCACTTACAGATCTTTTAGACGGGATAAACGTAGATGAGATCGACAGCATTGATGAGCTGAAGGATTCTTTAAAAGAGCTTTCAGATGCTTCTCTTGAACTTGTAGACGGTACAAAAACTCTTTATGATGGAACGAGTGAGCTGAACACAAAATATAAAGAATTTGCAGACGGCGTATCACTGCTTCAAAGCGGAGCAAGGGAGCTCCAGAGTGGTTCAGAAGAGCTTCAAAGCGGAGCAAGTGCCTTAAAAACAGGCGTGTCTTCTTATACAGAAGGAGCAGATACTCTTGCTGCAGGTGTAATGCAATATACAGGCGGTGTTGGTACCATATCGGATAAATTAAAAGAGTATACAGATGGGGTAAGAAATCTCACAGGAGGAATTAAGGCGTATGTAGAAGGAAGCGGAACACTCACAGACGGAGTGATTAAGTATACAGAAGGCGCAGCCGCTGTGGCAGATGGCATTACACAGTTTTCACAGCAGGCCAAACCTCTTGAGGAGGGGTTGAAGACTTTTGCAGACGGAGGAAAGGCTTTTGCAGACGGAGCGGCAGCTTACGGATCAGGAGCAGAAAAGCTTTCTGAAGGATTGAAAACTCTGGAAGGTGGAGCAGAAACTCTTGCTCAGTCTGTGAAAGAATATACAACAGCGGGAGTTGGTGCATTAACAGAGGGAGCGCAGGCGCTTCCGGCAGGAATTGAAAAAATTCAGGCAGGCACAGAAGCAGCAGAAGGTGCTGCAGGTACTCTGGCTGAAAAGAGCGGCAGTCTGCAGGCTGGTTTAAATGGTATATCTCAGACTCTTCGCGATGCAGCAGAATCTGCCGGAGGAAACTCTTCTGTAGATACTTCTGCCGTTACAAACGGGGCTGCGTCTGTGCAGAGCGGAGCAGATACAGTTTCAGCAGGACTTGATACAGCCAGCGCAGCAATTGATATATTGAGTGGTATTGATATGTCTCAGCTTGACGAGGGAACACAGGCTGCAATCAGTGAGGCGATTGGCTGCATTTCCGGAGGCGTTGGTACGGCGCAGAGCGGACTTGGAAGTGTGTACAGCGGAGCGGAGACAGTACAAGGCGGTGCAGAGCAGATTACAGGAGCAGATAATTCTCAGATTGCAAGTGTATTAACTCAGGCGGCGGATGGAATTGACCAGGCGGCAGCCGGAGCAGGTGCGATTTCTTCAGGATTGGAAACGCTGGAAGGCAGTCTCGGCGCTTTAAATGAGGGTGCTTCCAAAGCACTGGAAGGCGCAAACGGGCTTTCAGAAGGAGCTGCCGCTTTATCTGCAAAGGGAGAAGAACTGGCGCAGGGAGCAGAGCAGGCAGCAGAGGGAGCAAAAGCTCTCGTTGCCGGAGCAAAAGAGCTGACAGACAGTACAGAAAAGCTTTCAGCAGGGGCAGAAGCCTTAAAAGAAGGATTTTATGGAGAAAAAGGTCTTCAGGCAGGGCTTGAGATGGCAGAAAGTGCATCTGAGGCACTTGTAAACGGCGCGTCTTCTTTAAAGAAATCAGGAACGGAATTAAAAGCAGGAGCAGAAGAATTAAAGAGCAATGACTATGCACTGATGCTTGGTGCCGGAAAACTGGATTCCGCAACAACGCAGTTAAATGAAGGAATTTCCCAGATTGGAGGAGCAACAGAAGCGCTGCAAGAAGGCGCGTCAAAGCTTTCTGCAAACAGCGGTTCCTTAAAAGACGGAGCAGAAGCCCTGGAGCAGGGAACAGGAACTTTGGCAGGAGGCACAAATACCCTGGTATCCGGAACCAATACACTTGCGTCCGGAAGCAGTCAGGTACAGAATGGTATTAAAAAGCTGAATGACGGAGCGAAGGAGCTGAAAGAAGGTCAGGATAAATTTAATAAAGAAGGTGTTCAGAAGTTAAAAGATACGGTAGAAGACACTCTGGATTCTGTTCTTGACCGTCTTGAGGCAATTCAGGCAGATGATGTAGCGTATACTTCTTTTGCAGGAAAGTCGGATTCCATGAATGGAAACGTGAAGTTTATTATTGAAACAGAGCCGATTGAACTGCCGGAAGAATAGGAAAATAAGTAAAAGAATGTGTGAGAAGCTTACAATCAATTTCTTGCGTATGTAAGACGCTTCTGTTATAATAAAACGATGATACCGTAAATTATTAGAAAGTGTCAGGTGATACAATGGAAAGAACAGGGAAGTCTTCAAAAGCCTCCTTGCAGAAAAGCAGAAGCAGAAGAAAAGCCGTAAAAGCAGATTATTATGATTTCAGCCTTGTGGCCGTGGTTGTGCTTCTTACATGTTTTGGTCTGATTATGTTATACAGTACAAGCGCCTATACAGCAGAACTACAGTTTGGCGATGATATGCATTTTTTTAAGAGACAGGCGCTTATCAGTGTGGCAAGTATTTTAGGTGCTCTTTTTATTTCGAGAGTTGATTATCATCTTCTTGTACATTTTAAGGGGATTTTGTATATTGCGGCGATGATTCTGATGGGGCTTGTGCAGACACCCCTCGGTGAGGAAGTAAACGGTGCCCGCCGCTGGCTTAAGCTGGGAATCCAGTTTCAGCCAGCAGAAATTGCAAAGATTGCAGTGATTGTCTGTCTCCCATATATGATCGTGGAGATGGGAAAGCGCATTAAGACATTAAAAGCGTGCATGATACTGGGAGTTGCCGGAGGAGCCCTTGCTTTTGTTGCTTACGTTTTTACAGAAAACTTAAGTACAGCTATTATTATTTTCGGAATTACAGTGGGACTTATTTTTGTAGCTCACCCTGATACAAAAATTTTCCTTCTGATATTTGCGGCAGGTGCGTTTTTGGTACTTGGATTTGTTCTGTTTATTTCTGCGACAATGGATGCAGGAGCGACAGAGAACTTCCGTCTTCGCCGTATTCTCGTATGGCTGCACCCGGAAGATTTTGCATCAGGATTGGGCTATCAGACCATTCAGGCTCTTTATGCGATTGGTTCCGGAGGACTTTTCGGGCGTGGACTTGGAAACAGCATTCAGAAGCTTGGAAGTGTGCCGGAAGCACAGAATGATATGATTTTTTCTATTATCTGTGAGGAGCTTGGAATCTTCGGAGGGATTATCGTTCTTCTCCTTTTTGCATACCTTCTTTACCGGCTGTTTTTTATCGCGCAGAATGCGCCGGATCTTGTAGGCTCTCTTATGGTGACGGGGATTTTTATTCATATTGCCCTTCAGGTTATCTTAAACATTGCGGTTGTATTAAATCTTATGCCGAATACGGGTATTACTCTTCCGTTTATCAGCTATGGAGGCACATCGGTGGTCTTTTTGATGTCGGAAATGGGACTTGCCTTAAGTGTGGCAAGACAAATTAAATTTCAGGATTCTTCTGTGCATATGTAACAAATATTGGAAAATGTCTTGACAAAGTATAGCGCAGAATATATACTTTGGGCATTAAAAGGATTATAAGAACAGGTTTTATAAAGGAGAAAAGACAATGTTAGAAAAAATGCAGGAAATGTTATCACAGCAGTTAAACTGTGATGCAGACACAATTACACCGGATACTTCTTTTAAAGATGATTTGGGAGCAGACTCCCTGGATCTTTTTGAGCTGGTTATGGCTCTTGAAGATGAGTATAATATTGAAATCCCTTCAGAGGAGCTCACTGACTTAAATACAGTGGGAGATGTAATTGAGTACATGAAGAGCAAAGGCATTGATGCTTAAGTCCTGTTTTCCCGCGGAATTCCCGCGGGATTTTTTTTGCCTTTTTACAATACGTGATTATGCAGGTTTTCTGGTTGAAAAAGAAGGCATTCGAAGGTATAATATTACTATAAAACTTTGAGAAAGGGTGGGGAATATGAAAGAAAAATATGCAGAAAAGCTCGATTATTTGAAACAGGCCATAGAGAGCAGCAATTATATGGTATGCCTTAGCGGAAGGTGTGTAAGTGAAGACTGTGGATGTGTGAATTTTCGGAGTGAGGAAGATGCGGTAAATTCAGAAATTACATACGGATATTCTCCGGAAGAGATGTTTAACCCTACATTTTTTAATACAAGAACGGAACAGTTTTATGAATTTTATAAAAATCATATGCTGAGGAATCTGGGGGAGATTCAGGAAGGGCTTTTTAAACTTCGGAAAATGGAAGAAAGCGGAAAATTAAAGTGCGTGATTACAAGAGATATTTTTTCCATTCCGGGAAGAGCTGGATGTAAGAACGTATATGAAATACACGGAAGTATATATGAAAATGTCTGTTCTCACTGTGGAAGAAAATATCCCATTGAATATATACAGAAAAGCAAAGGGATTCCAAAATGCGAAAGCTGTGGAGCTATTGTTCGGCCGGGCGTATATATGATGGGAGAAATGGTGGATAACTGTGTGATTTCCAGGGCGGCAGAAGAAGTTCAGAAAGCAGATACACTTCTCGTATTGGGCTGTAATTTAAAGGCTCCGCTTCCGGAAACATTTCTCAAATATTTTAAAGGGCAGCACCTGATTCTTATAAATCAGGAAGAGCATTTTGCAGATGAGATGGCAGATTTGGTAATTCATGGAAAACCAGTGGACATTTTGAAGGATTTAGGTATATAATAAAAAACCGAAAGTATATAGCAAGAAAGCAGGAGAAGAGACTATGAGTAAACTCAGAACAAGATTTGCACCAAGCCCAACAGGAAGAATGCACGTGGGCAATTTAAGAACCGCATTATATGCATATTTGATCACAAAGCATGAAGGTGGAGATTTTATTCTCCGCATTGAAGATACAGACCAGGAGCGCTATATGGAAGGCGCTGTGGATATTATTTACCGTACAATGGAAAAGACAGGGCTTCTTCACGATGAAGGCCCGGATAAAGATGGGGGCGTGGGTCCTTATGTACAGAGCGAGCGTCAGGCGTCAGGTATTTATCTGAAATATGCGCAGCAGCTTGTAGAGCAGGGAGATGCATATTATTGTTTCTGTCAGAAAGAAGAACTGGAAAATATGAAACGCGTAGTGGCAGGAAAAGAAATTTCCATCTACGACAAACGATGCCTGAATCTTCCGAAAGAAGAGGTGCAGCGCCGTCTGGATGCAGGAGAGCCGCATGTAATCCGTTTTAATATGCCTGCGGAGGGAACAACAACCTTCCATGATGTAATTTACGGAGATATTACTGTAAACAATGAAGAGCTGGAAGACTTGATTCTTATTAAATCTGACGGGTATCCTACATATAACTTTGCAAACGTCGTGGATGACCATCTGATGGGGATTACACATGTAGTAAGAGGAAATGAATACCTTTCTTCTGCTCCAAAATACAACCGTATTTACGAGGCATTTGGCTGGGATATTCCGGTGTATGTACATTGTCCGTTGATTACAGATGAGACACATCAGAAATTATCCAAACGTTCCGGACATTCTTCTTATGAGGATCTTCTGGAGCAGGGATTTGTATCAGAGGCAATTGTAAATTATGTGGCTCTTCTTGGTTGGAGTTCTTCTGACAATCGTGAAATTTTCACTCTTTCCGAGCTTGTTGAAGCGTTTGATTATCATCACATCAACAAATCACCAGCAGTATTCGATATTCAGAAGCTTCGTTGGATGAATGGAGAGTACATTAAGAAAATGGACGCAGAAGAATTTTATGAAAAAGCGCTTCCATACATGAAAGAGGTTCTGAAAAAAGATTACGATTTCCGTAAAATTGCGGGAATGGTACAGACAAGGATCGAGACCTTCCCGGATATTCCGGAGCTTGTAGATTTCTTTGAGGAAGTACCGGAGTATGACTCTGCTATGTACTGCCATAAGAAAATGAAAACAACGGAGGAAACTTCTCTCAATGTGTTAAAAGAGATTCTTCCTGTTCTTGAAGAGCATGAGGATTACACAAATGATCCGTTATTTGCTGCTCTTTCCGCTTTTGTGAAGGAAAAGGGTTACAAAAACGGATACGTTATGTGGCCTCTTCGTACTGCAGTTTCCGGAAAACAGATGACACCTGCCGGTGCCACAGAAATTATGGAAATCATCGGTAAGGAAGAAACGATAAAAAGAGTGAAGGCAGCTATTGAAAAACTGGAAAACAGATAAAATATGAAGAAAAATCCATCTCAGCTACGGGCAATCGCTCACCTGTCAGGACCTATGATGGTCCTGGCAGGCCCCGGTTCGGGGAAAACTTCCGTTATTGTGGAAAGAACTGCATATTTGACCCGCGAAGGCGGAGTTTCGCCTTCCTCCATTCTTGTTGTGACCTTTTCAAGGGCGGCAGCAGCAGAAATGAAGGAACGTTTTCTTGCGTTTACAGATCAGGAGCGAACAGGCGTTACATTTGGGACTTTTCACGGAGTATTCTACGGGATTTTAAAACAGGCGTATGGATTTGGTGCGGGAAATATTCTGTCTGAGGAGGAAAAACGGGAGATTTTACAGGAGCTTATACTGGAATACGGACAGGAATTATCGCAGGAAGGGGATTTTCTTGATGAGGTGGCAAAAGAGATTAGCCTTGTAAAAAATGAAAGGATTTCTCTTCGTCATTATTATTCCTCCTGCTGTCCGGACGAGGTATTTAAGCAGATTTTTCATGGGTATAAAAGGGCACTTACAGAGAGAAGAAAGTTAGATTTTGACGATATGCTTCTTTTCTGCTATGAATTGTTTGACAAGAGAAAGGATATTCTTGAAGGCTGGAGACGGAAATTCCAGTATATTCTTGTAGATGAGTTTCAGGATATAAACAGGCTTCAGTACGATGTGATCAAAATGCTGGCAGCGCCCTTAAATAATCTTTTTATCGTGGGAGATGACGACCAGTCCATTTATCATTTCCGTGGGGCTCGACCGGAAATTATGCTGAATTTCACAAAAGATTATCCCAAAGCGGAAACGGTGCTTTTGAATATAAATTACAGATGCACGGAAAATATTTTAAATACGGCTGTACGAGTCATTAACCATAATAAAAAGCGGTTCAAAAAAAGGCTGACTGCTTTTCACCAGGCAGGCGTTCCAGTGAGGTGTCTGGAATTTCAAAACACAAGAGAAGAGTATATGGCAGTTGTCCGTGGGTTAAAAAAAAGAATGGAAAAGGGAGAGCGTCTTGAGGATACAGCTGTTCTTTTCCGTACCAACCAGGAGGCAGAAGGACTTGTGGGGGCGCTTATGGAATACCAGGTTCCTTTTACTATGAAAGAGCAGCTTCCCAATCTTTTCCGTCATTGGATCTGCCGGAATATGCTTGCATATATGAAAATAGCGGGAGGGGACAGAAGCAGAAAGATATTTCTGGAAATTATGAATCGTCCCAACCGGTATATTGCAAGAGAAAGCCTGACGGATACCACGGTTTCCTTTGATAAACTCCGGGAATTTTATAAAGAGAGGGACTGGATGTGTGACAGAATCACCACGCTGGAAACCCAGCTTCGTATTTTATCGTCTCTTGCTCCCTTTGCAGCCATTAATTTTATCAGAAAAGCAATGGGGTACGAGGAATATTTAAGAGAGTACGCTCAGTATCGGAAAATCAGACCGGAGGATCTTCTTGAAGTTTTGGACAGAATCCAGGACAGTGCGAAGGAGAAAAAAAGTCTGGAAGAGTGGGAAAATTATATCAGAGATTACACAGAGCGTCTGAAAGAGCAGGCGAAGAAGCAGGAAGTAAAAAGAGAGGGAGTTGTGATCTCCACTCTTCATGCAGTGAAAGGTCTTCAGTATGACAATGTGTTTATATTAAATGTAAATGAAGGAAGCATCCCATACAAAAAAGCTGTATTAAAAGAAGCTCTTGAGGAGGAACGACGTCTTTTTTATGTTGGAATGACCAGGGCAAAAAAGGAACTTACTCTGTGCTATGCGGAGAGACAGTTTGAAAAAGAATGGGAGCCGTCCCGTTTTCTTGAGGAGGCAGGAGTATGAATGGAGTTATTTATTATACAAAGATAAAAGAAGAATATGCAGGTAAAAACATGGAGCATATGATAGGGGAAAAGCTTCTGGAAAAGGGACTTTTAAAAGAATACGGACTAAATTTAAAATACGAGCCCAGAAGCAAGGGAGAACATGGAAAGCCCTTTTTTACCCTTCAGCCGAAAATTCATTATAATATCAGCCATTCCGGGAAATATGTTCTCTGTATTTTAGCGGGGCAGGAAGTGGGAATTGATATACAGTTTCACAAAGAGGTGGACTACGGACGCTTTTTGGATCGTATGGTTTCAGAAGAGGTGAAAAAAGAAATCCTGACATCAGAAAATGTAAAAAAAGCTTTTTTTGATCAGTGGGTTTTAAAAGAAGCATACATAAAATGGACAGGAGAGGGATTTTCACGAAGTCTCCTTACTGCCGGGGAAGAAAAAGGATTTTATAAACTTCTGGAAGTAGAAGAAGGATACAGCGCCGCGTTCTGGTGTGCGGTACCGATGGACATTCGATGGGAATATGAAGAGACAGTGCTTTAAAAAGAAGGTACTAAATCAGGATTGTCCACATATATTAAAACTAAGAGGTGAGACAAATGGAAGCAATGCAGGTTCAGAATCTGTTTGCCGGAAGCATTCGAAATCAGCTTTTGGATGCGAACCTTGATTACGATAAATTATATGAAATACGACTGCGTGTAGGGAGACCGCTTTTTCTTACATATGACGGAGGAGAGTGTTTTCTCAGAAACAGAGGGGAAGAACCTTATGTTGTGACACAGGAAGATTTAAAGGAAACTCTTGAATATGTAACCGGCTACTCGCTTTATGCTTACGAGGAGGAAATACGTCAGGGCTTTATCAGTGTCCAGGGAGGGCACAGAGTAGGGGTGACGGGAAAAGTGATTTTGGATGGTGGAAAAATCCGCGGCATGAAATACATTTCCTGTATCAATGTGCGCCTTGCACACGAAATCCAGGGTTGTGCAGAGGAGGTTATGCCATATATCCAGACAAAGGACTGGGTGGCGCACACCCTTATTATTTCTCCGCCCAGATGTGGAAAGACTACTTTGCTTCGCGATATTATCCGGCAGATAAGCAATGGAAGAGAAGGGATTCCCGGACAGACAGTGGGAGTGGTAGATGAAAGATGTGAGCTTGCAGGCTGCTATCAGGGGGTTCCCCAAAATGATGTGGGAATGCGCACTGACGTGTTGGACGGCTGTCCGAAGGCAGAAGGAATGCAGATGCTCATTCGTTCCATGTCCCCAGCTGTTGTTGCCGTGGATGAGCTTGGAAGGGAAGAAGATTTCCGGGCTGTCGAAGCTGTGATACACTGTGGATGTAAGCTGATTGCAACGGCACATGGAAATTCGTTAGAGGACGTTCTTGCACAGCCCTTTTTTCAGAAGCTTGTGGAGGAGCGAGTTTTTGAAAGATATATCCTTCTCGGAAAAAGAGAAAGGGCAGGAATCATAGAGGGAATCTATGACGGAAATGGAGAGTTATGCAAAAATCAGTGGGAGTGCTCCTGATTATTTTTTCCTGTGCAGGTCTTGGTTTTGGGCAGAGTCTGCGTCTTACGGGAAGACTTCGTACTCTGGAAATGATGAAGCGCATGATTGTGCTTTTAAGAGGGGAGATTCGTTTTGGAAATGCTTCCCTTTGTTCTGCTTTTTACGAGGCGGGAGGAAAACTTAAGGACCCCTTTGGCAGTTTTTTACGAGAGGTTTCCGGAAAGCTTTCGTCTCTTGGGGGCAGGAATTTTGAAAGTGTGTACAGAGAGTGTGCACAGAACTATATGAAACTCCTCAATATTCAAAAAGAGGAGGAAGAACTTTTCTTTTCCCTGGGGAGTCGCCTGGGGTATCTTGATCTGGAAATGCAGATGAAAGAGCTTCTGCTCTATGAGGAGGAGCTTACACGCCGCACAGAAGAACTTCGCCGGGAAATGCCGGCAAAGAAAAAGGTGTATGAAAGTCTTGGGATTCTTGGAGGGATTTTGCTTGCCGTCCTTGTATGGTAGCCAGGGCGGAAAGGAGGCGTGTTTGGAGGTCAGCATTATCTTTAAAATTGCAGCCGTGGGAATCCTGGTCTCCGTTCTTTCACAGATTCTCAAACACAGCGGAAGGGAAGAGCAGGCATTTCTTGTAAGTCTGGCAGGACTTTTAATTGTATTATTCTGGATTGTTCCATATATTTATGAGCTTTTTGAAAATATTCAGCAGTTGTTTACGCTGTGAAAAAGGGGCATATATGGATATTGTCAAAATTTCTCTGATTGGTGTGGGAGGCGTAATGCTTGGTTTTCTGCTCAAAGGTACGAAGCCGGAATACGCTTCTTTTATTACAATGGGAATCGGTGTGATCATACTGGGACTTGCAGTTGGAAAAATTTCTTATTTATTCGAGGCCTTGAATGAGATTCAGAAAAATCTTCCTGTAGATGGAAAGCATATTTCTACTCTTGTAAAAATGCTGGGAATTACGTATATCGGTCAGTTTTCTTCCGGTATATGTAAAGATGCGGGATATGGGGCGACAGGCACGCAGATAGAGCTTTTTTGCAAGCTTTCCCTTATGGTTTTAAGTATGCCGGTTCTTCTTGCTCTTTTACAGACCATACAGGAGTTTTTTGTATGAAAAAAATATTGGGTACAGTGATAGTTTTTCTTTTTTTTGCTCTGATTTTTTCTGTTCCTGTAAAAGGGGCGGAGAAAATCACAGAGGAACTGATAGAAAAGATGGAATTTGACGAGGTGCAGGATATGTTAAACGAAATGCTGGGAGAAGGAAGCTTTTCTTTTTCCGGGGCATTGAAAAAATTGGTGACAGGAGAAGAGGCATTTTCAAAAGAGGCGGTGCAGGAATTTCTGCATGGCCTTTTCTTTTCCGGTTTGTCCAGAGAAAAAACATTGTTTTTCCGGATACTGCTCCTTATTTTGCTCTCTTCTATATTTGCAGGGTTCGGTGAGGTGTTTGATGGAGGGCAGGTAGGGGAAATTAGTTTTTATGTGGTGTATCTGTTGCTGTTTGCTATGCTTATGGACTCTTTTTCTGCCCTGTGTGTCAGTCTGTCCGAAAATTTGTCCTGGCTTTCCAGGTTTATGAAGGTGTTGTCCCCTGCCTATTTTCTTGCCGTGGCAGCTTCATCCGGAGGGACGACAGCTGCCGTTTTTTATGAGGGGGTTCTTCTTCTTGTGTGGCTGATCCAGTGGATTCTTCTAACGGTTCTTCTGCCGGGAATCCATATATGTACGGTAGTCCGGTTTGTAAATAATCTTTCCAGAGAGGAGATGCTTGGGAAGCTTTCCGAGCTTTTGGAGACAGGCATAAACTGGGGATTAAAAACGCTTCTCGGCCTTGTGATCGGGCTTCAGGTTGTAAAAAATCTGGTGGCGCCTGTGATGGATTCTTTAAAAAGAAGCGTGGTGGGAAAGACAGCAGGCGCCATTCCGGGAGTGGGAAATGCGGTAAATGCAGTGACGGAGCTTATTGTAACAGGCGCTGTTCTTGTGAGGAACAGTCTTGGAATCGTGGTAATGCTTGCGCTTCTTCTTGCAGGGGCGGGACCGGTGATTCATTATGGAATGTTATCTCTTTCCTATAAGTTTTTGGCGGCCGTGGCGCAGCCTGTATCTGATAAAAGGATTGTGGGCTGTTTAAGTACAATGGGGGAGAGCTGCGGGTTGTTGCTTCGTCTTCTCCTTACGGTGGACGTACTCTGTATGCTGACCTTTATTATTCTCATGGTAAGTTTCAGAGGAGGACCTTAAATATTTATGAAAGAAGAGATTTATTCATGGATTAAGAATCTTGCGGTTTTTTATATTCTTCTTACGACAGTAGTTCATCTTGTGCCGGATAAGAAATATGAGAGATACGTCAGGCTCTTCATGGGTCTTCTCCTGATTTTTATGCTGATTACGCCTGTGTTTGCCCTTCTTGGAAAAGGAGGAAAGCTTCTTGCGGATTTTCAACTTTATTATGAGGAAGAGACGGCTGTTATGAAGGAGAAAGAGTTTTCCAATCTTCAGGAAATTTATTTAAAAAAAGGGTGGCAATGGGAAATAGAAGAAAAAATCAGGGATTCTTTGAAAGAAAAAGGCATATATCCGGGTGAGGTGGAAGTAGATATAGAAGGG
Source organism: uncultured Blautia sp. (assembly GCA_900541345.1). Lineage (GTDB taxonomy): Bacteria > Bacillota > Clostridia > Lachnospirales > Lachnospiraceae > Blautia_A. The sequence continues at coordinate 12,456 of UQJE01000004.1, forward strand.
GAAGATGTGGGGGCAGTTCTTTATATGCGGGAGATGCCTGATGAGGAAGAGAAAGGAAGGATAGAAAGTGGAATGGAAGTCTGCGGGTTTAAGAAAGGAACGTTTGAAGTCAGGACTTTTGAACATGAGCCGGCAGCAGTGGGTGGTTCTGCTCCTTCTGGGGCTTCTGCTGGCAGTGGCAGCCCTTCCGGTATCTCATGAGGGACAGTCGAAAAAGTGGAATGAAGAGGAAGGGACAGTGGAAAAAACAGAGCTGGAAAAGAAGCTGGAACATTTTCTTTCCAATGTGGAGGGAGTGGGAGAGACAGAGGTGGTTCTTATGATAACGGAAGGTGGGAGTTTTGGAAGTGATGAGAGAGTAAAGGTTACAGGAGCGCTTGTATCAGCAGAAGGCGGAGAGAATCCAACGACTGTACAGAAGATTCAAGATGCTGTCCAGGCATTATTTCAGATAGAAGCCCATAAAATTAAAATAATGAAAAGAAAATGAGGAGAGAAAAAGTGAAAAAAATTATGAAAAAAAATCAGGTGATTATCACCTCCCTTGCAATTTTGATTGCAGTAGCCGGTTATCTGAATTTTGCAGATGTAAACTTAGGTTCCAAAGATAAAGAGGCAAGTACGGACAGCAGCAGTATTTTGGAAGATGTAGATTATGATATTTCAGAAGAGACAGCACTTCTTGAGGAAAACGGAGAAGAAATCGGCGAGCCCCTGGCGCAGGACACCGGTACTCCGGGCGAGGCGGTACTTACCGGCGCTTCCAGTTTTGCGGCACAGGCAAAATTAAGCAGAGAGCAGGTGCGCTCCCAGAATAAGGCGGATCTGCAGGAAATTATAAGCAGCGAAGAGATTGGTGATGAGCAGAAGCAGACGGCGGTCAATACAATGGTGGCTATGACGGAGCTTACAGAAAAGGAAGCGGCGGCAGAGCTTCTTCTTGAAGCGAAAGGTTTTTCCGATGTGATTGTAAATCTCACTGGAGAGACAGCAGATATTGTAGTTCCTGACAGCACGTTGGAAGAGGCAAAGCTGGCACAGATTGAAGACATTGTAAAGAGAAAAACAGGAATTGCCGAGGAGAATATTGTAATTACACCTTTAAGCCAGAGTGAAGAGACGGTTGTAGAGGAGCCAGATGAAGAAGCGTCTTATGGAGAAGAGGAAGAAGCTGCTTCAGAGGAGAACAGTGAGACAGAAATTCCTTGACAGTCTAGCCTTTCATATACTAGAATAGGAATGCTGTAAAAATATTGACAAGTGAACGAAAAAGAGAGTATAGGAGGCCAGACGTGTCGAAGTATACGAAAGAAATAGAAAAAAGAAGAACCTTTGCCATTATCTCCCACCCGGATGCCGGCAAAACAACTCTGACAGAAAAATTCTTGCTGTATGGCGGAGCAATTAATCTTGCCGGAAGCGTAAAAGGCAAGGCAACTGCCCGCCACGCAGTTTCAGACTGGATGGAAATTGAAAAAGAGAGAGGTATTTCTGTTACCTCTTCTGTTCTCCAGTTTCATTACGACGGATACTGTATCAATATCCTGGACACACCGGGACACCAGGATTTCTCTGAGGATACGTATCGTACCCTTATGGCAGCGGATTCTGCCGTGATGGTGATTGACGCATCTAAGGGTGTTGAGGCGCAGACAAGAAAGCTTTTTAAAGTCTGTGTTATGCGTCATATCCCTATTTTTACGTTTATCAACAAGCTGGACAGAGATGCGAACGATACCTTTGATCTTCTGGATGAAATCGAAAAAGAGCTTGGTATTGCCACTTGTCCGATAAACTGGCCAATTGGCTCAGGAAAGAAATTTCGTGGAGTATATGACAGAAATACACAGAAAATTCTTACTTTCACAGATACGCAGAAGGGAACAAAAGAAGGTATTATAGAAGAAATAGGACTGGATGACATAAAAGCAGATGAGATTATGGATGCAGAGCAGAAGGAGCAGCTTCTGGAGGAAATCGAGCTTCTTGACGGAGCAAGCGCAGATTTTGACCAGGAACTTGTAGATAAAGGAGAGCTGACACCTGTATTTTTTGGTTCTGCTCTTACAAACTTCGGTGTGGAGACGTTCCTGGAGCATTTCCTTGCAATGACAAGTTCCCCGCTTCCAAGAAATGCAGACTGTGGTCCGGTTGACCCGATGGATGATGATTTTTCTGCGTTTGTCTTTAAAATCCAGGCAAATATGAACAAGGCGCACAGAGACAGAATCGCTTTTATGCGTATTTGTTCCGGAAAATTCGATGCTTCGCAGGAAGTATATCACGTTCAGGGAGAAAAGAAAATGCGCCTTTTGCAGCCTCAGCAGATGATGGCAGAATCACGCCACGTTGTGGAGGAAGCTTATGCAGGTGATATTATCGGTGTGTTTGACCCGGGTATTTTCTCCATCGGAGATACAATCTGCGCTTCCGGAAAGAAATTTGCATTTGAGGGAATTCCTACATTTGCGCCGGAACATTTTGCGAGAGTACGTCAGATTGACACGATGAAGAGAAAGCAGTTTGTAAAAGGAATCAATCAGATTGCCCAGGAGGGTGCAATTCAGATTTTCCAGGAATTTAATACAGGTATGGAAGAGATTATTGTGGGCGTGGTTGGCGTTCTGCAGTTCGATGTTTTAAAATACCGTCTGGAAAATGAGTATAACGTGGAAATCCGCCTGGAAAACCTGCCATATGAGCATATCCGCTGGATTGCGAATAAGGATGAGGTCAAGGTGGACAAGATTGTGGGAACTTCCGATATGAAAAAGGTTACAGATCTTAAGGGAAATCCGCTGCTTCTTTTTGTAAACGCATGGAGCGTTGGCATGACAGAGGATAGAAATCCGGATTTAATCCTGACGGAATTCAGTAAATAACCCTTTTATTTTGTTGGATAATTTGGTATAATATAAATAATTATTCAGAAGAGACTGCTTCGCACAGAACAGGCGGAGAATATAATTCTCAGGAGGGCTTATTATGGCGGAAAAAAGGACAACATATAAAATACAGGATTTAGGCAAGGTAGGAGAGGTTCATATTGCAGATGAAGTAGTTGCCATCATTGCAGGACTTGCTGCAACAGAGGTGGAAGGTGTTGCCTCTATGGCAGGAAATATTACAAACGAGCTGGTAAGCAAGCTCGGTATGAAGAGCCTGTCAAGGGGCGTGAAGGTAACTGTGCTGGAAGGTGTGGTAACAGTAGACCTTTCTCTTAATATTGAGTATGGCAAAAACGTTCTTGAGACAAGCAGAACCGTTCAGGAACGCGTGAAGACATCCATTGAAAATATGACGGGACTGGAAGTGGCAGATGTAAATATCCACATTGCCAGTGTTGATATGGAGAAAGAAAAAGGAAAGTAATTCTTTCCTTTTTTTACTATAAGAGAAGCAGGGACAGGAGGATATAATGCGACAGAGAGATTTAAGAGAACACGTTTTTAAACTGCTGTTTATGACAGAATTTAATACACAGGAAGAGATGCCGGAGCAGCTTTCCATGTATCTGGAAGGGATTGAAGAGGTTTCCAGAGAAGCACAGGAGAAGATTCAGGAAAAGTATCGTCAGGTTCTTTCACATACAGAAGAAATCGATATTCTTTTGAATGAGACAAGTAAAGGCTGGAAGACAAAGAGAATGAGCCGTGTAGACCTCACTGCTCTTCGTCTTGCTGTATATGAGATGAAGTACGATGAAAAAGTTCCGGTGGGAGTTGCCATTAATGAGGCAGTAGAGCTTGCAAAACGTTTCGGAGGCGATACTTCCGGTTCTTTTGTAAATGGAATTCTCGGAAAAATTGCTTCTGTGGAAGATGTGAAGACAGAAGAAACAGAAGAAGACAGACAGATGGAGAATGTGGAATCAGAAGCATGAAAAATGTATATTCTGTAGGTCAGGTAAATCGATATGTAAAAAATATGTTTACCCAGGATTTCTTTTTGCAGAAAGTGTATGTAAAAGGAGAAGTATCCAATTGTAAATATCATACAAGCGGGCATATTTATTTTTCACTGAAGGATGAGACAGGAACCATAAGCTGCGTCATGTTTGCAGGACAGAGACGTGGCCTTGGTTTTTCTATGAAAGATGGAGATAAGGTAGTCGCAGGCGGAACGGTCGATGTATATGAGAGAGACGGACGATACCAACTTTATGCGAAGGAGATCACCCTGGAGGGAGCGGGAGATTTGTATGAAAGATTTCTTGCTCTGAAGCAGGAATTGGAAGAGATGGGAATGTTTGCCCAGGAGTATAAACAGCCCATTCCTCCTTTTGTGCGAAAACTTGGAGTTGTCACAGCACCGACAGGCGCTGCCGTTCAGGATATACGAAATGTATCTCTTCGGAGAAATCCGTATCTGCAGATTATCCTCTATCCTGCCCTTGTTCAGGGGGAAGGTGCGGCGGAAAGTGTGGCAAAGGGAATCCGAATGCTTGATGAAGCCGGCGTAGATGTGATTATTGCAGGAAGAGGCGGCGGTTCTATTGAAGATTTGTGGGCGTTTAATGAAGAAATTGTAGCGCGTGCGATTTTTGAGTGCAGAACTCCTGTGATTTCTGCAGTAGGCCATGAGACGGATTTTACGATTGCAGATTTTGTGGCAGATTTGCGTGCTCCCACTCCATCGGCGGCAGCAGAGCTGGCTGTGTATGATTACAGAAGTGTGTTAGAGGCAGCCGGTTCCCTGAGGGAGCGGCTGCATCGTGCCATGTGGGGAAAAACAGAGCTTTTTCGGGAGCGACTTTTGGGCTATCAGACGAAGCTTTCTTATGTAAGTCCTCAGAACCGGTTGAGGGAGGACAGGCAGAGGATGATTTCCTTGGAGGAAGCTTTGGAAACGGCAATGGATTTAAAGATAAAAGAAGAAAGACAGAGACTTTCTGTTTATCTGGAACGGTTTTCCGGACTTTCCCCTTTGAAAAAGCTGAATCAGGGATATTCCTATGTGGCAAATGAGAAGGGAAAAACTGTTACAAGTGTAGACGGAATAAAGGAAAAAGACAGACTTTTTATCTCTGTGACAGATGGAACAATAGAGACTGAAGTTAGCAGTATCAGGAAGGAAACAGAGCAATATGGCAGATAATAATGAAAAAACCATAAAGGAAGTGTTTGAGGAACTGGACGTTTTAGTGGAGCGTTTAGAGGATCGGGAAACTTCCCTGGAGGATTCTTTCCGTCTTTATCAGGAAGGCATGGGGCTATTGAAATACTGCAGTGAAAAGCTGGATACGGTGGAGAAAAAGATGCTGCAGATAAATGAGGATGGGACATTCTGTGAATTTTCAAGATAAATTAAAAGAAAAGACAGGCAGAGCCGAGGAGATTATCAGGAAATATCTTCCAGAGGAAGAGGGCTTTGCTGTAAATATGGCGCAGGCAATGAATTACAGCATACTTGCAGGGGGGAAACGCCTGCGTCCCCTGCTTATGGAAGAAACATATCGTCTGTTTGGCGGAGAAGAAAAAGTAATCGAGCCTTTTATGGTGGGAATGGAAATGATACACACCCATTCTCTGATTCACGACGATCTTCCGGCTATTGACAATGACGATTACAGAAGAGGGCGTCTTACTACGCATAAGGTATATGGAGAGGCGATGGGAGTTTTAAGCGGCGCAGCTCTTTTAAATTATGCCTATGAGGTAATGCTTCAGGCATTTGCTCTTACAGAAGAGAGCGAGAGAGTTGTAAAGGCACTGACTCTGATGGCGCATAAAACAGGCATTTATGGAATGTTGGGCGGTCAGAGTGTAGATGTGGAAAACGATGGCAAGCCTCTTACAAAAGAAATGCTGGATTATATTTACAGAAATAAAACGTCTGCGCTGATCGAGGCTTCTATGATGACAGGAGCAATTCTCGCAGGGGCAGGAGAGCAAGAAGTGGAAATCATCGGTGAGGCAGCCGGAAAAATCGGTCTTGCATTTCAGATTCAGGACGATATTCTCGATGTCATAAGTACAGAGGAGGAACTGGGAAAACCGGTCCACAGCGATGAGAAAAATAATAAAGTAACGTATGTAAGCCTGTTTGGAATTCAGGAGGCATCCGGGCAGGTAAAGAGGCTTTCAGAGGAGGCAGTTTCTCTTATCTGTGGGCTTCGTCAAAAAAATGAATTCCTGTGTACGCTGATTCAGGAGCTTGTAAGCCGCAGGAAGTGAAAGAAGGATACCAATGATTCTGGATAAAATAAAAAAGCCAAATGATATTCACAAAATTGCATTGGCAGATTTTCCTCAGCTTGCAGAGGAAATCCGAAATTTTCTATTGGAATCTGTAAGCGAAACAGGAGGACATCTCGCCTCGAATCTTGGCGTGGTGGAGCTTACCCTTGCGCTTCATAATGTCCTTGACTTTCCGGAGGATAAGCTGATATGGGACGTAGGTCATCAGGCGTATACCCATAAGATTCTGACGGGCAGAAAAGAAGAATTTAAGACACTTCGAAAAGAGGGCGGATTAAGCGGCTTTCCCAAACGGTCGGAAAGCGACTGTGATTCTTTTGATACAGGGCACAGCTCCAACTCTATTTCCGCAGGTCTTGGTTATGTACGTGCAAGAGATGTTCTGGGGCAGAAGCATCATGTTGTTTCTGTGATTGGAGACGGGGCGCTTACCGGAGGAATGGCATATGAGGCAATGAATAATGCGGCGGAGCTTAAAACAAATTTTATTATTGTTTTAAATGATAATAATATGTCCATTTCCAAAAATGTAGGAGGTATGTCTTCTTATTTAAGCGCTCTTCGCACAGCAGAGGCTTATACGGGAATGAAGATAAATGCAACAAAGGCTCTGAAAAAAATTCCTCGGATTGGAACAGCTGTTGTGGATACTATGAGAAAGACGAAAAGCAGCATCAAGCAGCTGATTATTCCGGGTATGTTATTTGAAAATATGGGACTTACCTATCTGGGACCTGTGGACGGACACAATATGCGCCAGATGATGAAGCTTTTTAATGAGGCAAAGCGGGTGGAAGGTCCGGTTCTTGTTCACGTTCTCACAGAAAAAGGTCACGGATATATTCCGGCATGCAGTCACCCGGCCCGTTTTCATGGAACTGGTCCTTTTGATGTGAAAACAGGGAAGTTTCTGGAAACAAAGGAAAATCTGAATTATACAGATGTTTTTTCAAAAACAATGTGCAGCCTTGGAAAGGAAAACAGGCGGGTTGCGGCGATTACGGCGGCAATGCCGGAGGGAACCGGGTTAAAGGCATTTGCAAGAAGCTTTCCGGAGCGTTTTTTTGACGTGGGGATTGCGGAAGAACACGCAGTGACTTTTGCGGCAGGATTGGCTCTTGGAGGACTGATTCCCGTTGTTGCTATTTATTCCTCCTTTCTTCAAAGAGCTGTAGATCAGATTCTTCATGATGTATGTATGCAAAAGCTTCATGTAGTATTTGCAATTGACAGGGCTGGTCTTGTAGGGGCAGATGGAGAGACACATCAGGGGTGCTTTGATTTTTCCTATTTGAGCATGATCCCCAATCTTACCGTTATGGCTCCGAAAAACGATTGGGAGCTTCAGGAAATGCTACGCACAGCAGTATTGGATTGTGATGGCCCGGGCGCCATACGATATCCGAAAGGGGCTGCATATACAGGACTTTCTGAATTTCAGCAGCCTGTGGAAGTTGGAAAAAGCGAAGTTCTCTATGAAGGCAGAGAGGTGGCGATTCTGGCAGTAGGCAGCATGGTTTCTACATGCAAAGAAGTGTATGATATGCTGAAAAGCAGGGGGATTGAACCGACGTTTGTAAATGTCAGATTTGTAAAGCCGCTTGATACAGAGCTTCTTGATACGTTGGCAAAAACGCACAGTCTTTTTGTGACGGTTGAGGAAAATGTGAAAAACGGCGGTTTTGGAGAGCATGTATCTGCTTATATGGAGGCTTGCCAGCCAGATGTAAGAGTGATGAATCTTGCAATTTGGGACCGTTTTGTGGAACAGGGTAAAATTGAAAGCCTTCGGGCGAAAATCGGACTGTCTTCCGTAGAAATTGCAGAAACAATTACGGCTGCTCTGGAAGATAAGAATAAATAAAGAGGAATATCATGAAAAAACGACTTGATATAATGCTGGTGGAGCAGGGACTTGCTCCTTCAAGAGAAAAGGCAAAAGCTTATATTATGTCTGGAGACGTGTATGTTGACGGACAGAAGGAAGATAAGGCAGGTTCCATGTTTGCGGAAACTGCAAAAGTAGAGGTAAGAGGAAATACGCTTCCATACGTGAGCAGAGGCGGCTTAAAACTGGAAAAGGCAATGAAAAATTTTGATGTGAGCCTTTCAGAAAAAGTATGTATGGATGTGGGTGCTTCTACAGGAGGTTTTACAGACTGCATGCTCCAAAACGGGGCTGTGAAGGTCTATTCGATAGATGTAGGATACGGACAGCTTGACTGGAAGCTTCGAAACGATCCCAGAGTAGTTTGTATGGAAAAAACAAATATCCGTTACGTGCTTCCGGAGGATATACAGGAACCGGCTGCATTTTCATCTATTGACGTTTCTTTTATTTCCCTCACTAAGGTGCTTCTTCCTGTGAGAAATCTTCTGACAGAGGACGGAGAAATTGTGTGCCTTATCAAACCGCAGTTTGAGGCAGGAAGAGAAAAGGTAGGAAAAAAAGGAGTGGTCCGCGATCCGGCGGTACACAAAGAAGTAATTGAAAAAGTCAGGGATTATGCTGTTAGTATTTTCCTTGAACCGTGTCACCTTTCTTTTTCGCCAATTAAAGGACCGGAAGGAAATATCGAGTATCTTCTCCATTTAAAGAAACGTCCGGAGGGTACAGAAATTTCAGAGAATCTGGAAACGTTAGTGGATAAGGTTGTGGCAGAGGCACACGGAGAACTGGACTGAAGGAACGTGCTATGAACAAGTTTTATATTATCACAAACAGTGAGAAAGATAAGGAACTTACAGTAACAGGGCAGATTGCAGAATACTTAAGACAAAATGGCTGTATCTGTCATGTGCAGCAGGAACAGAAAAAAATGGGGGATTCTTACCATTATACAAATCCTGAACTGATACCTGAGGATACGGAGTGTATTATTGTTTTGGGAGGAGACGGTACCATGCTTCAGGGGGCAAGAGATGTGGTACATAAAAACATTCCTCTTTTTGGCATTAATCTTGGGACGCTCGGGTTTCTTGCAGAGGTGGACCGGCAGTCTGTTTATCCGGCTCTTCACAAGCTGATGGAAGATGATTATGAGGTAGAAGAGCGAATGATGCTCAAAGGCACTGTGTACAGAGGAGAGGAAATACTGGGAGAAGACATAGCTCTAAATGATATTGTAATAGGAAGAGAAGGGCATCTTCGTGTAGTCAGTTTTAAAAACTACGTAAATGGAGAATACTTAAATTCTTACAATGCAGACGGAATTATTATTTCCACTCCTACAGGTTCTACAGGATACAGCCTTTCCGCAGGAGGACCTGTTGTATCGCCAGGTGCGTCTATGATGATTATGACGCCAATTGCTCCTCATACAATGAATACGAGAAGCATTATTTTTCCGGCGGAAGATGTGATTACTGTTGAGATTGGAAGGGGACGCCATCAGGACAGCGAAAAAGGAGTGGCTTCTTTTGACGGAGATGCAGTTGTTCCTATGGTAACAGGAGATAAAATTGTGATACAGAAAGCTTCTGTGAAAACAAAAATCCTGAAGCTGAATCACTTGAGTTTTGTAGAAGTGCTTAGGCAAAAAATGCAGAACAGCTAGGAGGTAAAAGTGAAAGTAGCAAGACACGAAAAAATTATAGAGCTGATTCAGAAATATGATATAGATACCCAGGAAGAGCTTGCGTCAAGACTGAATGAGGCCGGATTTAAGGTGACGCAGGCAACGGTTTCCAGGGATATAAGAGCCCTGAAAATGACAAAGGTGGCAGGAAAAGACGGAAAAGTCCGTTATGCTGTCCTTCAGGACAATTCTCAGGAGCTGGGGGATAAGTACACACGCGTCCTGCAGGACGCGCTTCTTTCAATAGACGTAGGTCAGAACATTATTGTTGTGAAAACGGTTCCGGGAATGGCGATGGGAGTGGCAACTGCATTGGATGCCCTGAAATGGGAAGAAATTTTGGGGTGTATTGCCGGCGATGATGCCATTATGTGTGTGGCAAAAACATCAGAGCAGGCAGAAACTGTGGCAGAAAAAATCCGCAGCATAGTAGACGGACAGAATTAATAGACGGAGGAAAGAATGTTAGTTCATCTTCATGTGAAAAATCTTGCACTGATAGAGGAAGCAGAGGTAGAATTTGGACCCGGACTGAATATTTTAACAGGAGAGACAGGAGCAGGAAAGTCTATTCTTCTTGGTTCTATGCAGCTGATCCTGGGAGGAAAAACTTCCCGGAATATGATCCGGGAAAATGCAGATTATGCTCTTGTGGAGCTTTTGTTTCAGTTGGAGAATCCCAGAGTTTTGAAAAAGCTGGAGGCTCTTGATCTTTATCCTGAGGAAGGACAGATTCTTCTATCCAGAAAAATTATGGACGGGAGAAGTATCAGCAAAATAAATGGGGAAACATGCACTGTAGGACAGATGAAGGCAGCAGCGGCCTGCCTTCTTGATATTCATGGACAGCATGAACATCAGTCCCTTTTATATCGGGACAAGCAGCTTGAAATTTTGGATTCCTATGGAAGAGCCCAGATTTTTCCACAGAAAACTCTTGTGGAGGAAGCGTACAGGCAGTACAGGAAAAGTCTGGAAGAGTTAAATTCTCTTGATATAGACGAAGAACAGAGGAACAGGGAGATGGCGTTTCTTGAGTTTGAGGTCACAGAGATTGAAAATGCGGCGCTGATGTTCGGGGAAGATGAAGAGTTGGAACACCAGTATAAAAAGCTTTCCAATGCGAGAAAAATTATGGAGGTTCTCCAGACAGTCCATACGATAACCGGATATGAAAACGGTGCAGGAGATATGACGGGGACAGCTCTTCGGGAAATGGCAAAAGTAACCCAGTATGATGAAGAACTGGAATCTCTTTCCCAGACTTTAAATGAAGCAGACAGTCTTTTAAATGATTTTCACAGAGAGCTTTCTTCTTATCTGGACGACCTTGTATTTGATGAAGAAACATTTTATCAGGTAGAGCGGCGTCTTGATCTGATTAATAATTTGAAGGCGAAGTATGGACAGGAAATTTCCGGGATTTTATCATACAGAGATAAGCAGATTGAAAAATTGGAAAAATTAAGAAAATACGAAGAATATTTCCAGGCTGCAAAAGAAAAAGTGCAGAAAGCAGAAGAAAAGCTGGAAGAAGCTTCGTATGAACTGTCAAAAATCAGGCAAGAATATAAGGAACAGCTTGAGAAAAAAGTAGTACAAGGATTAAAAGATTTAAACTTTCTTGATGTGGATTTTGCAATCCGGTTTGACAGAAGAAAAAATTATACGCAGAACGGTTTTGATGATGTGGAATATGAAATTTCCACAAATCCGGGAGAAATGAGAAAGCCTCTCGGACAGATTGTATCAGGCGGTGAGCTTTCCAGGATTATGCTTGCCTTAAAGGCAATTCTTGCAGACAGGGATGAGATTGAAACTCTTATTTTTGACGAGATTGATACCGGGATCAGCGGACGGACAGCCCAGAAGGTTTCTGAAAAAATGGCGGTGATTGGAAAGCATCATCAGGTTCTCTGCATTACGCACCTTCCGCAGATTGCCGCAATGGCAGATACCCATTTTGAAATTGAAAAGCATGTAAAGGGAAGCGAGACAACAACGCAGATACATCCTCTTAATGAGGAAGATTCCGTGAGAGAACTTGCAAGACTTCTGGGAGGCGCTGAGATTACAGCTGCTGTTCTGGAAAATGCAAAAGAAATGAAAGAATTGGCACAGGTACATAAAAATACAAGACTGAAATAAAAGATTTGACCGCATAATAAGAGAGGAGACTTGAAAAAGCCTTCTCTCTTTTTTGACGGAAGGAAAATATGCGGTAAAGGAAGTGAAGTGATGAACAGGAAGAAGAAATACAGGCGTTTTGTACTGTGGTGTCTGGCGCTTGACCTTCTGGTTATGGGATACATGGGGTATTCTTGCCTGGACAGAAAAATACCGGACGAAATTTACGTTTCGGAAAAAGGCGGACAGAATGTGGAAGAACTTCTGAAAAGACCGTTTCTCACTTTTGACGAGGCAGTTCCGGTATCCGGAAACGGCAGTTATCTGCTGCCGTGCAGACTTTTGGGTGTGATTCCCTTTAAACAGATTAAGGTGACCCCGGAAGTACAGAGAAGTATTTTTGTAAGTGGAAGTACAGTGGGAATGTATATGGAAACAGATGGAGTTCTCATCATCGACACAGGGGAAATTCTTTCAGAAGGCGGAGAAACAAAGGAACCGGCAAAAAATATTGTAAAACCGGGAGATTATATTGTAGCTTTGAATGATGAAAAAATTTCCAGGAAAAAAGATCTGATAGACGATTTAAAAAAACTTGAGGGAGAAGAAGTAATTCTTGATGTTGTGCGGAATGGGGAAACGGTTCCTGTTTCCATTACGCCTGCAAAAGACAAACAGGGAGAGTATAAGCTTGGAATATGGGTAAGAGACAATACTCAGGGAATCGGAACACTTACCTTTGTAGATGAAAAGGGAAATTACGGAGCGCTGGGACATGGCATCAGTGATGTGGATACAGGCGAGCTTTTAGAGATACAGAATGGCGCGCTTTATCAGGCTCAGATTCTTGGAATCCAGAAAGGAGCAAAAGGAAGTCCGGGTGAACTTTCCGGATTGATTCGCTATGAACAGGGAAAAATTATCGGCTCTATTGAAACAAATAGCAAAAACGGCATTTACGGCCATTTTACAGGAGACAGGAAAAGCCCGATTTCTCTTAAAAAAATGCCGGTTGGATACAAGCAGGAAGTCACAGAAGGAGAAGCGTCTATCCTTTGTTGTGTGGAGGATGAGGTAAAAGAATATCAGGCAGAAATTACAAAAATAGATATGAATCACAGTGATACAAACAAAAGCTTTGTCATACGCGTTACCGACCCGAAGCTTCTCTCGATAACAGGGGGAATTGTACAGGGTATGAGCGGCAGCCCGGTCCTCCAGAATGGAAAAATCATTGGAGCAGTAACCCACGTTTTTGTTCAGGATTCCACAAGTGGGTATGGAATCTTTATTGAAAATATGATGGAGCATTGAGCAATGCAGTGACACGAGAAAAGGACATGGAGTAAGCTTGCTTACAGATATGTCCTTTTTGAAGTGGCAATATACGGCGAAAGCCGTACATGAGCAATAAGCGGAGCGAATTGCGAATGCTGCATTGCGTAGCCGGAAAGGGCGTTGCAAGCTTGCTTGTAAAAGCCCTTTAATTGCGAGTGGACGATTTGGCGAAAGCCAAACACCGAGGAAAACGGAGTTTTTCGAGGTGGCTTGGATATAAAATCATTCCTGTTTTGGGTGTTGCATCTATTGATATAATGTGCTAGAATAACCACACAATGAGTGCATAAGAGGGGAGACAAAGATGGATAAGAAAGAAAATATTGAAAAACAGATTCGTACATTGAAAGAGGTACGTGACATTTTAGACGTGAACAGAACAGAATTTTCACGGTATATGGGTATTCCTTTAAGGACCTTGGAAGAGTGGGAAGCCGGCAGAAGGAAGATGCCGGATTACGTGCTCAGACTGATTGCGTATTATGTGAAAACACAGAAATGGTTGAAAGAGAACGGAATAAAATTGGAGGGAGAATATGAACAAGAATGAAATTGTAATTTTTGAGACAGAAGACAAAGCGATTACTTTGCCGGTAGCAGTTGGGAATGAGACAGTTTGGTTAAGTGCAAATCAAATGGCTCTTCTGTTTGGAAGAGATGAAAAGACGATTAGAAAACACATTAATAATGTTTTTTCGGAAAATGAAGTGGATAGAAATAACAACACGCAAAAAATGCGTGTTGATGGAGTAAAACAGCTAGTTCCTTTTTATACATTAGACGTTATCATCTCCGTGGGCTATCGAGTAAAATCAAAACGCGGAGTAGAATTTCGCCGTTGGGCAAATTCTGTATTAAAGAATTACATATTAAAGGGATATGCAGTAAACGATAACCGTATCAAGCAGTTGGGAGAGGTGATACGGATTATGAAAAGAACAGAGGAGGAGTTAGACAGCAAACAAGTCCTTTCGGTCATAGAGAAATACAGTAGTGCTTTGGATTTGCTGGATTCTTATGATCATCAGAATATGACACGTCCCACAGGAAATCGTGCAACGTATGTTCTTTCTTACGAAGAGTGTATGAAAGTGATTCAGAGTATGAAATTTGGTGATGAATCCGATTTGTTCGGAAAGGAAAAAGATGATTCTTTTAAAGGAAGTATCGGCAATATTTATCAATCTTTTGGTGGGATAGAGATTTATGAATCACTGGAAGAAAAAGCGGCAAATCTTTTGTATTTCGTAACAAAGAACCACAGCTTTTTTGACGGGAACAAGCGAATAGCTGCAACTATGTTTCTCTATTTTCTTGATAAAAATGCCGCATTATTTGTAGATGGCAAAAGAAAATAGAAGATTCTACATTAGTTGCATTGACAATTATGATCGCTGAATCAAGACCGGAGGAAAAAGAGATGATGATCAGTGTAGTTATGAATTGTATGGCATAAAATAGTGTTTGGGGACTTTCCCTATCTGTGAAATTTGGAGTGATTATGCTATAATGAAACAGAAAACCGAAAGTTTGAGAGGTGAACAAATGAGTATACTAAAAAATGAAATTCCAATATTAGAGTTTGATACAGAAAAAAATGCAGTTATAAATCCCACACATGAAAACTTAGATATAAAGCTTCCATCAAAATGTGTTTTTGCTTTTTTGGAGGGTTATATTGAAGAATATGCTGCCCAAAATAATCTAAAACAGGTAGCCCATTTCATTAGCGCAACAAAGGAATATCCTGTTTACAGAATGGAGTATAAAGGGAAAGAGATTGTACTTTGCCAGGCTCCTGTAGGCGCTACTGCAGCAACGCAAATTCTGGATTGGCTAATTGGATATGGGGTGCGAGAAATTATTTCAGCAGGATCTTGTGGTTGTCTCGAAGAATTTTCAGAAGGAACATTTCTCGTCCCGTACAAAGCTTTGCGAGATGAGGGAACATCTTATCATTATGCGCCTCCTTCACGCTTTATGGAAGTTGATGAAAGGGCAAGAAATGTTATTAAGGAAACAATTCTGGAACATGGTATGAAATATCAAGAAGTTATCACATGGTCAACAGATGGATTTTACCGTGAAACTAAAAATAAAATAACCTACCGTAAAAGCGAAGGATGTTCTGTTGTAGAAATGGAATGTTCGGCACTTGCAGCTTGTGCAGCTTTTCGTAATGTGAACTGGGGAATGATACTTTATACCGCAGATAGTCTTGCAAATGTTGATAAATATGATCAACGAAATTTAGGTGGAAATGCTTATGAATATGCGCTTATACTTTGCCTTGATGCGGTAGTGAAGATGTAATAATAAAAAATACATATAAAAGATTGAAAAAGTCATAATGGAGGGTCTGGTTGTGAGGTTTCTGAAGAATCATTTTTCCATGTATGCACATTTACCAAAAGAAATCTATGTATTGGCTTTTGGTAAGATTATGACAAGCATGGGAGCTTTAATATGGCCGATGCTTACGCTTATAATGAGTGAAAAACTTAATCTGAATGGACAGACCATCGGTATGTATATGATGATGTTCTCCATGTTTATGGGACCATTTTACTTATTGGGCGGTAAGTTGGCTGATAAATACAATAAGAAACATATTATTGTCACATTTGACTTAATTGGAAACAGCCTGTATTTTGTTTGTGCGGCATTACCAATATCCATGACAACACTGTATTTACTGGCAATTGCTTCCGTCTTTCAGTCAATGGAGCAGCCGGCGTATGATGCTCTTATTGCAGATTTGACAACTTATAAGGATCGGGAAAGAGCCTATTCTCTTAATTATCTTGCGATGAATTTAGGGTTGGTGATGGCGCCGATGCTTGGCGGTATGCTGTTTAACAATTATCTTAATCTGTCATTTTTTATAAATGGTCTTGCAGATATATCCAGTACATTACTGCTGCTGTTTTTTATTAAGAATGTAAAAAATACTATCAGTGATAGTAAAACCGTGAACGAATACGAGAAAGGCGAAGCAGGCTCCATATTTAAAGTTTTTTCTAAACGAAAGTTATTCTTTTTGTTATTTATTATTTCGGGCATTGCTGCAATGATTTACAATCAATTTAATTTTTTGATGCCATTACATATGGAGGAAGCCTTTCGAGGATCAGGAGCTTTTAAATTCGGAATTTTAGCGAGCATCAATGCGGTCGTTGTAGTAATCGGTACTCCGATGGTAACGAAAAAGTTTTCCGGAGTAACCGATGTCAGGATTATGTATTTTGGACAGTTGCTGGAGTCCGTAGGACTTGCTTTCTTTATATTTGTAAATCGTTATTTTGTAATTGCGGTTGTGGGTATTATCATATTTACGACAGGTGAAATATTCGGTTCCATATCGAAAACACCTTATCTTACGAAACGAATACCGGAAACACATCGTGGAAGAGTATTAAGCATTACAAACAGCTGTGCCGGATTGATTGGAATATTAAGTAATTATGTAATTGGAATTCTGATTGATTATTATACATTTCATACGGTATGGATTATAATTGCGGCAATCGGCGTGGTTGTCATGATTCTATATAGTATTTATTTAATATTGGATAAGAAGGCATATCCTGGTCTTTATTTGGAATGATGGCATATTATAGGAGAACTTGGCGCTTATTTTATACCCCTTATTTTATATGACGATATGATAAAGATAAAACATTTTATGTTTATCATTAAAAAATAATTGACAAAAATGAAAAGAGTGATATACTGTGTGTTAAGAAATGAAAGGAGTTTTCGCTTATGAAGGAAAAAACTTTGAAAAAATCTGCTCACTTTATCTCTATACTTCTTAACATTGGCTGCTTTATTTTCGGTATATTAAGTGCATTACTGCTTATCGGAATTACAGTTATTGTTGGGGTACAACTTTTTTCACCTGAGATGATGCGTGATGCGTGGGAAACGGCTGTTAAGGCGGGGCAAACGCTTAGCGTTGGACAATGTGTGTTTTTCTTTCTCTGTTGTTTTGGAGAGTTTGTTTGTATTTTTTTAGCTTTATATAATGCCAGAAGAATATTTAGCTGTATTGGCAAAGGAAATTCTCCTTTCACAGATAAAATAGCAGTTCAGATACGAAAAATAGCATTATATGTAGTGCTTTTTGCAGTGTTCTCTGTGCTTTCTGTCTTTAAGCTGTTATCACTTCCGTCATTCATTATGTGTGTGTTGTTTGCATTGATTTTGTTTTGTATTTCTCTTATTTTTGATTACGGGTGTCAGTTACAAAAAGAAGTAGATGAAACACTATAAAGGAGAACAGAGATGGCGATTATTTTAAGACTTGACAGAATGATGGCGGATAGAAAAATAAGTCTGAATGAACTATCTGAAAAGGTTGGGATTGCTAACGTAAATTTATCAAAAATCAAAACAGGAAAAGTAAGTGCTATCCGCTTCTCTACACTGAATGCCATTTGTAAAGCACTGGATTGCCAGCCTGGAGATATACTGGAATATCAGGAAGATGTGGAAGAATAACATTTTATAAACAGTAAAATCGGAAATGGGGAGTCATACAAAACAAAAGAAGTGTAATATTGTGGAGGTAGAAGGTCATGATTGGAAATATTGTCACAGTAACAGTTGACAGACCACTTGGAAGTTATCATCCGGAGCATAAGGATATATATTATCCGATTAATTATGGTTATATTGAGGGGATTCTTGCAGCAGACGGTGAACCTCAAGATGCTTATATATTAGGCGTCAATGAGGTAGTTAAGAAATTTACAGGCAAAATCGTTGCCATTATTCACAGATTAAACGATATAGAAGATAAATGGGTAGTCTGCCCTGAAAATATGACATTTACCAGAGAAGAGATTATGGAAAAAGTGCAATTTCAGGAACAATACTTCCGTTCTGAACTGATAATGTAAGTAAATAGGAATTGACCGAGCTGAAAGTGAGGGATGCTTCTTGTCTGAAGGGAAAGAAGATGGATAGTGAAAGAACGATAAAAATTGGAAGTTGGAGGTATTATAATTCTTTGATTATTTGGGTGTGCTATGAATCAACCATAAAAACTGAATATTCTGTTGATCCACATCGACACACGAAGCAGCAAATCCGAAAAAGATTTGTTGCTTTTTTGCGATTATTTTTGGCAAAGTGGGAAAGCGGAGATTTCTAAAGTAAAGGAAGTCACTGTGAATGCATATAAGGTTATGAATGTTATCTGGAGATATGCCAGCTTTTGCAGAGATTTCATCTATTCTGCTGCGGGAGTTTCTAGAGAAAATAGTTGCGCATGATTGCAGCTGTGTTAAGGACAAAATCGGCAGGTAATCGAACATTTGTATTTTTTTCGCTTTCCATCTATGTACTTTTGCAAAGTGTTTTGTTATAATGTGATAGGAATAAAGTTGATTTGTTTGTATTACGGTAATCTGTTTTCGAATAATAAACGAAAAGAGGAAAATTTATGGACCACTTTGAATTAGTATCAGAATATAGCCCTACCGGTGATCAGCCTCAGGCAATTGAGCAGCTTGTGAAAGGGTTTCGGGAAGGCAATCAATTTGAAACTTTGCTTGGCGTCACCGGTTCAGGTAAGACCTTTACAATGGCAAATGTGATTCAGGCTTTAAATAAACCAACCCTTGTGCTTGCGCATAATAAAACCCTCGCAGCACAGCTCTACGGCGAATTCAAAGAATTTTTCCCCAATAATGCTGTGGAATACTTTGTATCCTACTATGATTACTATCAGCCGGAAGCATACGTGCCATCAACAGATACGTATATTGCAAAGGACGCCTCCACAAACGATGAAATTGATAAGCTTCGTCTTTCTGCTACGGCTGCCCTTTCAGAAAGACGGGATGTGATTATTGTATCTTCTGTATCCTGTATTTACGGACTTGGTTCGCCCAAGGACTTCCAGGATATGATGATTTCCTTAAGACCCGGCATGATGAAGGACAGGGATGAGGTAATCCGACAGCTTGTGGATATTCAGTATACAAGAAATGAGATGGACTTTCACAGAGGAACGTTTCGTGTACGGGGAGACGTACTGGAAATTTTTCCGGCAAACTATACAGACTGTGCAGTACGGGTAGAATTTTTCGGAGATGAAATTGAGCGTATCACAGACATTGATGTGCTGACTGGAGAAATTAAATGTGAGGACAAGCATGTGGGAATCTTCCCGGCTTCCCATTACGTTGTTCCTATGGAACAGATTTTAAAGGCTTCCGGGGAAATTGAGGAGGAGCTTCGCGGACAGGTGGAATATTTTAAAAGCGAAGACAAGCTTTTAGAAGCGCAGAGAATTGCGGAACGCACGAATTTTGATATAGAGATGATGAAGGAAACCGGTTTTTGTTCTGGAATCGAAAATTATTCCAGATATTAGATCGGAATTGAACCGGGACAGCCTCCGTATACTTTGATGGACTATTTTGGAGACGATTTTCTTCTTATTATAGATGAGTCTCATAAGACAGTTCCCCAGGTTGGAGGGATGTTTGCAGGAGACCAGAGCCGAAAGCAGACGCTTGTAGATTACGGCTTTCGTCTGCCGTCTGCAAAAGATAACCGTCCGCTTAATTTCGGGGAATTTGAGTCAAAGCTTGACCAGGTGCTTTTTGTGTCTGCAACGCCAGGTGATTATGAAATGGATCATGAACTTCTGCGTGCAGAGCAGATTATACGCCCGACAGGACTTCTTGACCCCAAAGTGGAGGTTCGCCCTGTAGAAGGGCAGATTGACGACCTTGTTGGGGAAGTAAATAAAGAAATTGAGAAAAAGAATAAGGTTTTAATCACGACCCTTACGAAACGTATGGCAGAGGATCTTACCGATTACATGAAAGAGATTGGAATTCGTGTTAGGTATCTTCATTCAGATGTGGATACGCTGGAGAGAGCGGAAATTATCAGAGATATGCGCCTTGACGTGTTTGATGTTCTTGTTGGAATTAACCTTTTAAGAGAAGGGCTTGATATTCCGGAGATTACGCTGGTTGCTATCCTCGATGCGGATAAGGAAGGATTTCTCCGTTCGGAGACGTCCCTTATCCAGACGATTGGACGAGCTGCAAGAAACAGTGAAGGTCATGTTATCATGTATGCGGATAATATGACAGATTCCATGAGAAAAGCAATCAGCGAGACAGAGAGAAGAAGGGCAATTCAGGAAGAATATAATAAAGCGCACGGAATTACACCAACGACCATTAAAAAGGCAGTGCGTGATTTAATTGCTGTTTCTAAAGCCGTTGCGAAGACAGAGGATAAGCTTAAAAAAGATCCGGAATCTATGAATCGCAAGGAGCTTACAAAGCTGATTGCTCAGGTGGAGAAGCAAATGCGTGCAGCAGCCGCAGATTTGAATTTCGAGCAGGCAGCAGAGCTGCGTGATAAGATGATTGAGTTAAAGAAAAACCTGGAAGAACTGCAGGCAGATTAAAAAGCTGCGTTGAGCATATTTCAGATAATTTATAACAAAGAGGTGACAAAATGGCTTCGGAGATTCAGAAACTAGTATCTGAAAATGGAAATGAAATGTACATTATGAGGGAAGATTTGCTTTCTTTTTCTATGGGTGGAAATAAGGTGCGTATTGCAGAAGCTTTTTTCCGGGATATGCAGGAGAAAAAATGCGATGCCATGTTGATTTACGGAGAAAAGCATTCCAATCTCTGTCGTGTTCTTTCCAATCTTTGCTGTAGCAAAGGGATTCTCTGTGTGATGATTTGTTCACATGGAGACAATGAAGAAGAAAAGGTTACAAATAATACACGATTTATAGAGTGGAGCGGGACAGAAATCGTGCACTGTAAGAAAAATGAAATTGCAGAGACAGTGGAAGCACAGATGAGCCGTTTGAAAAATATGGGAAAGAATCCTTATTATATTTACGGGGATAAAACTGGCAGGGGAAATGAAGGAACTGCAGCATCGGCATATGCAGAAGCGTATGAAGAAATCCGGGAATTTGAGCAAAAAACAGGTTGGGAGTTTGACTATATTTTTCTTCCATCGGGAACTGGGGCAACTCAGAGTGGGCTTCTTTGCGGACATTTTCAGGCAGAGGATAAAAAGAAAATTATGGGAATTATGATTTCATCCAGAGAAAAAGAGAGAATGTTTTCCATCATTCAGGAGGGGATTGAAGATTACCATAAAAAAACAGAGAAGAGATTAAAATCAGAGTACGAAAAAGAGATTTTTCTTTTGGATGCATATCGTCTTGGGGGCTATGGTCTGTATGATGAAAGAGTAAAAGAATGTATCAAAAGACAGTACAGGATGAATGGAATTCCCTTTGACCCTATATATACAGGAAAGGCGTTCTGGGGAATGGAGGAGTACATAAAAGAGAAACATATCAAAAACAGCAGGATTCTTTTTCTGCATACAGGAGGGACACCGCTGTTTTATGATTTTTTAGAAAAAGAAGAGGGCAGCAGTCAATGTTAGTTTCGGTTATCATACCATGTTATTATTCAGAAAAAACCATCGCAAAAGTTGTTGAACTTGTTATGGAAGAATTTCACAAAAATGAGGGATATGAGTGTGAATTTGTTCTTGTAAACGATGGCTCAAAAGACAGAACTTTTGAAGAAATCCGACGTCTCGGAGAAAAATATCCAAATGTATGCGGCGTAAATCTTATGCGAAATTTCGGACAGCACAATGCTTTGATGGCAGGGTTCCAGTACACAAAGGGAGATTATGTTCTGGGAATGGACGACGATATGCAGACGCACCCTTCCCAGATTTTTAAGCTGATACATAAAATGGAGGAAGGGTACGATGTGGTGTATGGCGTTTATCCGGTAAAGAAAAATTCTCCGTTAAAAAATCTCACAAGTAAATTAAACGAGGTAAGTTCAAGAATTATGCTGAATCGTCCAAAAGATATTGTATCAAGTAACTTCTGGATGGTTACAAGAGCTGTTCGGGATGAGGTTATCAAGTATGACAGCTTTAATCCATATGTGGACGGAATTTTTTACCGCATTACTCACAACATAGGAAACGTACCGGTAGAACATCATAAAAGAGAATACGGAACATCAGGATATACATTCCGAAAACTTATAAATCTCTGGCTGGCATACTGGAATTTTTCAGTGATTCCCCTTCGTATTTCTTTTTTTATGGGGATTTTTTCTGCAATGGCCGGAGTGATTATTGCCTTAATTGTGATTATTAATAAAATTCTTCACCCTACAGTGCCTGTGGGCTGGTCTTCTACATTGTGCGTAATGGTTGTATTCTTTGGGCTGGTGCTCATGGTTCTTGGCATTGTGGGAGAGTATCTTGGAAAAATCATTATGATTTTAAATAATACACCTCAGTATATTGTACGGGAAACCATAAATGCAGCAGACAATAATGGTATGCGCTCTGTAGTGAAGGAGATTGTGGGAAGACAGGCAGAGGAAAAGGATAAGAAAAAATGAAAAAAATTATGATTCTTGGGGCAGGAATTTATCAGGTGCCTTTGATTCGAGCTGCAAAGGAAATGGGATTTTTTGTCATTGTGGTAAGTATTAAAGGTGATTATCCCGGTTTTGCTCTTGCAGACAAGATATATTATATTAATACAACAGACAGAGAAGCTGTTTTGAAGGCGGCTGTTTCAGAAAAAATAGACGGTATTTGCACTACAGGAACAGATGTAGCAGTTTCTTCTATCGGATATGTATGCGAACATATGGAACTTTCCGGGATTTCTGAGAAAGCGGCAGACCTTGTGACAGATAAGGCGAAGATGCAAGCGGCGTTTCAAAAAGGCAGAGTGTCTTCTGCGCGTTTTAGAAAGGTCTTTTCCTGTGAAGAGGCGAAAAAGGCAGCGGAGGAGCTCGGTTTTCCTGTTATCATAAAATGTGTGGACAGCTCCGGAAGCAGGGGAATTACTCTTGTAAAACAAGCCGAGGAAGTTTCTAAGGCAGCAGAGCAGGCGTTTTCCTGTTCGAGAAAAGAGTACATTCTTGTGGAAGAGTTTCTTTCTGGCATAGAAATTGGAGTGGACGGCGTAGTTCGGGACGGCCAGATTGTTTTTCTTGCTCCTCACGATAAGTTTGTATATAAAAGCGAGAAAATTACAATTCCGGCAGGGCACAGCTTTCCGTATAGTGGAGGAGAAGAGGCGGAAAAGGAAATCCGTCATCAGATGGAACTGGCAGCAAAGTCGCTCGGGCTTAGAAACTGCTTTTTTAATGCAGATGTGTTTGTAAACGCAGAAAAAGTTTCTGTCATTGAAATGGGTGGAAGAACAGGAGCCACCTGCATTCCGGAACTTATTTCCATGTATTATGGATTCGATTTTTATAAAAAAATCCTGGAAAGTGCAATGGGAGAAAAAACGGATTTCCCTGAAAAAGAAAAGAAGAGACCCTGCATGGCAAGACTTCTTATGAGTCCGAGGGATGGCGTGATTACATTTATTGATGAGGAAAAGATGAAAAGTCTGAGAGAAAAAGGTGCGTTAATAACACTTGATTTCCCTGTGGGACATACAGTGGAAAAGATGGAAAATGGTACAAACCGTCTTGGGCATATTGTGTCAGAGGCCGAAAATATACAGGAATTTGAAACAGTTCTTCAAGAGGCATACAGCGCCATTTTTGTAGACGGAGTTTCGTTGGAGGAATTATGGAAAGAGTAAAAGATTATCTTTTTTTACATTTAAGTGTGATGATGTTTTCTTTTACAAGCGTATTTTCAAAGCTTGCATCAAGAGAATTAAATGCAGGAGGACTGAAAAATCCAATGCTTTATGTATTTGGGTTTCTTATGTTTTTTGTGTGTTTTCTGTATGCGTTTTGCTGGCAGAAGATTATTAAAAAATTTGATTTAAATATTGGATATGCAAACAGAAGTGTATATCTTTTATGGAGTCAGCTTTGGGCAGTTTTGATTTTCGGAGAGCATTTAAGCATAAAGAACGTAATTGGTCTTGTGATTGTAATGGCAGGAGTTGTAGTAGTTTCATTAAGCGCACCAAAAGAAGAAAAAGGAGGGGAGATGCTATGACGCCATATTTACTTCTTATGTTTGCAGCAACTTTTTTTACAGCGATCTCCCAGGTGCTATTAAAACAGAGCGCAGAGAAAAAACATAAAAGCTGGATTTTTGAGTATTTAAACTGGCGTGTCATTACTGCATATGGAATTTCATTTTCTGTTCTTCTTTTAAATACATATGCCTACACAAAGGTGGATATGAAGTATGGGGCAGTGATTGATACATTCAGTTACGTGTTTGTGATGGTATTGTCATATCTTATATTAAAAGAAAAATTTACAAAAGGTCAGTTGATTGGAAATCTTATCATTATCACAGGAGTGATGGTATACACCCTGTAAAAAAGAAGCAGAGTATCGCATACGTAGCGGCACTCTGCTTTTTTTAAACGTATAATATATGTGCTCGACTGAAGTTTATAGCATTGGGAAACGGTCCGGAAGGCGGATGCCGCCGCGTTTGCAGATTGCTTCTGCATGTTCTCTTCCCTCTCGGAGAATTGCTTCCTCATCAATGGAGAGGAGCACTCGGTTTTTCATAAGCCACCGTCCGTTACACATGGTACACTCGATATTTGTGCTGTGCATGGAGGTTACAAGATTTGCGATTGGGTCGTGAACAGGGAGCATATCCGGGCTGTTATTTGGATTGATAATAATAAGGTCTGCCTTTTTACCTGTTTCCAGGCTTCCGTAAAGTGCTTCTTCTCCAACGGCTCTTGCTCCGTTAATGGTTGCCATAGCAAGAATTTCTTCTGCTTTTACAACGTCAGGTTCAAGACGCCAGCCTTTGTGAATTAAAGAGGTTACCCACATTTCATCTACCATGTTCATTCTGTTGTTTGTAGGAGTTCCATCTGTTCCAAGAGCTACGCAGACACCCTCACGAAGCATACGGGGGATTTTGGCAAAACCGAGAACACGCATGGCAGATGCCGGATTGTGAGAAACCTTCACATCGTGTTCGCGGAACATCTCCACTTCTTCATTAGAAAGCCATACTGCATGGGCAGCTATAATATTTTTATCAAGGAAGCCGAGATTATTTAAATGTGTGACGGTTGTTGCACCTCTTGTTTCTTTTGCGTAATCGACCTCTGCTTTTGCCTCTGCAATGTGCATATGTACACCTACGCCGTATTTATCGGCAAGTTCCTTTGTGCGAAGAAGGAGTTCGTCGGTTGCATTGAAGATAGTACGGATACCGAACCATACTTTTACCCGACCGTCCGCTGTGTTGTGGAATTTTTTCAAGTCTTCTTCCTGAATAGCCAGCTCTTCATCCGTTGTGTGCTGCCAGGATTTCGGGAGGCCTTCTCCACAGTTCATAACAGATTTTGCAAGTTTTCCACGAATTCCTGCCTGCGAAATAGCTTTGGCCATACCGGATACGAACTGACCGCCTGGTTCTGCAATAGAAGTACATCCTGCTTTTATCTGCTCCGCGCAGAAAAGAAGGGTGGAGATATAGGAATCTTCTTCTGTCATATTGCTCTCATATGGCCAGATACGGTCATGAAGCCAGGTGAGAAGGGGGACATCATCGGCAAGTCCTCTTGCAAGCTGCTGGGAGGTATGCGTGTGGGTATTAACAAAAGAAGGCATAATGGTTTTTCCTTCACAGTCCATAATCTCATCACAGTCATCCGGGAGAGGGAAGTGACCAATGTTAATGATTTTATCATTCTCAATAAGAACATGCCCTTTTTTATATACTTCCCGTTTGTCATTCATGGTAATTACCATTGCGTTTTTTAAAAGTATTTTCATAAACTCATCTCCTGTAATTTTCTGAAAGTTACTTTCAGTATATCGAAAAAACTATAATTTGTCACTTGTGAAAAATGTACAAATCCGTTATACTGAAAAGAAAGAAAAAACGTTAGAAAAAGGAGATGACAATGAAGAAAATACTGATAATTGACTCCTGCGTGCGCAGAGAAGAATCCCGCACAAAACAAATGTTGGACAAGGCAGTAGAAACTCTGAAAAATCAGCATAAAGACTGGAGTTTTGAGACGCTGACTCTTATGGATATGGATCTGAAATACTGGAATACGGAAAGCCTGAAAGTTCGTGATGGTCTTCTGCTGAGCGGGCAGTATGATGCGCCGCAATTTGCGCTTGGAAATCAGTTCCGAGAGGCAGATGGAATCGTAATTGCAGCTCCTTTCTGGGATTTAAGTGTTCCTGCTATGTTAAAGGTTTATATTGAAAATATTTCAGCAGATGGAATTACTTTTTCCACATCAGCAGATGGATTGAAAGGAATTTGTAAATTTCAGTGGCTCTTGTTTCTTACAACAAGGGGAGGAATCTGGGAAGGTTCAGATATGGAAATGGGAAGTCCTTATATGGAGGCGCTTTCCCGTTTTTTTGGAAGCGGAAGGTATTGCTGTGTGTCTGCGGATGGCACAGATATTGTCGGACTTGACCTTGAGACAATCATGGGAAAAGCACTGGAAGAGGTGGAAAAAGTATGCCTTTCTCTGAAAATAGAAGAAACAGAGAAATAGGAAACACACGAAAATGTAACATGCAGCAAAGAGTGATATAAGCACTATAAAACAAGAAAGAGAGGATTTTAGTATGGTTTATTCAAATGACGGAAGATTGTATCATATCCATGTAGCTCCGGGAGAAGTTGGAAAATATGTAATCCTTCCGGGAGATCCGAAGCGCTGTGCAGCCATTGCAAAATATTTTGATGATCCTGTTCTGATTGCAGATAACAGAGAATATGTAACGTATACGGGATACTTAGACGGGGAAAAGGTAAGCGTAACATCCACGGGAATCGGCGGACCTTCTGCTTCCATTGCAATGGAAGAGCTGGTACAGTGCGGTGCTGATACCTTTGTGCGTGTGGGAACATGCGGAGGTATGGATATAAAAGTAAAAGGCGGAGATATTGTTGTTGCGACAGGTGCAGTGCGTATGGAGGGAACGAGTAAGGAGTATGCACCCATTGAATTTCCGGCAGTAGCAAATTTGGACGTGATAAATGCCCTTGTGGGTTCTGCAAAAGATCTTGGAGTTACGTATCACACAGGTGTTGTGGAATGTAAGGATTCCTTCTACGGTCAGCATGAGCCTGAGACGAAACCGGTTGGATATGAGCTTTTAAATAAGTGGGAAGCATGGCTGCGTCTCGGTTGCCTTGCTTCGGAGATGGAATCTGCGGCACTTTTTACAGTGGCAAGTTATTTAAGAGTACGCTGCGGGTCTGCGTTTCTGGCAGTGGGAAATCAGGAGCGGGCCAAAAAAGGGCTTGATAATCCACAGGCACATGATACAGATATGGCAGTCCGTGTGGGAATTGGTGCGCTCCGGCGTCTGATTGCTCAGGACAAAGAAGAAAATAAATAAAAAAATACCAATCGGACATATGAAAAATGCACAATTTTTCCCGTTAAATTCTATGGAAAACGTGGAAAAATAAAATAAGCAGACATATGTCCGATTTTTATTTCGTGAATCTGGTTATATTAAGGATGTTGGAAATTTACAAGTATAAAAAGATTTATAAGCACTAAGAACTTTTTTTCATAAACATTGCATCAATGAAAACGGGCATCATCAGGAAGTGACAAAATGCAGAAAAAAGAAGAAAAAATCAGAAAATATCTGAAAAAATTAAATATGACAGAGGAATTTGCCTGTCTCGATGAAAAAGACATGGCGAGTTTAAGTATCGTAAAATATAAAAAAGGCGAATACCTTTTTCATGCGGGAGATAAGGTTGAGGCAATTTTTTTTCTTGCAGAAGGAAAATGCAAAATATCAAACAGTACAAGCGAAGGTAAGGAAATAGCTATTGACTTTGATATTCCGGGCGGAAGAATGATTGGAGAAATGGAGCTGGCATCAGGGATCGACTTTTTCCACAGTGTGTCTGCAGCAGCAGATTCTGTAGTTTTAAGAATTCCTCTTGAAATTGCGGAAAAGAGATTGATGAATGATCCTGTTTTTTTAAGATATATTTGCCGACAGCTTGCATGGGAGCTGACAGAGAGTGGAAGAGAGAGGGTCAGGGTAAGTCTTCATGATGCAAGAGAAAGGGTGGCAAGGTATCTTTATGGTTGGGCGGTGCGTACAGGAGAAAGAAATTTTACAATTTCCTGCCGTCGGACAGCATTGGAATGTGCCATATCGGAACGACATTTAAATAGAATATTTCATAAAATGGAGGATGAGGGTATCATAGAAAGATATAGGAATAGAATCCGGATTCTGGATATGGAGCTGCTCCAATCCAGAATTACGGAAGTCTGAATCATGATTCCTGTACTGAGGAAGATATTTTATTATCCCAGATAATACCTCCGGCAACAAGAAGAATACCGGCAAGTTTCGGAAGATTAAAATTTTTGAATAGGAAGGCATCAAAGAGAATGCCGGCCGTAAGCTGTCCGATCAGGAGAAGAATTGTAGATTCCATTACCTTCAGACGAGAAAGCGTAACCATAGAAATAAGAAACGCAATAATGCCGAATGCGCCTCCAAGATACATCCACCAGGGAGCTTTGGAAAAAGCGTAAAAGTCAATATTAAGTCTGGAAGAACATAAAAGTAATACAAAAGAAAGTACAGTGGCAACAACATAATTTACAAGAGAGCCATTGTATGTGCCAAGTATTTTAGTACAACGATAGTTAATCATCTTAGATATAACTGTGGCGCATCCGTTTACAAATGCAAGTGTCAGTACAAATGCCATAAGAAAATCTCCTTTCTGTTTGAATGCTCAGGCGATATTTACAAGAATCAATCCTGTAAGAATCATAATGAAGCAGGGAATCCTTTTTTTATTAAATGGAATCCTGGGCACACCGAACCAGCCAAAATGGTCGATGACTGCAGAAATGACAAGCTGTCCTGTTACGGATAAGCAAGTCATAACAGAAACACCAAGAACACCGATACAATAACTGGAACTTGCAACAAGGAAGATTCCAAAAAAACCGGCAGAGTAAAGATACCAGGGCATTCCTGTAATTTTAAGTTTTTCATGAACGAAAAATTTAATATAAAGAATTAGAAGGATTCCGCCGATTGCGTGAACCATAAGACTCATGCCAAACATTCCCAGATGTTCTGTGAGCATACCATTCAGGCTTGCCATAGCAGACTGACAGGCGCCGGCAATGAGAGTAAAAAAAGCATACATACAAGTACCTCCTAATAGAATTGTTAGTTTCTATATTGACATATATGGAAAAAAAAGGCAAGAGTTCATATGGATAAATAATATATTTTATAAAATCTGAAAAATGTGTGGAAATTTCCGAGATTCTATTGTAAAATAGAACTATTAAAAAAGAATTGTGTATAAGAACAAAAGAAAACCAGAAAAAACTAAGACAAATACGGAGGAAATCAATGAAAGCTTGGGAAATGGCACAGGATGTTTATAATAATGCACAGCCTGTCATTCGAAGTGAAGAAGAACAAACATGGACAGACAACGTAGATGTGTCCGCTTTTTATGATGACAATCTGTCTCTTGACTGGGGAAGCAATGTACCAGGTTCCGGTGCACCGGAGAAAATTATGGTGGCTGCTGTACAGGCACTGGAAAACAGAGGGTATCGTGTAAGTGAGAAAGGTTACAGACTGCTTAAAGAGGGACTGCAGGCAAATGAGAAAAAAGATTTTGTAAAGCTGCATCAGATTTCAGCTCTTATGCGGAGAGAACTCGCAGAAGCAGAGAAAGATGAAACTTCTTCTTACTGGGACTATACAGTGTACCATTCTTTTGAGCAGTACAGAGAAAAAGTACAATTTCCGGAAGCTGTACCTGTAAATGTAGAATCAGAAGAATTTAAAGAGCAGATTCGCGCATCATGGACAGCACAGCTGGTTGGTGGGGCAATGGGAACTATGGTGGAAGGTTACACGTTCCAAAATCTGAAAAAAGCGTTTGGGGATGTAACAGGATACCTGAGAGAACCAAATACGTATAATGATGATATTACATTTGAGCTTGCGTTTTTAGATGCTTTTTCAGAAAAAGGATATGAAGTAACATCAGAAGATATTGCTCTTTCCTGGGTTGGATTGATTCCATGTGGCTGGTCTGCAGAAGAGCTTGCAATCCGTAATATAAAAAACGGAATTTTCCCTCCGGAAAGCGGAACTTACAGAAATCCATTTAATGAGTGGATTGGTGCACAGATGCGTGCCGGTATCTGTGGTATGGTAGCGCCTGGAGATCCTTGCCTGGCGGCAGAGCTTGCATGGAAGGACGGAGAAGTTTCTCATGCGGCTAACGGAATTCTGGGAGAAGTATTCAATGCTGTTATGACTTCTATGGCTTTTGTGGAATCCGATATAAAAACGATTGTAAAAAATGCGATTTCTATGATACCAGAGGACAGTGAGTATTATTCTGTTGTTTCCTTTGCATGGAAATGCTGTGAAGAGCAGAAAACTTGGGAGGAAGCACTTCTTCTTTGCCAGGAAAAATATAAACGTTATAACTGGATTCATGCTTATCCAAATGCGTGCTGTGAAATTATTGCTCTTTATTATGGAGAGGGTGATTTCCAGAAGACACTTCATATTATAACTATGTGTGGAATTGATGTGGACTGTAATGCGGGCATGATCATGCCTGTTCTTGCGATTCAAAAGGGAATGCGTATCATTCCAAAAGAACTGATTCATCCGGCGTTTGAGCGCCTTGATACTTATATGAGAGGCCGCTTTAAATCTATGAGCATGGATGAACTGATCAATGATACTTTATGGAGTATAAAAAAAGCTTACAAATAAAGGAGGAAAAAAAATGAAAAAAAGAGTATTAAGCACAGTAGTAGCTGCCGCAATGGTGGTATCAGCAGGAGCAGTGACAGTACCGGTTTATGCTGAGGACGAGCCGTATAAGGCTGCCCTTCTGATCAATGGTACACTTGGAGACAAGTCTTTCTTCGATTCTGCAAATGAAGGTCTTACAAAGCTTCAGGAAGAACTGGGAGAAGACAAATTTACATTCAAAGTAGAGCAGATGGGTGCAACATCAGCCGATGAGGCAAAATGGGAACCTACTCTTTACGATTATTGTGATGATGGTTCTTATGATGTTATTATCGTAGGTACATTCCAGTTGTTAGAGGCTCTTACAAATGCTTCTGCTGATTATCCGGATCAGAAATTTATTTACTTTGATGAGGCATTTAACTTTGAAGAGGGCGGCGAGAATGTTTATAATGTTATGTACAAACAGAACGAAGTTTCTTATCTTGTAGGTGCTGCAGCAGCCATGATGACAACAGATGAGACACTTGATAAAGTGGATCCGTCCAACAAGGTAATCGGATTCTTAGGCGGTATGGAAAACTCTGTTATTAAAGACTTCCTGGTAGGATACATTCAGGGAGCAAAAGATGTAGACGAAGAAATTCAGGTTGCACTTGCATATGTAGGTAACTTCTATGACTCTGCAGCAGGTAAAGATATGGCACTGACACAGTATCAGAATGGAGCTGACGTTGGATTTAACGTAGCAGGAAGCGCTGGACTTGGACAGATTGAAGCAGCAGTAGATTCTGACAGATACGCATTTGGGGTAGACTCTGACCAGGCAGCTCTTCTTCCGGATTACGCAGCTAACATTCCTACCTCTGCCATTAAAAATGTAGGTAATTCCCTGATTCGTGCGATTAAGATGGATATGGAAGGCGAACTGGAATATGGACAGCTTGAGTATCTCGGATTTGCAGAAAGCGGCGTAGAACTCGTAGAAGATGACCACTACAAAGAGGCAGTTCCGGAAGAAATCCGTACTAAGGTTGAAGAACTGAAAAAACAGATTGTTGATGGCGAAATCACAGTTCCTACAGCGCTCGGAGATGAGGCGATGAGTGAAGATGACATTCAGGCATTAATTGATTCTGTAAAAGTAAAATAAACAAATAATGTCATGGAGAATCCAGTCCCGGTATTTATCTGGAACTGGATTTTCCTTTTTAAACCTTTAAATAAAGAGAGACGGGGTGAAGGAATTTGGATAGTCAAGTGGTATTACAAATGAATCACATTATGAAGATTTACGGAAATGGTGTGGTTGCAAATGAAGATGTATCCCTGGAACTTAGAAAAGGAGAAATTCATGCTCTGTTAGGAGAAAATGGTGCAGGAAAGAGTACTCTTATGAAGGTACTTTTTGGAATTGAATCTCCGGATCAGGGAGAAATTATCCTGAATGGACAGAAAACGGCGATTAAGTCGCCTCAGGATGCCATCAGCAAAGGAATTGGTATGGTTCATCAGCATTTTATGTTGGTTCCATCTCTTTCTGTAGCAGAAAATATTATTCTCGGCGTTGCACCGAAAAAAGGTATTTTCATTGATATGGAAAAGGCAGTAAAGGCTGCGCAGGATATTGCAAGAGAATATAATTTTGATATTAATGTAAATGAAAAAGTAGAAGAGATTCCTGTTGGTATTAAACAGAAAGTAGAAATTTTAAAGGCATTGTATCGAGGTGCGGAAATTTTAATATTGGACGAACCGACAGCCGTTTTAACACCACAGGAGACAGAAGAGCTTTTTGTACAGCTTTTAAAATTGAAAGAAAAAGGTCATACGATTATTTTTATTTCACATAAGCTGGACGAGATCAAAAAAATATGTGACCGGGCTACCATCATGAGAAATGGAAAGAGCATGGGTACTTATGAAGTAGCAGATATTACTACACAGGAAATGTCCAAGCTGATGGTAGGTCATGAAGTTTCTCTCCAATTTGATAAAAATGAACAGCATCTTTCTGATAATATATTTTTGAAAGTCAGAAATCTTACCGTTCACAATTCTCAGGGGGTTATGAAGGTAGATGACCTTTCTTTTGACTTAAAAGGCGGGGAAATTCTGGGAATTGCAGGTGTAGAGGGCAATGGACAGACAGAGCTGATTGATACGATTACCGGTCTGAATAAGAAATACAAGGGAAGTATTCAGATTAAGGGAAAAGATATTGCGCAGGCATCTATTCGTGATATTCGTGACATGAAGCTTGCCCATATTCCGGAAGACCGTATGACAACCGGATGTGCAAAAACATTGAGTATCAAAGAAAATCTTTTTTCTAATCAGTACAGAGACTCCCGGTATTCCGGCAGATTTTTTATGAAACAGAAAGTAATGGATAATAGAAGCGATGAGTTGATTAAAGAATATCTTGTAAAATGTAAATCAAGAAAGCAAAATGTCGGTATGCTTTCCGGTGGAAATATTCAGAAAGTTATTGTTGCAAGAGAATTTTCTACAGAACCGGATATTATTATCGCCAATCAGCCAACACGTGGAATTGATGTCGGAGCAGCTGCGTTTATCAGAAAACGTCTCCTGGAATTCCGTGATGCCGGTTGTGCAGTAATTTTAATTTCAGCAGATCTGACAGAAATTTTTTCTTTAAGCGACCGTCTGGCTGTTATGTATAAAGGAAAATTTGCAGGCTTCTTTAATGACGTGGAAAAAGTGACAGAAGATGAACTTGGCCAGCATATGCTCGGCATTAAGAAAGATGATGTATTGGAGGGAGTCATGTATGAGTAGTGCTAAAAGATTTGATGTTCTGAGAACTATTCTTTCTGTGTTAATAGCTCTTGCCATTTCTTTTGGAATTATTTTTATGGTAAGTGATCAGCCGGTAGAAGCGATTAAATATCTTTTGACCGGGCCGCTGACAAGTAAGCGAAATATGGGAAATGTAGTAGAGTCCATGATTCCTCTTATTTTTACAGGAACCGGTGTTTGTATTATGTTTTCTGCAAATCAGATCAACCTTGCTGGTGAAGGCGCGTTTCATGTAGGCGGTCTGATTGCTTCCTGTGTTGCGATTTATATTACAGGAAATGTGATTTCTCCTGTGGCAGCACTTCTTTGTGCTGGTCTTGTGGGTGCTCTTTTTACAGCAATTCCGGCAATTATGAAAATTACAACAACAGCAAGTGAGCTGGTATCCTCTTTGATGATTAACTATCTTGCTCTTTATTTTGGAAACTATATGCTGAATAATGTAATTGGTGATCCAAAAGCAAGTGCAGCATCCTATAAACTGTGTGAAGCTTCTCAGCTTCCGGTTTTAATTGACAGAACGCGTGTCCATCTTGGAATTGTCATAGCTCTTGCAGTTGCTGTGTTTGGATACTTTTTCCTGTATCGTACAAAAACAGGATATGAGCTTCGTCTTACAGGTGAAAACGAAGAATTTGCAAAGTATTCCGGTATCAGCATTGTAAAAGTTATTTTAATCTCTCAGCTTCTTGGAGGATTTATTGCAGGTCTCGGAGGCGGTGTGGAAATGCTGAGCCCGATATATAAGAGATTTACGTGGACTTCTCTTCTGGGATATGGCTGGGATGCGATTATTATTTGTACACTTTCTAAAAAGAATCCGTTATATACTCCATTTGCAGCTCTTTTCCTGGCTTATTTAAGAACAGGAGCTTCTATTATGGCAAGAAGAACAGATGTTACATTGGAAATTGTACAGATCACACAGGGTATTATTATTCTGCTTGTAGTAGCGGAACAGTTCTTAAGCAAGTATAAACATAAGCTGATTGCAAAAGAAGCAAAGGCAGCATTAAAAGAAGAGGAGGCGGCATAATATGTGGAATGCAATTTTATCTCCGGATTTTTTTGGCGCCATATTAAGGGCTGCCACCCCTATTTTGTTTGCAACTCTGGCTGCGGCCATTGCAGCAAAATCCGGAATTACCAATATGGCTCTGGAAGGTATCATGCTCTTTTCAGCATTATTTGGAGTTATATTTTCTTCATTGACGCACAGTGCATGGCTGGGACTGCTTATTACAGTTGTAATAGGAGGCTTGATTGGTCTTGTTCTGGCATTTTTCGTTCTGAATTTAAAGACGGATGAGATTCTGGCGGCAATAGCCATAAATCTGGCAGCAACGGGAGGAACGGTTCTTCTTCTTGTGGCATTTTCAGGAGACAGAGGTGTATCTACATCTGTAAGAAGCGTATCTGCGCCTAATGTTGTCATTCCGTTTGTTGAAAAAATTCCATTTATCGGTGAAATTCTGTCAGGACAGAATGTGCTTACCTGGCTTGCGATACTTGCGGTAATTCTTCTGCATTTATTCCTTTATAAAACACCGCTGGGCTTATCTATTCGTTCTGTAGGTGAAAATAAAGATGCTGCAGAATCCGTAGGAATCAATTCCAGAAAAATGCAGTATATAGCTCTGGTAATCAGCGGAGCACTTGCTGCATTTGGCGGATTTTATCTGTCAGGCGGATACATGAATATGTTTACGAAAGATATGTCAGGCGGACGTGGCTTCATTGCTCTTGCAGCGGCAAGTATGGGTGGAAATACACCTATAGGAGGGCTTCTTGTATCCCTTCTCTTTGGTGTGGCACAGGCACTTGCAAATGTAATGCAGCTTACAGCGATGATGCCGTATGAAATTATTCTTATGGTTCCATACCTTACAACTCTGATAGGTCTTGGAGTGTATTATTATTCTCAGAAAAAGAAAAAAGAGCGTTTAAGCGGCAAATAAAAACAGGGGCTTCTTTTAAAGAAGCCCCAGCTTATCAAATGCATTATCAGACAGAAGTGCTCCTGATGAGGAGACAACAGCAGAAGAAACTCGGTTGGCCTTTTGAATGGCTGTCCTAAGAGAATCGCCTTTTTTTAAACAGGCAATGACAGAGCCTATGTGAGAATCTCCGGCACCTATGGTATCTGCCTGAACCGCAGGTACGGGAGGGATTGTATCAGATTCTTTTCCATCAAAGAAAAAGCAGCCTTTTTCTCCCAGAGTGATAATTACCGTATTGTTTGTTTGGGTATACAGAAAAGCTGCAGCATCCTGTATATTGGATTTTCCGCTTGCAGAAAGTGCTTCTGTTTCATTAAGGTGAAGCACAGGGGAGAGGCGATAAAGCCGTTCCACAAGTTTCGGATTAATTACAGTTAATCTTGGACCGGGGGCAAAGTAAACAGTAAGTTCTTCGTGGGCTTCCAGAAACTCAACAATATTTTCTCCTGTAGTTTCTTCGATTTCGAGACCGCATATATATACGGAGTCAATAGCCTCAAGTGGAATCAGGGAAAACCATTCTTTTTCAAAAAGATATTCTGCTCCGTGGTATGAGATAAAGGAGCGTTCTCCTGTATCTTCTACAAAACAGTAGCAGCATCCGTTTTCTTTTTCCGGAGTTGGAATGGGAGAAGAAATTCCACGTATATGAAGCTCCTCTCTTATAAAATTCCCGTAAACTCCGGTTCCTATAGGAGAAAAAAGAATGTAGGGAACCTGAAAGTGACGGATGGAATCCGACACATTGTAGGCGCATCCTCCAAGGGACATGTGCTGGCTTCTGATATGAACGTCCTCACCTGTTTTAGGAAGATGATCCACAAGATTTACGACAACATCTACTACGGTAGAACCGATGACTAGAACTTTTTTCATTGGTATACTCCTTATGAAAGAGATTTTGCCGGTATGGCAACAGATTTATGCTAACACAGTTTGTAACGTCTTGCAATAATAAAATGAAAGGGAACAGACATGGAAAAAGCAGTTTTATTAAAAGATGCATCTCTTCTTGATGAAAACGGACAGTGTACGCTTCATCAGGATGTATATATTAAAAACGGACGTATCGAAAAAATAGCGGAAGCGGGGAAAGAAGAATTTCCGGAAGCGAAAGAAGTAATTTCCTGTTCCGGATTTTATGTGACACCCGGTATTCCAAACCTTCATACACACACAGCCATGAATATTTTTAAAGGGATTGCAGAAGATGTGACAGCAGATGCCTGGTTCAATGAGATGATATGGCCGTATGAGAGTAAAATGACAAATGAGGATGTATATACAGGAACACTTCTTGGAATTGCAGAAATGCTGAATAACGGTGTAACTGTATTTGCAGATCACTATTTCGGGGAAGAGCATGTTTTAAGAGCTGTAAAGGAAACAGGGATCAGAGGGGATCTTGCACCGACCCTTTTTGGTGCAACAGAAGAGTTTCCGGAACGACTTTCTCAGGTTACAGAATTTATCAGAGATCATAGAGCCGATTCTGACAAAATTTCTTTCCATATGGGACCTCATGCGGTATATACCTGCCCGGATACTACCCTTGGGCAGATTGTAGACGAAGCAAAAAAATTACAGGTACCTCTTCATATGCATATTTCAGAGGAGGAGCCACAGGTAGAAAAAACAAGGGAAAAAACAGGTCTTACTCCATTTGGAGTCATGGCAGAAGCAGGAGGATTTGACCTTCCTGTCCTTGTAGGGCACGGACTTTGGATTGAGGAAGAAGATCTTAAGTTTATAAAGAATGATACCTGGTTTGCGTTTTGTCCGAAAACTTATATGAAGCTTGCATCAGGAAGAGGAAAGTTTTTTGATCTTTATCCAAAGCTTAACTATGGGTTCGGAACAGATGGAGCAGCAAGTTCCAATACTTTGAATCCGGTGGAGCAGGCAAGACTTTTCGGGCTTCTTGGAAAGTTTCAGGCAGATGATGCTTCTGCATTTTCAGGAGAAGAAATCTGGAAACATTTGATGGCAGGACACAGGGCGTTTCCGTTTGGAACAGGATATTTGAAAGAGGGCGCTCCGGCGGACCTTGTTATCTGGGATTTATATCAGATGGATACCTTTCCGTTTTATAATCCAATTTCCAGTATCTTATACAGCAGCAACAGCCGAAATGTAAAATATACAATGGTGAAAGGTGAATTTCTGAAATATGACGGCGTTTTAAAAATGGACACAAAAGCGCTTATGGAAATGGGAATCCGTCTTCAGAAAACTCTTCTTGAAAGAGGAAGAGGAAAAGCGGAGATTTTTTATTAATAAAAGAGATATAACAAAAATGTATAACAGGAGGTAATGTATTATGTGTATTCCAACACCACACAACACAGCAAAAAAAGGAGATATTGCAAAGAAGGTTTTAATGCCGGGAGATCCGCTTCGTGCGAAGTATATTGCGGAAACATATCTTGAGAATCCGGTATGCTTTAACACAGTTCGTAATGTTCTTGGATATACAGGAACATACAAAGGACAGGAAGTATCTGTTATGGCAAGCGGTATGGGAATGCCGTCCATCGGAATTTACAGCTATGAGCTTTATAACTTCTATGATGTAGATCGTATTATCCGTATTGGTTCTGCAGGAGCGCTTCAGGATGATGTAAATGTAATGGATGTTATCATTGCAATGGGAGCTTGTACAGACTCTAATTTCGGAAGTCAGTTCTGTCTTCCGGGTACTTTTGCTCCAACTGCAAGCTACAATCTGGTATCAAGAGCAGTAGAAGTTGCAAAAGAGCAGGGAACACCTGTAAGAGTAGGAAATGTAGTTTCCTCTGATGTATTCTACAACGATAATAAGCAGGCATCTGATGGCTGGAGAAAAATGGGAGTTCTCTGTGCAGAAATGGAATGTGCAGGTTTGTTTATGACAGCAGCACGTGCAGGCAAAGAGGCTCTTGGAATCTTAACAATTTCAGACCATATTTATAGAGAAGAAGCAATTTCTGCAGAAGCGCGCCAGACATCATTTAATAAGATGATGGAAATTGCGCTTGGAATCTAAATACATTCAGAAAGCATAAAGTGAATCACAGGAGCCATGAAGCTGTTTGAAACAGCCTCATGGCTCTTGTCAACAGAGGGGATTTATCGTATATTATTAGGAGAAATGATTACCGGAAAGGGAGACAGAATAAATGACAGTACAGGAACTTCTGGAGGCAGTGCGTGATGGAAATGTAACTGTAGAAGAGGCGGAAACTTTATTAAAAAAAGAAAGCTATGAGGAGCTGGAATATGCAAAGCTTGATACCGGGCGGAAAAACCGAACCGGATTTGCGGAAGTGGTTTACTGCAGCGGAAAGGCAGACCAGCATCTTTTGAGTATATATGAACGTTTATATAAGGAATACGGAGAAGTATTTGGAACAAGGGCATCAGAAAAACAATATGCGCTTATAAAGGCGCGTTTTCCGGAGGCGGAATATGATTCCGTGTCCCGCATTCTAAAAATATGTACAAAAGAGAAAGAAAAAAATGGAAATATTGTAGTTTGTACTGCAGGAACCGCAGATATTCCCGTTGCAGAGGAAGCGGCGCAGACAGCAGAATATTTTGGGACAAAGGTGGAGCGGATTTACGATATAGGAGTCAGTGGAATGCACAGACTATTTTCAAGATTGGAACAAATACAGAAGGCAAACTGTGTTGTGGCAGTGGCGGGAATGGAGGGGGCGCTTGCAAGTGTTCTGGGAGGGCTTGTCAGCCGACCGGTAATCGCTGTTCCCACTTCTGTAGGATATGGAGCAAATTTTGGAGGTATGTCAGCGCTTCTTACGATGATTAACTCTTGTGCGAATGGAGTGGCAGTAGTAAATATTGATAATGGTTATGGAGCCGGTTATCTTGCAACACAGATCAATCGTCTTGCGGCAGGGGAAGGAGAGAAAGAATAGTGGGAAATACATTATATCTGGAATGCTATTCCGGAATCAGCGGTGATATGACAGTGGCGGCGCTCCTTGATCTTGGAGCAGACAGAGATATACTTGAAAATACTTTGAAAAGTCTCCCGCTTACAGGATATAGAACAGAGATAACAAAAGTGAAAAAATCAGGAATTGAGGCATGTGATTTTCATGTAATTCTTGATAAAGAACATGAAAACCATGATCATGATATGGAGTATCTTCATGGGAACAGTCATTGTAAAATGGGGAACCATTCACAGGAGCATATTCATGAAGAAAGTAGCCATAAAGAACATAGTCACGATCATCTCCACAGAGGAATAAAGGAAATAAAAGAAATAATCAATGCGGGAAATCTTACGGAAAGGGCGAGAAATCTTGCAATAAAAATCTTTTCTATACTTGCAGAGGCAGAGGCAGCAGCTCATAATGTCCCGGTGAAAGAAGTACATTTTCATGAGGTTGGGGCAGTTGATTCCATTGTGGATATTGTGGCGGCAGCTGTATGTTTCGACAATCTGAATATAACCGAAGTAATCATACCGGAGCTTTGGGAGGGGAGGGGAACCGTTCGCTGTCAGCACGGAATACTTCCGGTTCCGGTTCCTGCTGTTCTAAATGTAGCAGCTCAAAACGGGCTGAAAATAAAAGTCACAGATGTGAAGGGAGAGCTGGTAACGCCTACAGGGGCAGCCATTGCAGCGGCTGTTCGGACAAAAGAGAGACTTCCGGAGCGTTTTTCTGTCATAAAAACAGGAATCGGAGCAGGGAAACGCGAGTATGATTGTCCGGGTATTCTCCGGGCAATGGTAATTGAAGAAGAGGCAGAACAGGAAAAAAAGGAAGATACCATCTGTAAGCTTGAGGCAAATATTGACGACTGTACAGGAGAAGCCCTTGGATATGCCATGAAACTTCTTATGGAAGCAGGGGCAAGAGATGTGTATTATGTACCGGTCTTTATGAAAAAAAATCGTCCTGCGTGGATTCTAAGCGCTCTTTGTAAGGAAGAGGACAGAGAGAATCTGGAGCAGATTATTTTCAGAGAAACAACTACTATCGGAATCCGAAGAACAGCGATGAAAAGAACGGTTCTTGAGAGGGAACTAAGAAAAATAGATACAAGTTTCGGTAAGGTTCTTGTGAAGATATGCAGGGACGGGAATGCGGTATATTTTTATCCAGAATATGAAAGTTTGGCAGAGCTTTGTAAAAAAACAGGGATTTCTTATCAGGAAGCCTATGAAATAGCTGTGAATGAAGCGAAGAAAGAAGTATGAAAGAGGAGAAATAAATGAAAACTACAGAAAGTCAGAGAAAGAAAACAAACGGGGGAGATATTACTATCTGCCCTCATGCGAAAAAGTGCGGAGGCTGTCAGTATCAGGGGCTGTCTTATGAGGAGCAGTTAAAGAAGAAACAGAAGCAGGAAGAAAAACTGCTTGGAAGATTTGGAAAAGTAAAGCAAATAAAGGGAATGGAAAATCCCTATCATTACAGAAATAAGGTTCATGCAGTTTTTGACAGGGACAGAAAAGGAAATATTATTTCCGGAACGTATGAGGCCAAATCCCACAGAGTAGTACCCATTGAAAGCTGTATGATAGAAGATGAAAAAAGCCAGGAAATTATTCGCACGATAAGGGGAATGCTGAAATCCTTTAAAATAAAAACATATGATGAAGATACAGGCTATGGGCTTCTCAGGCATGTTCTGGTGAGAAGAGGATTTGAGACAAACGAGATTATGGTAGTACTTGTAGTGGGTTCTCCTGTTTTTCCATCAAAAAATAATTTTGTCAAGGCTCTTCGTAAAGAGCATCCAGAGATTTCTACTATTGTTTTAAACATTAATGATAAGAAAACAAGCATGGTTCTTGGAGAAAGGGAAATTGTAATTTACGGGAAGGGCTTTATCAGGGACAGATTATGCGGCTGTTCTTTCCGAATTTCCCCGAAATCTTTTTATCAGGTGAATCCTGTACAGACAGAGGTTCTTTATGAAGAAGCGGTACGTCTTGCAGGGCTTACAGGAAAAGAGAGAGTAATTGATGCTTACTGCGGAATCGGTACCATTGGAATGATTGCGTCAAAACATGCAAAAGAGATTATTGGAATTGAGCTGAATAAGGATGCAGTCCGTGATGCAAAAATCAATGCAAGAGAAAATAAAATTTCTAATATTTCTTTTTATGAAAATGATGCAGGCGTATTTATGGAATCGATGGCGGCACAGGGAGAGACTGCAGATGTTGTGTTTATGGATCCGCCTCGTGCAGGAAGCGATGAAAAATTTCTTTCCTCTGTCGTTACACTGGCGCCGAAAAAAATTGTTTATATTTCCTGTAACCCTGAGACACTTGCCAGGGACTTAAAATATCTTGTAAAGAAGGGGTACAAGGTTAGGGAAATACAGCCTGTAGATATGTTTGGCTTTACGGAACACTGTGAAACAGTTTGCCTTTTACAGAAATAAAGATTAAAATACAAATGAAGAGCAAAGAAAATCCCGGCTGGATTAACAGCCGGGATTTTTTGTCTGAATATAAATTATTCCTGAGGACCAGCAGAAACTAATGCTTTACCAGCTTCGTTTCCTTCGTATTTAGCAAAGTTCTTAACGAATCTTGCTGCTAAGTCTTTTGCTTTTGTCTCCCACTCGGAAGCGTCAGCGTATGTGTCGCGTGGGTCAAGGATGTTGGAGTCAACACCTGGAAGCTCTGTCGGTACTTCGAAGTTGAAGTGCGGAATCTTCTTTGTTGGTGCTTTTAAGATATCTCCGTTTAAGATTGCATCGATGATACCACGTGTATCTTTAATGGAGATACGTTTTCCTGTTCCGTTCCATCCTGTATTTACCAGGTAAGCTTTAGCGCCGCTCTTTTCCATTTTCTTAACAAGCTCTTCTGCATATTTTGTAGGATGCAGTTCCAGGAATGCCTGTCCGAAGCAAGCAGAGAATGTTGGTGTAGGCTCTGTGATTCCACGCTCTGTACCAGCAAGTTTTGCTGTAAATCCAGAAAGGAAGTAGTACTGTGTCTGCTCTGGTGTCAGAATAGATACTGGAGGCAGTACGCCGAAAGCATCTGCAGACAGGAAGATAACTTCTTTTGCTGCCGGAGCGGAAGAAACAGGGCGAACGATATTCTCGATGTGGTTGATCGGGTAAGAAA
This sequence comes from uncultured Blautia sp., assembly GCA_900541345.1. Classification (GTDB taxonomy): domain Bacteria; phylum Bacillota; class Clostridia; order Lachnospirales; family Lachnospiraceae; genus Blautia_A. The sequence goes on from UQJE01000004.1 coordinate 55,395, forward strand.
CACGAGTGTTCTCTGTTACGCTCTTATCTGTAAAGTCGATTTTTCCTTCAGAATCAAGAGTTACGTTCTCGAGAAGGGCATCGCGTTTGATTGCATTGTAGATGTCTGGCTCAGACTCTTTGTCAAGGTCGATAACTTTTGCATAGCATCCGCCTTCGAAGTTGAATACACCATTGTCATCCCAGCCGTGCTCGTCATCACCGATAAGAAGACGTTTCGGGTCTGTGGAAAGTGTAGTTTTTCCTGTTCCGGAAAGACCGAAGAAGATTGCTGTGTTTTCGCCGTTTAAGTCTGTGTTTGCAGAGCAGTGCATGGAAGCGATTCCTTTTAATGGAAGGTAGTAGTTCATCATGGAGAACATACCTTTCTTCATTTCTCCGCCGTACCATGTGTTTACAATAACCTGCTCGCGGCTTGTGATGTTGAACATAACTGCTGTCTCAGAGTTTAATCCTAACTCTTTGAAGTTTTCAACTTTTGCTTTAGAAGCATTGTATACGATGAAGTCAGGCTCAAAGTTCTCAAGCTCTTCTGCTGTTGGCTGAATGAACATATTTGTAACAAAATGAGCCTGCCAAGCTACTTCCATAATAAAACGGATTGCCATACGTGTATCTTTGTTGGCACCGCAGAATGCGTCTACAACGTAGAGTTTTTTATTGGAGAGCTCTTTTAATGCAAGGTCTTTTACAGTATCCCATGCTTCCTGGGATGCCGGGTGATTGTCGTTTTTGTATTCGTCAGAAGTCCACCATACAGTATCTTTGGAATTTTCGTCCATAACGATAAATTTGTCTTTAGGAGAACGGCCTGTGTAAACGCCAGTCATAACGTTAACAGCGCCCAGTTCACTTTCCTGACCTTTTTCAAAACCTTCAAGTTCCGGTTTTGTTTCTT
>UQJE01000005.1 GCA_900541345.1 uncultured Blautia sp.
TTTTTCATGTTTTCAGAAACAATTATCTCCGACAGCTCAATTAGATTACCACAGACAAATCCATCTGTCAACACTTTTTTACAGTTTTTTCAAAAAATATTCTCAAAAACAGTTTTTACCAAACAATGCCGTAAAATCCAGGCAGAATATATAGCTTCCATCAAACAAAAACTCCCCAGGAGAAGCTGCAGCTTCCCCTGGGGAGTTCGATTTACCGTCCGTAAAAAATTCCGGTAAACAGCTTTGCCAGAATATTATTCTCATACAGCGCACGAAGTATATTGTCTTTTTCTATCATATCAAATCCTGCTTTTCCCACCGATGTTTCACAGAAAATCGTAAGAATAAGCATGGCGACCCATATAAAAAGAATTGCCTTTACCCCTCCAAGCAACCCTCCTGCTATTTTATTCACCCCATGAATAACAGGCAAACGGGCGATGAGATTTAAAGCGTATGTGACCATACGTATGGAAAGCGTCACAAGAAAGAACGACAGTAAAAAGGAAATCCCATTTACCACAACTGTCGCCAGATAACCCGAGATATATTCAATAAAAGACCGTGCCGAAAGATAACTGTATGTCTCCTGACTGCTGTTTTTCAGAATATTTTCTGCAATTATCTCAGGCACTCCCATCTCTTCCAAAACTTTTTGCTTTTCCTCTGTACCCGATTCCCCGGTTCTGCCTGTTTTCTCTTTTGCAAACTCCTCCACACTTTCCTGAATTTCTTTGTATACAGGAGTATTTTCCCGTATAAATGTATTTACATACGGATTAACAAACCATACTCCTACAAATGAAAGAAGCACAAGAAATGTCGATACTGCTTCCTTTATAAAACCTCTCTGAAATCCGACAAAGCAGGAAAAAACAAGAAACGCCGCTGTAATAAGCCCCAGCCAAGTCCAGTTCATATCATTCCTCCCGCTTTTAAGAAAGCTTTATCACGTTTACTCCGTTTTCCAGTACAAGAAGATAGCGATTCCAGCCAATCTTAAAGAAATCATGAATCGTTCCATCTACGGTTCCCGAATATTTCACAACTCCCCGGCTGTTCATCACGCACATCTGAGAGCTGTTGTACATCAGAATGTTTCCGTCACTGATTTCGATTTCTGTATAAGGAATATTAAAGTCTTCTTTAAATTTAAGCTTTCCGGAAGCGGAGTATACTTCCATTGTATATAATTTGTCTTTTTTGTCATTTTTGAATACAAGGCCGATCATCTCATCATCGAAAAATGTGCTCACAATTTCTTTCTCAACCTTTACTGTTTTCCCCTCTTTCGGAATCTGTTTTCCATCATATAAGGTAAATCCGTCATCGCGAAGGGCAACCGACTGATTTTCACCGATATATTCCACCTGAGGAACTACGACTCCGTCATACGTGTATCCACTTACAATCCTGTCATCCTCATTCTGTCCCACATCTCCAAAATTATAAAATGCCACATAACTTGTCGTTTCTCCGCCGTCCACAAACTGGTACGCTACCATCATAATAGTCCCATCATCAGAAATCGCCACATCCATAGGGTATCCGGGATCTTCCAGCTTTGTCTGGTTTTCTGCAATCAGGCTTCCGTCTGATCCGTAAAAATTAATCCAGGTCTCATCTCCCCCGTCCAGGATTGCCGCAACAAGACCGCTGGAAGAAATCGTTGCTTTTACGATTGTATAAGAAGTTGTTACTGTTCCAGTCAGCCCTTCCCTGTCAAAAATTGCAATCGTATTTCCATCTACATCTGCCACTACTGCCCTGTCCCCATTTACATCTGCCACCGGATTCTGCATTGCACATGTTTCGCTCCATACTGTTTCCAGACTGCCGGACACAAGAGAAATGCTGTCAGGACTGTAGCGTAGGATTTTTCCCGACATTTCCTCATACTTTGTAGAAACAATATCCTCCTGCTCGCTTGTCTGCAGAGTTTTATAATCATGATAGCTTCTTTTTTCCATATAAAAGAGCACGGCGAAAATAATTCCCGCTACTGCTGCCGCAGTGAGCACTGTTTTTTTCGCTTTTGAATAACGATGTCTGGAAAGCCGCGCCTTATACTCATTTCCGGAAGCTGCCTGCTGCTCTTTTAAAAGCTTCGCCTTCTGCGCTCTTAATTTTTTCTTTTTGTACCTCTTTTTTATATTTTTTAATGTATTTGCCATATTTCTCCCGCTGTTCTCCTGATTATTTATGTGTACCTACACGCCATTATAACACAATTTTTTACGGCAGTACAATTATCTGTCCCGGATAAATAATTTCCTGTTCTGAAAGTCCGTTTAAACGGCATATTTCTTCAATCGCATCTGTACTTCCATAACGTGCAACACTAATCTGGTATAACGTATCTCCCGGACGAATAACATAAGATTCTTTTGTCCCTGCTGCTGTCTCCTGGCCTGCGGAATTGTTCTGTCCGGAATCCTCATGTTCTGGAATATTATATTCTGTCTGTTCTGTGTTTTTCTGTTTTTCCAATGCCTCTCTTCTCTTTGCTTTTCTCACGTCAGACTCTTCCCTGTAAACAGAACTGCCATCTGTTTCCTGCGTTTCCTGAACAGGCATCGTCGTAATCTCCGCAGGCATCGAAGGCTCTGCTCTCTTTTTTTCTTGCGCAGGTGTTTCCGATGGTTTCTTGGTAGATACGGGAGTCACAGCCGGAACAGAAGTAGGCAAAGGCTTCGGATTCTCCTTTTTTTTCTTTGTTTTCGCCTCTATCACAGAAGAAACCTGCGCTGTTTCTCCCGCATCCTGTTTCACCGCTCTGTAATCCTGATAAAAATTCACACCCACGGCAAAGACTGCCGCAGCAAGCGCAGCTGTTGCAGCATACGAAAACACAGATGTCTTTTCTTCTTTCTTTTCTTCTTTCTCTGTTCCTTCCTCCTTTTTCTTTCCGTTTATTATCTTCCGTATATTTTTTACTGTATCGTCTCCTGTTTCCTCTGCCTTTTCCACCTGTATATCTGAATTATTATCAATCATATACGCCTGCATCTGCGGATTTTTTTCATAATAAATATAATACCCTCTCTGACGTACAAGATTTCCGTTTTCATATCTGAAGAATCCGTCCTCACGCTCCACAGGATCCATAAGCATAAGAACCTTTTCTCCTCCGAAGTTTTTTACATGGGCTTTCGTGAAAACTTCCGTCGCAGCAACAGGACACTCCGCTTGGGAAAAAAACCAGCCTACTACCTCCTGATTTTCAAAATATTTTTCCTGCTCCTCATGTATATCTGCCCAGATTTCCTCTGAAAAATCAATATGCTCCCTGGCAGCCTCCATATTTTTGGCAAGAATTGCCCCTTTTACAAAGATGTAAGCAATTCCCTCCTGCCACTTGATTTCTCCTGTCAGTACAGCCGCACATCCTTCCTTACTCCCCAGTATTTTTTCTGATGATGCAGTTCGTCCAAGAAACGTGTATACATAATCCTCGATGTAAATGCGGCAGTCTCCGCTGATAAATCCTATCTGTCGTATGTTTCTCGGAACAGAGACAATTTCTGTCCCTTCCTGTTTCTCCTCCTTATAGATAACTTCTATCATCTTACATCACCCCTTCGGGTATCAGCATACCACAGGGAAAATGCGGATTTTATCAAATTATAATACCCCTTCTTCATAATTTAGCGACAGATTTTGCGCGCTGCATATTTTTTCCATTTTTCGGATATGATGAAAGCAAAAGAACTACGAAAGGATTTTTTATGGCTTTTTATATTAATACGAAAAAAACAGATTCTCCGGCGGAGATTTCTTATCTTTTAAAAAAATGTATTCTTCATCATCCATCAAAGTGGACAGAGCTTGTTTTTCTCTGTATCGGAAGCGACAGAGTGACGGGAGACTGTCTCGGTCCTTACATCGGTCACTCTCTTAGCAGGCTGCATATTCCCGGGATTTTTGTGTACGGAACTCTTGCAGAACCTGTTCACGCCCTGAATCTGGCAGAAACAAACAAAAGAATCAAAGCGGCTCACCCGTCCGCTCTTGTCATTGCCATTGACGCCGCTCTCGGCACAAAAAAACACCTGGGTTATGTGACCATCGGAAATGGTGCACTTTACCCAGGTGCAGGCGTTCAGAAAGAACTTCCTCCTGTAGGTGATATTCACATTACAGGAATCGTAAATATTTCAGGGCTTCTGGAGCAGATGACGCTTCAAACCACCTTTCTACTGTTATTTTTCTTGGAGATACCATCATAAAAGGGATTACCGGCATGATTCCGGCAAAAGCTTTTACACAAACTCTTTAATCTGTTTGTAAATGCCTTCTGCATCAAGACCGTATTTTTCAAGAAGAGCCACTGCAGGACCGGACTCTCCAAATACATCGTTGATACCGATACGTTTTACAGGAACAGGAGCTTTTTCTGCCAGACATTCGCAAACTGCGCTTCCAAGTCCGCCAATTACAGAATGTTCCTCTACTGTTACAACTTTTCCTGTTTCTTTTGCGGCTGCCACTACAAGTTCCTCATCAAGAGGCTTAATCGTATGGATATTGATCACCTTTGCATCAATTCCTTCTGCAGCCAGCTTTTCTGCAGCTTCCAGAGAAGGTGCAACACAAAGTCCGTTTGCGATGATCGTAAGATCTTTTCCCTCACGAAGAACAATACCTTTTCCAAGCTCAAATTTATAATCCGGGTTATCGTTGATAACCGGAACTGCAAGACGTCCGAAACGCATATAAACAGGGCCAACATGCTCGTAAGCAGCCTCTACCATAGCTCTCGCCTCAATATCATCAGAAGGGCTTGCAACTACCATACCCGGAATCACACGCATAACTGCAAAGTCTTCGCAGCACTGATGTGTTGCTCCGTCCTCGCCAACAGAAATTCCGCCGTGTGTTGCGCCGATTTTTACATTTAATTTCGGATATGCCACAGAATTTCGCACCTGCTCAAAAGCACGTCCTGCTGCAAACATGGCAAATGTACTGACAAAAGGAACCTTGCCTGTTGCAGCAAGACCTGCTCCAATACCAACCATATTACACTCTGCAATACCGCAGTCGATGTGGCGTTCCGGAAATTCTTTTTTGAAGACACCTGTCTGAGTTGCTGCTGCAAGGTCCGCGTCCAGAACGACTAAATCCTCATGTTTTTTTCCAAGTTCAACGAGCGCTGCTCCGTAGCTTGCTCTTGTAGCGATTTTCTTTACTTCTGACATAATGCTTCACCTGCCTTTTCCAAATCTGCCATTGCAATTTCATACTCCTCATCGTTCGGAGCTTTTCCGTGCCATCCAGCCTCATTTTCCATAAAGGAAACTCCCTTTCCTTTTACAGTCTTCATAATAATGGCAACCGGCATCTCTTTTGTTGCTCTCGCCTCATCAAAGGCAGCCTTTAACTGATCCATATCATTTCCGTCTTCTACGTTAATTACATGGAAGTTAAATGCCTCAAATTTTTTATCAATCGGATATGGAGAACATACATCGTCAATTTTACCGTCAATCTGAAGTCCGTTGTTGTCCACAATCACAACAAGATTATCCAGATGTCTATGTCCCGCAAACATGGCTGCTTCCCATACCTGGCCTTCCTGGATCTCACCATCTCCGAGAAGGGTATACACACGGTAGGAATCTCCGCTTAATTTTGCAGAAAGTGCCATTCCAACTGCTGCTGAAATTCCCTGTCCGAGAGAACCGCTTGACATATCCACACCAGGAATATGTTTCATATCCGGGTGTCCCTGTAAATAAGAACCGAGATGACGAAGTGTCTTTAAATCCTCCTTCGGGAAGTATCCTCTTTCTGCAAGAACGGAATAAAGTCCCGGAGCTGTATGGCCTTTAGAAAGGACAAAACGGTCTCTGTCCGCTTTTTTCGGATCTTTCGGGTCGATGTTCAGCTCTTCAAAATACAGATAAGTAAAAAGGTCTGCCGCAGAGAGAGAGCCGCCCGGGTGTCCTGCTTTCGCTGCATGGACTGCTGTCACGATGTCTTTTCGGACTTCGTTTGCAATTTTCTGAAGTTCTAATTTCTCCATGATATTCTCCTTTGAAATTATTATTTGTCGCCAAAAACAGCTCTGTAATCTTCCTGGAATTTTTTGATTCCCGCATCTGTCAAAGGATGATGAAGCATCTGCTCCAAAACCTTAAACGGAACTGTAGCAATATCTGCACCTGCAAGAGCGCACTCTGTTACATGCATAGGATGACGAACGCTTGCTGCAATGATTTCTGTCGGAATGTCTGCAACTGCAAACATCTCTGCGATTTCACGAATCAGCGCAACTCCGTCTGTGGAAATATCATCCAATCTTCCAAGAAACGGAGATACGTATGATGCGCCTGCTCTTGCTGCGAGAAGCGCCTGATTTGCTGTGAAAATAAGAGTTACATTTGTCTTAATCCCCTCTGCTGCAAGGACCTTCACTGCTTTTAAGCCCTCTCCTGTCATCGGAATTTTCACTACCATGTTCGGGTGAATGGCCGCAATTTCACGTCCTTCTTTAATCATACCCTCTGCGTCCGTTGTGGTTGCCTTTACTTCTCCACTGATCGGACCGTCCACAATAGTGGTGATTTCTTTGATAACCTCATTGAAATCTCTTCCCTCTTTTGCAATAAGGGACGGATTTGTTGTAACACCGCAGATAATTCCCATATCATTTGCTGCTTTAATATCCTCGACTTTTGCTGTGTCAATAAAAAATTTCATCCTTATTTCCTCCTGAATTTTTATTTGAATTTTCGTTCTGTTTCCTGATAAATTCATTATAGCAAACTCTTTTGGAAGTGCAATACAGGGTACAAGTTTATTAATAAATATAGAATTAATAATCCCATTTTTTATTAATAATCTTTTTCTGTTTTCTTATCAACACATACAAATGCTTCGGAAAAGCAGTTCTATTATTATTAATATTTTTTACTTCACTGTTTATTTAATTTTACTTGTATGCTTTTGCATATCAGTCAGGTTCTGGCGTAACCTGTTGTCCTTCGGACAATTACCTTTGGGGTATATTCTATGTTATAAAGGCTTGTTGGCTGCGTATCCATATAGAACTTTTCTGCCGTATCTATTTTTCGGATAATAATATCGCAGGCATCACGCCCTTTTAACGCTACAAAATGATCAATCGTAGTGAGAGAAATCCTCTCAATCCCTGAATAAAAAATATTGTCGCAGCCGATAACGGACACATCTTTCGGAACATGAAGACGAGCTTTTCGAAGAGCATCAATTGCTCCAATCGCCATCATATCATTCTGTCCAGCAACTGCCGTAAAGCTTGCCCCTTCTTCCAGAAGCTCTGTTGTGAGCTGAAAGCCCATTGCATACTCGGAATCCATTCGAGGATTCCTACGGTCCATTGCCTCGTCTGCCGCTTTTATAATTACATGGCCCTTAAGCCCGGCATTTTCAAACTCCCGAACAAATCCGTCAATTCGCCTGGAGCGCTGCCACTGTCTTTTTGTAAGAGGCGGCGTAATAAACGCCACATCTCTATGCCCCAGATCAAGAAGATGGCGAGCCATCATTTTTCCCACTACTGTATTATCCTGATTGATCGCATCCACTGTCGTTGTTTTTTCTTTATTGCTTATAATGACAAGAGGAATGTCTTTCGCCATTTCCTCAACCTGCTTCTGAAAATCAGGACTTGGATTGGAGGCATATATAATTCCTCTCGGCTTTACCGCCCCCATCATCTTTAAGTACTTCTCTTCAAGCTTGGGATCCCTCTGGGTATTACAGATAAAAACACCGTATCCCTGCTCGTTTGCCACAGATTCAATTCCCTGCAGCAAAAGCACATAATAGGGACTTGTAAGTGTAGGACAAAATACAACGATCAGCTTCTCTTTTTTATTTTCTCTTCTGTTTCTTCGCCCCGGAAGCTCATATCCCAGTTCCTTTGCCGCCTGCTCCACTTTTCGTACGGTTTCTCTCGAAAAAGAAACACTGCACTTCTGATTCAGGACCATGGAAACGGTTGCCTGTGAAACTCCCGCCAGCTTTGCCACATCACTTGACGTCGCTTTTTTTCTTGCCAAAGTTTCTCTCTCCTTCTTTTGAAGATTAAAGGTTACTGCTCACAGCAACGATTAAAGCTCCACTCTGCCTTCAAGAGCACGAAGAAGCGTTACCTCGTCAATGTATTCCAAATCTCCGCCTACAGGAACGCCGCTTGCAATACGGCTTACCTTAATTCCTGTGGGTTTAATCAGCTTACTGATATACATAGCTGTCGTCTCTCCCTCAAGACTTGAGTTTGTAGCAATAATTACTTCTTTTACATCTTCCTGAAGACGTATCATAAGCTCCTTCAGCTTAATGTCATCCGGTCCGATTCCAAGCATAGGGGAAATTGCCCCGTGAAGCACATGATAAACCCCGTCAAACTTTCCGGTTTTTTCATAAGCCGCAAGGTCTCTTGTGTTTTCCACTACCATGATGGTACTGTGGTCGCGTCTGGAATTGCTGCAGATAGGACAAAGCTCCTGATCTGTAAGCGTATAGCAGTTTTTACAATACTGTACATTTTCCCTTGCTCCCACTATGGCAGAAGTAAGCTGCTCCACCTGGTCTTTCGGCATATTCATAATGTGAAAGGCAAGCCTCTGAGCGGATTTTGCTCCAATTCCCGGAAGGTGGGAAAGTTGTTCAATAAGCTTTGTAATATGGGAACTATAGTATTCCATCAGAAAGGAAAGCCTCCTCCAAGACCGCCTGTAAGTTTAGACATAACAGCGGAAGATTCTTCCTCCACTTTTCTGAGCGCCTCGTTTGTAGCTGCTACAATTAAGTCTTCCAGCATTTCAATATCATCCGGATCAACTACATCTTCAGCAAGCTTTACTTTTGTCACTTCTCTTTTTCCGGAAATGCTTACTTCCACAGCTCCGCCTCCTGCTGTTGCAGTAAATTCTTTTTCCTCAAGAGCTTTCTGGTTCTCTTCCATCTGGCGCTGCATTTTCTGCGCCTGTTTCATAAGGTTATTCATGTTTCCCGGCATACCCATACCCGGAAATCCACCTCTTTTTGCCATAATCATATCCTCCATATCTTTTATTCTTTATCAGATTCCAAATCCGCCTCTGTCACAACATCCATGTGAATATTTTCCCTGATTGCCTCGTCTACCGTAATGCGGGACAGATTTGTATGCTGATGCTGGTTTGCCACAAGCATCTGAATATCCACCATTTTTCCTGTCTGCCGCAGAATAATTTCCTGAAGCTCTTCTTTTGCCTCCGGGTTATCCACATAGGACTGTCCCAGAAAATCCTGAAATTCCACAAACAGTACCGGTTCTCCCGTCTCCCCATTATATTTGGGAACTGCCTTCTGAAGCATCTGCTTGAAAACTCCTCCTGTCTGGGAAACGATTGCCCTCCAGCCAGCTACAATTTTCTGTAAATCCTCCGGCGCTGCTTTCTGAGGCTTACGTTCCTCCGGTGCCGCAGTCTTTTCTGTCTCAGTCATCCCTGTACCTGCCTGTACGATTACCTGCTGTACGGGAGCTTCCTCTATTTTACGCTCCAGAACACGCAGCCTGTCCAGAACAGAATCCAGGTTTGTCTCCATTGCAGGACGACAAAGCTTGATCAGAGCAATCTCCACAAGAACTCGCTTCTGTGTTGCAAATCGTATCTGATTGGACAAGTCTGAGAAAATACGGATATATCGCATCAGCGTCTCCGCGTCCGTCATCTCGCTTTCTTCTTTTAAAAGCTTAAGATTATCCGAAGAAACGTCAATGGCTTCCTCCGGGTTTTCTGATGTTTTTACAAGAAGGAGATTTCTCATATACCAGGTAAAGTCTCCTACAAACTGGCTGAGTTCCCTTCCGCCTACAATCAAATCCTCCAGAATATGGATACTTGCTGTTACATCGCCCTTTAAAACCATTCTCAAAAGACGGCTGAACACTTCCGTATCTACAGCTCCCAATACCTCCAGTACCTTATCATAAGTAAGCGTTTCCCCAAGATAAAAGGCAATACACTGATCAAGAAGACTCAAAGCATCTCGCATAGAGCCGTCTCCAGCCTTTGCCACATACCGTACAGCCTTCTCTTCTGCTTCTACTCCTTCCGCTGCCAGAAGCTCCTGAAGTCTTGAAGCAATGGTATCAATGGTAATTCTGTGGAAATCATATCTCTGACACCGGGAAAGAATCGTAACCGGAATTTTGTGCGCCTCCGTTGTTGCGAGAATGAAAATCACATAAGACGGCGGCTCTTCCAAAGTCTTTAAAAGCGCATTGAAAGCCCCGGCTGAAAGCATATGCACCTCGTCAATAATATATACCTTATAATTTCCCTCTGTAGGACGGTAAGTAACCTCCTCCCGGATTTCACGGATATTATCCACACCATTATTGGAAGCTGCGTCAATTTCAATAACATTCATTGAAGTACCGGCCTGAATCGCCCTGCACATTTCGCATTCATTACACGGGCTTCCATTTACCGGATGCTGGCAGTTTACCGCCTTTGCAAGAATCTTCGCCACCGAAGTCTTACCTGTACCTCTTGTTCCGCAAAAAAGATAAGCATGTCCGATGCGGTTTGCTTTAATCTGATTTGTCAATGTTTTTACTATATGATCCTGACCTTTTACATCGTTAAAATTATCAGGACGAAATTTTCTGTAAAGAGCAGTGTAGCCCATAACACTCTCCTCTCATTCGCACAGCCGCCGCGGAAAAATTCCCGCGGCGGTCTTTTCTGCACTGTTTATAATACGTGAAAACACCTTGTCCCGTCAAGTAGGGATTGTGCTTTCTCAATCTCCAAAACTGATACCGATCTGTTTGGCAGCCTTTACTGTCTGGTCTTTCGGATTTACCATTTTAAGTTTGCCTGCGCATTCTTCCAGAGGCACACGTTTGATTTTTCCATTTACAATACCAATCATAATGCCATACTCTCCGTCAATGATCGCCTCGGCCGCACCTGCACCGATTCTTGTGGAAAGTACGCGGTCATATGCACATGGCTCACCGCCCCTCTGTGTATGTCCCGGCACAGTAATACGCACTTCACTTCCTGTTTCCTTAAATATCTGGTCTGCAATTTCATAAGATACGGATGGATATTTCTTTGCTCTCGCTTCCAGTTTCTCTTTATATTTCTTTTTCGGAAGCTGTGCATCCTCTTTTGAAATTGCACCTTCTGCAACTGCCAGAATTGTAAAGCGCTTTCCGGCCTTTGCTCTTCTCTGGATTGCCTCCACTACTTTTTTAATGTCATACGGAATTTCAGGAATCAGGATAATGTCTGCTCCGCCTGCAATACCGGCGTGAAGAGTCAGGCTTCCCACCTTATGCCCCATGATTTCCACAATAAATACACGGCCGTGAGAGGCTGCCGTAGTATGAATGCAGTCAATGGCATTCGTTGCAATATTTACCGCACTCTGGAAGCCAAATGTCATATCTGTTCCGTAAATATCATTATCAATGGTTTTTGGAAGGTGTATAATATTTAACCCTTCCTCACGGAGAAGGTTTGCTGTCTTCTGCGTTCCGTTTCCTCCAAGAATCACAAGACAGTCAAGACAGAGCTTATAATATGTCTGTTTCATTGCCTCTACTTTATCAAGGCCTTTTTCATCCGGAACGCGCATCAGCTTAAACGGCTGTCTTGAAGTTCCGAGAATCGTTCCGCCCTGCGTAAGAATACCGGAAAAATCTTTTGATGTAAGCATGCGATATTTTCCATAAATCAAACCTTTGTATCCATCGTCAAAGCCATAAACCTCCAGCTCGTCAATAGAATTGGAAAGACCTTTTACAACACCGCGCATAGTTGCATTTAACGCCTGGCAGTCTCCGCCGCTTGTCAGCATACCGATTCTTTTAATCATAATAACCTCCATTCTGTGCTTTCCGTCTGCACACTCACAATTCTTAATGGTTATTATATAACAATTTATTGTTTTCTACAACAAAAATAACCAGAGTTCTCCTTCCGGATAAACTCTGGTCTGATTGCTTTTTTACGCGCGCCGCACTTCGAAATGGTCCCACAGACGTTACCTCTACAGTTAACTCGGCTCAGGCACCCTCACGGCACACAAGAGCTCCTGCTTAGTGCTGCTGCATTCCTGCCCTGACACGGTTCACAGGTTCCTGTTGCGTAAGACCCAAACGTCAACGCCACTTATAAAGGGCAGCTCTGCAGGATACAGTCCTCAGATTGGCATCACCCCTGCTGTAGCGGATTGCAGGTACAGGGCACCGCTAACTCCCCGGCTGCGCGGAATTTAATTATAGATGTTTTCTGAGGATTTGTCAATCGTTTGTCAGAAACTCTTTTAATTTTCTGTTATCAGCATTCCTGTTTCATGGCAGAATATCCAATTAACACAGTCCATACGTAAGCACATGTCTTTGGAATCATCAGCATTCCAATCATAGGAATCGTATCCGCCCACAGTACTACCGGAATATAGAATCCAAAACTCAGCACAATCGTAAGCCACATCCAACGAAAGGCTTTATCCTCATGCTCTTTCGCACTGCGGTAGAATAAAACAATTACCAAAAGCCCTAAAAGAGCAAAAGGAATATTGCGGTAAATTCCCCAGGAAAGAGGAGCTTCGGCACTCAGCCATCTATTCTGCGGCATCATGCAGAGAATGATTCTAAGACCTGCCAGAATATACATGGCCGCTGTCAGACCCTGTCTTCCTTTAATCTGGTATCTCTGACGCCATACATAATAAAGCAACACATAGAACACAGTCATGGTAACAGAAGTGATCCATTTCCCAACTCCCAGAGGAACTGTGTAATTTTCCAGTCCGGTCGTACAAAGAGCCAGCGCACGCGGAACAAGATGGAAAGAATCTCCCACACCTAACACGACCGCCATCCATCCAAACAGACGGAACTGATGATTTCCCTTACTGCCACGAATCATGATAATTCCGATGGTAATAACAGAAATTAAATAGACTGCATCAAATAATGTTTCTACAATTGCCTGCATAATTTATTCTCCTTTATTTTTCATTTTATTTTGAGCCGAATCATGAGCCAGAACGGCTTTGCCATAATTACAGCCAAATAACAATCCTGCCAGCAGAAGAGAAGCTCCAAGTCCAGTATAGAATACCGCAATAAAGCGCTCCGGAGCCAGTCCGCTTGCCCTCAGGGCAATTCCGCCTGTCATCATCACTGCCATAATAATAAATGCCTTTTTATCAAAAAATTTCAAAAAGAAATGGCGTTCTTCAATTTGATAGGAAGTAATTCTGGCAGTATGCTTTTTTACCAATTTTCCAAAAACAAATTTTTGAAAAACAGCAAATACCAATATAGACAACAAAAAATTCAATACGCTGCAATAAACCGGATATGCCATAACTCCAATGCGAAGTATATTAAATCCCGCTATTCCCCATACAAAACAGGCAATGAGCAGCAATGTATTTCTTTTTACTTTCATATATTTGCCTCCTTTATGAACATTGTTCAGTTTCCGGGATAAAAAATTCCCACACTTAAGTGGAAATTTTAATATATCGTTCTGCGGATGATTTCCAGCACAGCCTCCACATCATATTCCTGCCGAAACAAGGCAGACAACATGAAAGAAAACAGTACATCTGCAAATTTCTCCACTGTAAACTGTTCTGTAAAAGCATCCTGTCGAATCTTATTATCTCTTCTCAGAACAAAACACAATCCATCTAAAATATGCTGCCAGGCCTGCTGCATTCGTCGTTTTCCATCTGATTTATCTTCCTGCATAAAGCCCAGCGAATGAAGTACAAAAAAACCAGGATACTGTCTGCGTCCATATTCCATTCTTTCATACATCCAGGTAATACATGCTATGGTATCCTGAAATACTTCCTCTTCATCCTGTCGATGAAAGATTTCAAACCAGATACTCTCTACGGCAGCTTCTATCAGAGCAGCTTTGGAATCAAAATAATTATAGATAGAACCAATTGATACTCCGCAGGCTGCTGCAACAGAGCGGATATTAACAGCGGCACATCCCTGCTCCCGTATTAATTTCCGGCTGGTTTTTAAAATTTCTTCTTTTGATGTTACTGTTTTATTCATTCAATCACCTCAACTTGAACAATGTTCATTATACAAAACCACACTATATTTGTCAAGACTTATTTATAAAAAAGAATTCTAAAAAACCGGAACATAATTACATGCCCCGGCTTTTGTCCGTTTTCCATTAGTTACAATATTCTGCAACAACCTGGTTGATCACTTTTCCATCTGCTTTTCCTTTTAACTCGCCCATAACAGCCTTCATAATCTGACCTTTATTTTTTGTAGCAAGAACATCTGCAAATTTCTCTTCAAGAACAGCCTTAATTTCTTCTGCGTTCATCTGTTTTGGAGCATATTTTGCAATCACATCGTAACGCGCCTGATATTCGTCACGAAGATCCTGACGGCTTTCCGGGCATGTGTCAATCTGTTCTTTCACTGTCTTCATCTCTTTTAAAATAATACGGTCTACAAGCTCCGGAGCAATGTCATCGCGGCATCCTTCGTCAATCGCAGCCTTTTTTACAGCCGCAATCAGTGAGGAAACTGCCTCTTTTGTCACTTTATCTTTTGCCTTCATTGCCGCTACCATATCTTTTCTTAACACTTCTAATTCCATGATGATTCCTCCTCGTATAATATCTTTATTTTCTTTTATCATACTATATTTTCTTTTTCTCCGCAAATCTGCATTTCTTTTTCCGCTGCTTTTTTTGCTTCTTTTGCCTGCTTTTTCTTTTCCCTCAATTTTTTAAAGAAAGCAGATAACATGGTGGAGCACTCTTCTTCCAGAACTCCCCGCACCACTTTTACCTTGTGATTAAATCCTTCCATCTCCAGAATATTAATCACAGAGCCGGCACAGCCCGCCTTTGGATTCATACTTCCAATTACCACCTCATCAATTCTCGACTGCACAAGCGCACCTGCGCACATCTGACACGGTTCTAAAGTAACATACATAGTACAGCCTTCAAGACGCCAGTCCCCCAGCTTTTTGCTTGCCTTTCTGATAGCATTCAGTTCTGCGTGAGACAAGGTGTTCTTATCTGTATTCCTTCTGTTATATCCTCTTGCAATGATTTTCCCTTCGTTTACAATGACACAGCCAATCGGCACTTCCTCCAGAGCCTCTGCTTTTTTTGCCTGGCGAATCGCCTCTTTCATAAAACGTTCCTGTTCCGTTAACATGTTTTTCCTCCAAGAGTTTTCTCAATCTTGCCTTTATTTTTTATATAATAAATCACTCCCACTGCGTCTGCAAGAATCCAGCCAATGGGAACTGCTGCCCAGATTCCCTTCACTCCGATTATCGGAATTGCAGACAACCCATAGGCAAGGGCAACTCTCGTTCCGAGAGAAAGAATGGTAAGAACAACTGACATCCCCGGAAGCTTCACCGCCCTGTAAAGACCGTAGAGAAGGAAAAGAATTCCAATTCCGAAATAAAAGCTTCCCTCTATACGGAGATACTCCACTCCTACAGAAATAATCTCTTTTTCTGTGCCGCTCACAAAAATTTTCATAAGCGGCTCTGCAAACAGAAAGACTGCGCTGCTGATCACCGCACAAAAAAGCACGGAAGTCATAACTGCGCTTTTTATTCCCTTCTGGATTCTCTCAAATTTCTTTGCGCCGTAATTCTGAGCAATAAATGTAGAAAACGCATTTCCAAAATCCTGAACCGGCATATATGCAAACGAATCAATTTTTACTGCTGCCGCAAATGCCGCCATCACAACAGGGCCAAAGCTGTTTACAAGTCCCTGTACCATCAAAATCCCAAAATTCATAATTGACTGCTGCATACAGGTAAGAAAGGAAAAACCTGCAATTTCATTCAACATTTTTCCTCTGAAACAAATCTCCTTCAGAGAAACCCGCAGCTCAGGGAAATATTTCTGCGTATAGACCGCAATCCCCACTCCGGATACAAACTGAGAAATGACGGTTGCCTCTGCCGCTCCTCCCACGCCTCTCTGAAATGTAAACACAAAGAGAAAATCAAGAACAATGTTCAAAACTGCCGACACACCAAGGAAAACAAGAGGAACAACAGAATTTCCAATTGCCCGAAGAAGCGCCGCAAAATAGTTATATAAAAAAGTAGCGCTGATCCCCACAAAAATAATTTTCAGATAATCTTCCATATAAGGCATTACCTGTGCCGGAACCTGTAAAAGCCTTAAAATAAGCGGAAGCCCTGCAAAAACAATAATATTCAAAACAACG
Source organism: uncultured Blautia sp. (assembly GCA_900541345.1). GTDB lineage: Bacteria > Bacillota > Clostridia > Lachnospirales > Lachnospiraceae > Blautia_A. Next base: position 16,259 of record UQJE01000005.1, read on the forward strand.
GTGACTGCCGCAATCAGCCCGAAAGCATGTACCATTCCCTCTTTCAGCCGTTTCCTATCCTTCTGTCCGTACCAGATAGAAAAAGCAGCGCCGCTTCCCATGCACATACCAAGCAAAATAGAAGTAAGAAACGTCATAAGCGTATAGGACGAGCCCACTGCTGCAAGAGCATTCGCTCCCAGGAAACGGCTTACAATCAGAGTATCTGCAATATTGTAACACTGCTGCAGAAGGTTTCCCGCCATCATGGGAAACGCAAAAAAGAGCAGGTTCTTCGTAATGTTTCCTTCTGTCAGATTTCTCTGTCTCATAACATCCTCCCAAAAGTATTTCTTTTGAAATTATACGAATTTCCTGCTCTTCTGTCAATTAAAGGGCAATTTCATATTTTTCTATATTTATTTTTGCTTTTCCATCGCAAGAAAATACAATGCCGTCGGCTTCCGGCGGCGTACATATTACAGTACTGACTGCCTGAGCACCATCATTTACAAATAATTCTACAGACTGTCTGTCCATAATAAAGCGAAGCTTCAGGTTTTCTCCGCTTTCTTTCATATTTTCCGGAAGCTTCCATGTTCTATGACATACGACATCTCTTATTACTCCGCAGTATGTTCTGTCTATTGTCATTAACTGTTTCTTTCTGTTGTATGTATAGCTTGTAGTATATTCTTCATTATGGGCAAGCTCAATGGAAAACTCATCAAACTCGTCTCCGCCGATTTCTACTGTCATATCAAGAACGCGTCCGCAAATACCGTCCAGCTCCATCTCTCCGGTAATCTCCTGCCCGTTTATTACACATGGATTTTTTCTGTAATTTTTCAGTTCCTCCACAGGATTCTGATATAATTTTCCATCTATATATTTAAGCTCTCTTGGAATTGTCATCATGCCCTGCCATTTCTGTCCGAAAGGCATTACACAGGCATCCCATGACTTCATCCAGGCAATCATAATTCTTCTTCCATCTGGAAGCTCTGTTGTCTGGGGCGCATAAAAATCAAAACCATAATCAAGAGATTTTGGCGCTTCTTTCTTAAAAACGTGATTATCTTTGTCGTACTCTCCAGCGAAAAACACCGCATTATTCCCATTATGGAATTCATATTTCTGCGCTTTCATGTCCTGCGGAGAACAGATTAGAAAATGTTTGCCGTCCAGTCCGAAAAAGTCAGGGCATTCCCACATGGTTCCGATTTCTCCAGTGCTGTTTTCTGCAAGCACGGTTTCAAATTTCCATGATTCCGGCGTTTCTCCAGAAAAAAGAACAACCTGCCCTCTCTGATCGTCATTTTTATTTCCCACAATCAGATAATATTTCCCGTCTTCTTTCCATATTTTAGGATCACGGAAATCAATGCGGCTGCATCCCTTTGGCATCATCTCTCCTGTAATCACAGGATTTTCGGAAAATTTTTCATACACTCTTCCATCGCCATATGCAAGACACTGATTCTGTCTTTCCTGTGTAGTTCCATCAGGAAGTGTTTTTTTGCTTACGCCTGTATACATAAGAGCGTGCTTTCCATCTGCCTCTATTGCGCTTCCGGAAAAACATCCCAGCTCATCATATTCCTGATCCGGCGCCATGGCAGCCGGAAGCATTTCCCAGGACACCATATCTTTTGATACACAATGCCCCCAGTGCATGGGCCCCCAGTCTCTTGTATATGGGTGATACTGATAAAACAAATGAATTTCTCCATTGTAGAAGGAAAATCCATTCGGGTCATTCATCCAGCCAATTGGAGGTGTCACATGAAATGCCGGTTTTTCCTCTGCCGCAATTTTCTGTTTTTCTTCTTTTTCGTATTTGTGAGCTTTTTCTAATTTTAAACTCATAATCTTCTCCTTTTATTCTGCTTTCTGTTCTTCTTTTAAGGATTCCTGGTACTTATCAAAATATTTCTGTTTGATTTTCAGATAATCAGAGAGGCCGTACTGTTCCATTTTTTTCAGATAACTGTCCCACTCTTCGTCAATACCGCCATTTAATATCCAGTCTGCCTTTTTCTGCTCTGCATATTTTTTGATGTCTGTGTCATACTGTGATATTTTATTTGTGTCTTCAATACTCATAAACACATTTGGGTATACATACTTACTGTTCATGTCCTTCAAATATGTCTCGTGCATATTATCAAGACGCCACTTTGCATCGGCAGGCTGTGTCACATACTCGCCATAATATTCATTTAAAATAGCAAGCGGACCGTTTACAGACTGCGCTTCTCGTACTTCTACAGGAGATTCTTCGCCTAAATCCATATGCCGAAGCATAGGCTCGCCCTTTTCATTTTCTCCCATTTCAAAAATATTAAAGGAATCTTCTTCCCCGTAAGTTCCCCAGTTGTTCTGCGGAGACTGAATAGGCGCATACATCTGGTCAATCCATGCTGCTGCAAGAGCTGTGTTTTCACAGCTTGTAGTGAGAACGCAGCGTCCTCTGTCAAATCCGCTTGTTTCACTGTTATTCTGACGGGTAATGTTTACAAACCCATCCGGTCCTGCAAGAGCAGGAAGCATGACATAATCGTTATAGTTATCAATATTTGAAATATCCCAGGTAAAACAAAGACCGTATCTGTGGCTTTTTCCTTTTGCCACATAAGTACTCCACTCCTGCGTAAATGCTTCCGTGTCTACAAGCTTCTGTTCTACAAGGCTGTGAAGCCATTTAATTCCCTCTTTATAGCCTTCCTGCACAGTGGTGTAAATAACTTCGCCCTCGTCTGTCACCGCAAAATGGTCGCCTGTATCTCCATATCCTTTCCCAAATCCATTAATTAAAATAGAAGGATCCTGGTCGCCATTATTGATAATAAAGGACATGGGAATCACATCTCCCTCAATCTGAAACTCTGCCTCCAGAGCGTCTGCGTTATCACGAAAAGCAATCAGAACTTTTTCAAGCTCATCTGTTGTTTTCGGAAGTTCAAGTCCAAGAAAATCCAGCCATTTTTTATTAATGTACGGAATATTTCCAATTGCCTGAATCGCTTCTTTTCCTTCTCCAAGCTGCTCAATCCAGGGGAAAGAATAAATATGTCCATCCGGAGCTGTACACATGGTTCTGTATTCCGGATATTTTTCAAATACAGCCTGAAGATTTGGCATATATTTGTCAATCAGGTTTTCCAGAGGAATAATAATTCCCTGTTTTGCATAGCGAAGTAAATCATACTCATTCATTCCTGCGTTAAATAATCCGTCCGGCAGATTTCCAAACTGAGCAAGGGCCAGGTTTTTCTTATCTGCAAACTGGTCTGCCACAAAGCAGGTCCAGTCAATATGTACGTTTGTCTGTTCTTCCAGTCTTTTAAATATTTCTCTTTCATTTGGTTCCTGTGTAGAAGTTGCCGGAGCATTTGTAATAAAAGACAGTTCTGCTTTTTCTTCCAGAGGAAATGTTACCTCCTCAACAGGAGTATCCGGATTAATATTTGCTTTCATACGCTCTTCTTTTCCACATCCTGCCACGGAAAGCATGAGCGCTGCCGAAAGCCCCGCTGCAACGAAAACCTTCTTATTTCTTTTCATCATCTTTTCCTCCTTCTCATCAGCCTTTTACAGAACCAACCATGATTCCCTTATCAAAATACTTCTGGAAAAACGGATACATAACCAGAAGAGGAAGACTGGATACTACAATTGTGGCATATTTCAAAAGCTCGGCTACTTTCGCCATTTCTGCTGTACTTTGAATATCTGCAATCATTCCCGGCTGCGGTGTATTCTGAACCAAAATAGAGCGAAGCACAAGCTGAAGAGGCTGAAGATTTGCATCATTTAAATAAATCATTGCGTCAAAATAGCTGTTCCACATTCCAACAAAAGAATAAAGTGCCAGAACTGCAATAATCGGTTTACAAACCGGCATCATGATCTGGAAGAAATGCTGAATTTCATTTGCACCGTCAATAGCAGATGCCTCTCGAAGTTCCTTTGGAATGGACTGATAATACGTTCTTGCCAGAATCATATTCCACACATTAAATGCGCCCGGAATCAAAACAGCCCAAATTGTATTTACCATGTGAAGCTGATTGATCAAAATGAAAGTCGGCATCAGACCACCGCCAAAAAACATAGTAATGATAAAGATAGTATTAAAAAACTTTCTTCCCACAAATTCTTTTTTTGACATTGGATATGCAGCAAGCAAAGTAACCAAAACAGAAATTACAGTAAATGCTGCTGAATAAAAAAAGGAATTTAAAAATCCTCTCCATATCATTCCATTTTCCAAAACTCTTTTGTATGCGTCCAGAGTCCAGTCTTTTATATTAAGACTGATTCCTCTGCTGTTTAATACATTGGGATCCATAAAGGAAGCTGCCACCACATATACAAGCGGAATCAGAACTGCCAGTACAAAAAGTCCCAGAAGAACATATCCTGTTCCCAGTATTGCTTTATCCGATGCTCCAAGCTTCATTTTTCTTCTTGTTTCCATACGGTACTACCTCCTATAATCCTTCGCCTTCATTTAACTTTTTCACAACCCAGTTAACCGCGATCAGAAGAATCACATTAATCACCGAATTAAAAAGTCCTACTGCAGTTGAATAGCCGTAATCTCCATTTAACAAACCAATCTTATATACATATGTAGATAAAATTTCAGATGCCGGAATGTTCATATCTGTCTGAAGCGCATATGCCTTTTCAAATCCAATACTCATAATATTTCCAGCCTGTAAAATAAACTGAATTACAACAATATTTTTAATTGCAGGAAGCTCTACATAACGAATCTGCTGAAAAATATTTGCACCATCCACAATGGCCGCCTCCTCAAGGTCTTTACTCGCATTGGAAAGAGCCGCCGTATACATAATGGACGCCCAGCCTGCAGTCTGCCAGATTCCGCTTGCAATATAAATACTGCGGAATGCTTCCGGCATAGTCATCCAGTTTGTGTCAATCCCGAGCGCCTGATTAATCGGACCTACCGGAGACAGGAACATACGCACCATGCCACAAAGAACAATAACAGAAATAAAATTCGGTGCGTAAATTAAAAGCTGAATTTTCTTCCGGATTCCGGCCAGGCGAATACGATTTAACAAAAGCGCCAGAATAATCGGAACCGGAAATCCCCACAGCAACCCAAACAGACTGAGTTTTAAAGTATTCATAAGGTAATTCATAAAATCAGGCGAAGATAAAAATCTCCGGAAATACTCAAGCCCTACCCATTCACTTCCAAATATTCCATCAATTACATTGTAATCCTCAAATGCAATCAGTACGCCTCCCATTGGAAGGTACTTAAAAATTACAGTCAAAAGAAGAGCCGGCATTAAAAAGAATATATATAACTGCCAGTTTTTCTTGATGTACCCCAGCTTTTTTGCCGCCGTCTGCTTTACTGTTGCTTTCCCCTTTGCAGGTGTCTTCATTTGTCTTTCCTCCGTTTCCCTTAATTTTGTAAACCGATCATGCAACCGGTAAAGTAACCGGTTACTTTTGTTTTGATATTACACCTCAAATTCCCGCCTGTCAATAGATTTCAATGAATTTCCCAAAATAAAGTAACCGGTTCCGTAACTGGTTATTTCCCCCATTGCTTTTTACTTTTATTCTTGCTATACTTATCTGTAATTAATCACAGAAAGCAGGGGGAATTTATATTATGGATTCAAAAAAAGTAACATTTGCAGACATTGCAAAATATACCAATTTTTCCAAAACAACTATCTCCAGATATTTTAATAATCCCGATTCTCTCACCCTTGAAAATCAGGAAAAAATAGCCAGAGCCCTGGATGAACTAGGTTATCAGGAAAATAAGCTTGCCAAAGTTCTAGCAAATGGAAAAAGCGAATTTGTAGGAATCATCATCCCTAATCTTTATCTTCACTATTATTCTGAAATGTTAAATCAGATCCTCTCCAGTTACTCCGACTACCATTACAAATTCCTTGTTTTTGTGAACAGCGATAAAAAAGAACTGGAACAGCAGTATCTTGACGAACTGATGGCTTATAAAATCGAGGGGCTTATTGTATTAAGCCATACCTTTTCTTCCGAGGACCTTGCCTCCTACCATATTCCTGTTGTAGCAATTGAAAGAGAGGCAGAGCATATATGTAGCGTCACTACAGACAATTATATGGGAGCTGTACAGGCAGCCTCTCTTCTCATACATAACAACTGTGACATTCTGATTCACATAAATGTGCCTGTCCCGGAAAAAGTACCGGCTTTTCGCCGTATTCAGGGATTCGAGGACACCTGCAAAGAACAGAACATCCCATATAAACTGATACTCCGGGGACTGGGAAATACGTATGAGACAACCTTTGCCGCAATCAAGGAGGTTTTTGAAGAAATCGACTCTTCCTATACCGGAATGAAAAAAGGCATCTTCCTTGCAAACGATACTTATGCCAATATTTTTCTGAATCTTATCTTTCAGAAATACGGAAAACTTCCCGATGACTATCAGATTGTAGGATTTGATAATTCTCCTATTGCAAGCGAAGCAATTATCCCTATTACCACAGTAGGACAGCAAATTGACAAAATCGCCCGCACTGCAATGGATCTTCTTGTCCTTCAGATGAATGAAATGAAAAAAAGGAGACCAAATCCTTTAAAAAATCCAATCCATCAGCAAGTCACACCTGTTCTTATCCGCCGTAATACAACGGATTAAATCACAAAACCTACAGGAGGTTTTACATATGAAAATCTGCGGTTTTAACAAAACAACTTTATTAGATTATCCCGGACGTGTTGCCTGCACCATATTTTTAGGCGGCTGTAATTTCCGCTGTCCCTTCTGCCAGAACGGCGGACTTGTAGAAAGACCGGAACAGCAGCCTGAATATTCCAGAGAAGAGATTCTCTCTTTCCTGAAAAAAAGAAAAGGGATTCTTGACGGGGTATGTATCTCTGGCGGAGAACCTACCTTATCCCCCGCCCTCGGCTCTCTCCTTCCGGATATAAAAAGCCTTGGCTACTCCATAAAACTTGATACAAACGGTTCCCGTCCCGACATATTAAAATCACTTGCAAAAGACAGACTGATCGATATGATTGCTATGGATATTAAGACAAGCCCCGGGCGGTATTCCGTTCTTACAGGTATTGCTCACCCGGACTTAAATGCCATATATGAATCCGTCGATTTTCTGATGAGCGGAACCATTGATTACGAATTTCGTACAACTGTTGTAAAAGAGCTTCATACAGAGAGGGATTTTCACGAAATCGGGATATGGCTCAAAGGTGCAAAATCCTACTATCTCCAGGCTTACCGTGACTCGGAAGAGGTCCTTCAGCCTGGATTTAGCAGCTATTCCCAGGAAGAATTAATGTACTTCCGTTCCATTCTTTTGAATTCCATCCCTCTGGTGGAAATCCGGGGAATTGATTGACCGGTACCAGTACCCTCCCTGTCTGTCCGAAACTTGAATCTCCCGGCTTTTTTTAAAAAAAGGAAAACCGAACATATTCGCCATAAAACGTTCCTGTTGATCATATACTCCCGGTACACCGAGAATCTGCTCTCCGTTTTCTTTTGTACAGATAAGAAGATGTCCAAAATTATAATATCCGTACAAAAGAAACCGGTTTTGGCGCAGAGGACAGTTTTTTCTGGAAAAACAAGAGAGATCTCCCGGTCTTATTTTCCTGCAGCTTAAAAATTCTCCATCTTCAAAAGGAGTACAGGGTTCTCCCGGCATGGAACGTTCCGGCTGTACTTCTGTCGCCGTCACATTCTCTTCGTCTGCGGACTTATCCTGCTGCGCTACAGCTTCTGTCTCTGTAACATTCTTTTTATGAGGCATTTCTTCTTTCTCTGATATTTCTGACTTTTCCTCCGTCAATTTTTCTTTTAATTTCTCTTTTTTTAGTATCTTTCCGGCTTCCTCCTGAATCTCTTTCTCCTGCTTCCCATCTGTTTTCTCTTCTAATCCTTCTCCCAAATCTTCCTTAGCCTCTTTCTTCGGATTATCCTCTTCCGAAAATTCTTCAAACAGCTCCGGTATAATTTCTATATCGTCCCACTCTGTTCCAAAAAATGCTCCAAGCTCTGTTATAAACACCATTCCTCCAAGCGTTTCCAGAGTCGCTTCCCGTCCTCCGATTTTCCAGGAGGAAGTTTCCATTGTATGATTCACTCTGTTCGCTTCTGTTTTGCATGAGGAAAGAAGAATTCCTCTCATCTTCTTTCCTTCTCTTACAAATGCATAGCTTTTGCATTCTGTACCTGCAGGTATTCCCTGACACTGCAGATGCAATTCCATAGTACACCTCTCTCCCCAGGACTCCACTTTTACAAATCCGCAGTTCTCCTCCTTCTTTCCTTTTCTGTATTCATATACATAAGCAACAAAACGCCTGTATTCTCCCAAAATACACCCTCCGTTGATTCTTCTGTCTTTAAAATATATGACTTCTCTCTCCTTTCATGCCTTGCCTTTTCGGTTTCCCAACTGCTCTGTTCAATTTTTTTAATTTTTTTCATTTTTTTGCTTGACAATTATATAAAAACCAGATATAATAGCTCTTGCAGTTGACGAAGCGTGGCTCAGTTTGGTAGAGCGCTGCGTTCGGGACGCAGAGGTCGTGGGTTCGAATCCCGTCGCTTCGACTGATTAAAAAACCTTGAAAACATCTGTTTTCAAGGTTTTTTTGTATGCTTTTATCCACCATACAAAAATAAGACAGAAGCTATCTACCCCTGTCTTATCTTTGCCATACTTTTATAATTCTTACATCTCTTTTCTCAGTCTCCAAAAATCTCCCATTGCCTTCCACCCAATCTTCACAATTTTTTTCAGATTAAGAGAGTTCACTCCGCCCTGACGCGGTTTAAAAGAAATTTCCCGAAAACACACCTTTTCCTTATAATATACAAAATATGTCGTCAACATAATATTAGGAATATTGTAATCCTTCGGAAGCCTTTTTATGTACTTTTCCAGAAGTTCCGCTTTCATAAGACGGAAAGGTGCATTTGCATCTTTTACTCTAATCCCGAATATCATGCGAAGAAGAAGACACACTACATTTTCCACAAACTTTCTGGATTTACCATCACCTCGGACAGAACGGCTTCCAATAATGGCGTCACATTCTTCTTTTAACTCCCAGAAAGCCTCAAATTCCTCCGGATTTGTCTGACCGTCCGCATCTGTCTGAAATACATAGTCCGCTCCATTTTTCACTGCGTAGCTGTATCCATAGAGAACGGAGCTGCCGTGTCCGCCATTTGGCTTTTTCAATGGTTCAAGAAGCGGCATTTCTTTTTTCATCTTACATAGAATTTCCCATGTGCTGTCTGTACTACCGTCATTTACCACCACAAGACGGGACTCTCCTTCTCCTGAATGTCTTCGGATCACAGCATACCATTCTTTTACTGTCCTTTCAATATTTGCTTCCTCATTATAAGCAGGAATTACTATATATAATTTGTCCATACATATTGGTTCCTTTTCTAAAATTTCCATACCTGAATATTCTATCACAATCCTTTCCCAAACGGGAAAAAAAATATAAAAGAGGGCAGTATTTCTTACTGTCCTCTCTCTTTCGTACCCTGCTCTTTATCACTTCATTGCTTCTGTAAGTTTATGGATATTTTCCTGTTCGTATTGGTTCAATACCCTTTCGTCAAAGTTTTCCGGTTCAACTGTTCCATTGTACCATGTTTTTTCTGAAAAATAGTTTCTGTATTTCTCGATAGAAAATTTTCTTCCATGCCGCGCATAAATCTCGTTAATTCCAAGCTGAAGTTCATCATCTGTCATTTTTTTTATCTCTTCATCTGTCAGATAACGACTGTCGCTTTTATCAAGAAAATATTCGGATCCAAAGCATTTCTGAAGTGTGGCAATATTCTTTTCTTCGTACTCATTAAAAACATTTTCATCAAAATCGGAGGCTTCCACAGTACCTTTATACCATTCTTTTTCGTTAAAATATGCCTGCACCTCAGGAATCAAAAATTTCCTTCCATGTCGGGCATAAATTTCATTAATTGCCATCTGCCGTCCTGCCTCATCTATGTTTTTCACTTCCCAATCCGCAAGTTCTCTTGTCTGAGATTCAGGAAGAATATAATAATCCGGCGAACGGTTCATGTTTTTTACAAGAACTTTTCCATCTGTAACAGCAGCAAAAACAAACGTATTTCCCAATAATCCCATTCCAAGTATTATTCCTGATAATATTCCCGCTAATTTTCTCTGCCCTTTCGTCATAGCAAAAACCCCCTTTCTGCTACACCTATGCGCCTCCTCCTTTTTATATTTGTATTATACCATATCCTTTTTTTAATCTGTAACTTCCGTTTTCTGGATTAAATTTACTGAATCCCCATTCCAGCCATGACACCGCGAATCTTCCTTGATATGACATAAGCAAGTCCGATTTTTACAAGATCCGGTATAATAAACGGAATGACGCACCAACCCAGAACTGTCATAAGCCCTACTGCTCCTGTTGTCCTTCCATAAACCACCATAAACCATATCGTTCCAAGTGCATAGCAGGCAATCAGCCCTGCCGCCATAGAAAGAAGACGAACTAGCGGTTTTTTCCCAAATAAAGATTCTGCCGCCCACACAATCAGCGCAGAACATAGAAATCCTACAATATATCCTCCTGTTGTGTTAAAAATAACACCGATTCCTCCTTGAAATCCTGCAAATACCGGAATCCCCACTGCTCCCATAAGAATGTATACAAGAACTGCCATCGTTCCTCTTTTTCCTCCCAAAACCTCCACTGCCATAAATACGCCAAAGGTCTGCAGCGTAAACGGCACTGCTGCCGGTATGGAAATCCAGGAACATACTGCAATTAATACTGCAAAAATCCCGATATATACCATATCATATGTTTTTCCTCTCACTGCTGCTTCTGTCTGCATTTTTCTTCCTCCTGTCATGCTCTTTTCCTGTGCGCAAACTTTTCTGCTTCGATAAAAATAACACATGTCCCTTTGATTGTCAACTTTATTTTATTTTTAGTTTACAATCTTTTTTGCTTCCCTCTTGTTTTCTGAATTGTACAGTTTTTGCTTTCAAAATTTTGACTTATATGATACACTGTAACTATTCAGATGCACATGTAAAATACATCTGTCTTTTACTCCAATCTTATCTGACAATCAAGGAGGTATACGTATATGAAGAAAAAATATTTCAACATCACTCTTGCACTTCTGGCATGTGCCGGCTTTATTACTATGACAGGATGCGGAAAAAAAGATCCATTCACCGTCTACACGGATGCTGCCAAAAAGACAGCAGCGCTCTCTTCTCTTGAAATGACTTATGATATTGATATGACTCTTGAACTTGCAGGCGAATCTATGGATATGACTACCTCCTCCACCGCTAAAATGAGCGGTATGAATACAGATGATATGCAAATCAACATGGCTATGAATGTAGGCGCACAGGGACAGGAAATGGATATGAACGTCTATTATACAGACGGTTACTACTATACAGACAGCATGGGCACTAAAATCAAATACGCCATGGATTTGGAACAGGCACAAAAAGAACTGGCATCTACAGGTCTTCAGACAGATATGAAAAAAGAGGATTTCAAAGAAATCTCTCTGGAAGATCAGGTTCTTACCTTCACAATCGACGGTGAAAAAATGAGCAGTCTTGTAGATACTGCAATGTCTTCCCTTCAGGGACTTGTGCAGGGAACAGATGCTTCCATTGATATCGGAGATGTAAAAGGAACTGCCTCTGTAAATAAAGACGGATATTTCGAGACAAGCACCATGACAGTTCCTCTCACTATGGATATTATGGGAACAGAAATGAAAATCGACATGGATATGAATTACACATATGTGAATCCGGGAAAAGAAGTCACAGTAGAACTTCCGGAAGATTTGGCAGATTATCAGGAAATTGATATGACAGCCGCAGAATCTACATACAATTTGGGAGATTCCAGCGAAACTGCTCTGGAAGAAACAACCGCTGCTTCAGAAAATGCCGCATAACAAATAAATATAACAGGAGATTTATATGGACGTTCACAGCATAAGCACACATTGCACACGGACAGAATTTGTAGGGACTGCTGTCCTTGATACCATCGGACTTGTGATTTCCGGTATAGACGACACCCTGCTCAAAGAAATGAATATAGGAACAAAGTACCGCTGCCTTGGACTTTTAAGTTCAAGAACAGGAGCCGCAGGACAGATTACCGCTGTGGATGATGCTGTAAAAGCTACCAATACAGAAGTTCTTTCTATTGAACTTCCAAGAGATACAAAAGGCTGGGGCGGTCACGGCAATTACATTATCATCGGGGGAAACGATATTTCTGACGTGCGTCACGCTATTGAATTATCTCTTTCCCTCACAAATAAATATGCCGGAGAAGTGTATATTAGCCAATCCGGTCACCTGGAGTTTGCTTTTTCTGCAAGTGCAGGTCCCGCTCTCTCCAAAGCATTTCACGCTGAATCGGGACAGGCATTCGGTTTTATGGCAGGCTCCCCTGCCGCAATCGGTCTTGTAATGGCAGATACGGCAATGAAAGCCTCTTCTGTGCACATTATCAGCTATATGACCCCCAACAGAGGAACCAGCCATTCCAATGAAGTCATCCTGGCTCTGTCAGGAGATGCCAGCGCAGTAAAAGAGGCAGTTTTGCAGGCACGACAGGTTGGTCTTGAACTTTTAATTTCTATGGGAAGCTACCCGGAAATCCCAGGAGAACCATACCTGTAATAGAAATCATTTTCACATCTATTTTTTATTTTTCATACTCATCAAAAAAGGCGCTTCGGAATCCCAAAAAATTCCAAAACGCCTTTTTAATTACACACATTGTTTCCTGTCGTTCTTTATTTTATAACTGGTATACCTCTGCTGACTGCAGTCCGAAGCTTAATGCTTCCGCATGGCTGTCAAAATAAATATCTACGTGTCCGTAAGGAGTTCCAAGATCCTCTACAGTATATACAGTTCCATTAATTAAAAGCTGTGTTCCAAACGGCACTCCCGCCATTGCCACGGTATGTCCTGATGCAGGAACCGTTCCGCTTGCCGTAAGATTTCCGGCTGTTCCACAACACTGTGCACAGTTACAATACGCTGTAAGTGTAAAGTTTCCAAGATAAGTGCCCTGACCGGAAGAAGAACCTGTATCTTCAGCCGGCGCTTCCTCTTCTGTATAAGTTTCCTGCTCTTCATAAGACTCTTCCTCAACCTCTTCCACAACTACATCGCTGCTTGTGGAACTGCTGGAAGAATCTGTTGTATCTTCTTCCGGATTATATCCGTAATCTTCGTCGCTGCTCTCCTGGCTTTCTTCCTCAGCAGCCTGCTGAGCCGCTGCCGCTTCTTCTGCCTGCCGCTCTGCTTCCGCCTGCTGCACAAGAAAGGCAATACTGTTGTCCGCACTGCTGATCTGGCTCATGAGCGCCTGTGCTTCTTCCTGTGTCGCACTGATCTGATTCATATAAGAAGCAATGTTATCCTTTGTTCCCGAAACAAGATTCTGTACTTCCTGCTGTTTTGCTGAACGCTCTGCCATCAGTCCGTTAATGGAAGCAGCTTCCTCTTCTGCCTTTTGTTCCTGCTCTTTAATAGAAGCCTGAAGGTTCTCATATTTTTCCAGCATATCTCTGTCATAATCAGAAATCTGCATAATATTATTTGCTCTGTTAAGGAAGTCTGCAAAATTTTCCGAAGAAAAAAGCATTTCCAAAGCAGAAGCTCCGCCTTTTTCATACATATAGGCGATTCGTATCTTCATTGCCTCATACTGCTTCTGTGCTGCAGCCTTTGCTTTTTCCAAATCTTTTTTTAACTGTTTTAACTCGTTCTCTTTTTCTCCTGCCTCTACACTGAGCTGCGAAATCACCTTTGTCAGCTCGTCATACTGCGCACTGAGTTCTGCAAGATAATTTTCCAGCTCCTGTTTCTGTCCTTCCAGACTGCTGATATTATTCTGTGCCTGCGCAAGCTCTGCCTCCGCCGCGTTACGTTCTGCCTGTATATTTGCAATTTCCGCATCTGTTCCTGACGCATATGCAGATGTGTTCATAGAAAACACAAGAGCACCCGCAAGCATCAGCGGAATCCATTTTCTGTTTCTCATTATGTACACCTCGTAATTTTAATGTACGTCAAGTATAACATATTTTTCACAGAAATCAATACTTTTATTTTATTTTTGTAACAAATGTGTAATATTTCCATTTTTATCATATTCATATACAGAAAGGCACTCCACAGGAGTTTTCTCTCCTGTAGAGCGCCTTCTTAATTAAGCCAACTCTCCATTCCCTTCATGATAAGAAATGATTGCCTTTTTGTTTACTCTTCCGCTCCCGCTTCTTCCGGCTCTGCAGCCATTACTTCTTCATATTTTTCCAGGATAATATTCTGAATTCTGTCTCTTGTGGCGGAATTAATAGGATGGGCAATATCGCGGTACTCTCCATCTGTAGCCTTTCTGCTGGGCATTGCAATAAAAAGCCCTTTCTCGCCTTCGATTACTTTAATATCATGTACTACAAATTCTTCGTCTATGGTAATAGATACTACCGCTTTCATCTTGCCTTCTTTTGCAACTTTTCTCACACGTACATCTGTTATGTTCATTTTTGCTTCCCCTTTCGTCTCGCCCGTATTCTGTCACCCTGTAGTCTTATAATACGTAACGCTCATTTTTCTCCACAACGATTTTTACTTCTCCCTCGCCGCAGTAATAGGAATTTGCCCGAATGGTATCCCTGCTTTCCACAATGCAATTCTCAATATGTGTGTTATCCCCCAGATATACATCATTGAGAATGACAGAGTTTTTAATCACACAGTTGTTTCCAACAAAAACATTTCGGAACAGTACAGAGTTTTCCACTGTACCATTGATGATACAGCCGCTGGAAATCAGACTGTTTTTCACATTCGCACCCGGATTGTATTTTGCAGGAGGAAGATCATCTATTTTGGTTTTAATCGCCGGCTCCTGTTTAAAGAAATAATTACGGATTTCCGGATCCAGGAATGACATATTTGTTTTGTAATAAGAATCTGCCGTAGAAATATTACTCCAATATGTATCAATCTTATATCCATATATTCTCTTCAGGTTTTTGTAACGAATCAGAATATCAGATACAAAATCTGTTCTTCCCTCGGAAGCCGCTTTCTCAATCAGCTCAATAAGCTGTCTCCTTCTGATAATATAGATACCTGTAGAAACCGTATTATAAGAAGAAACGATCGGTTTTTCCTCAAATTCTTCAATTCTGCAGTCTTCATTCATGCGAAGAACACCAAATCTCTCCACTTCAGCCGGATTATGGCAAGTTGTGCATACAACTGTAATATCCGCTCTTTTTGCAATATGATATTCCAGAACTTTGTTGTAATCCAGCTTATAGACACCATCACCGGAAGCAATGACAACGTATGGCTCATGACTGTTCTTCAGGAAGTTCAGATTCTGGTAAATTGCATCTGCTGTTCCCTGATACCACAGACTGTTTTCCTTTGTAATTGTAGGTGTAAAAACAAAAAGTCCTCCCTGCTTACGCCCAAAGTCCCACCATTTGGAAGAACTTAAATGTTCATTCAGAGAACGGGCATTATACTGCGTCAGAACAGCAACCTTCTGAATGTGGGAATTTGCCATATTGCTCAAGGCAAAGTCAATGCTTCTGTAACTTCCGCCGATAGGCATCGCCGCAATTGCCCTTTTATTTGATAATTCTCTCATGCGGTTGTTGTTACCGCCAGCTAAAATAATACCGATTGCTCTCATGCCTTGTCACCATCCTTTGCTGCAATTACCTGTCCGCTTTCCAGTAAACCGTCCGGATAATCTTCCGGCACTGTAACGCCGGAAATTGCTGTATTCTTTCCAATACGTACATTATCCGGAATAACACTTCGCTCACCTACAGTTGCAATCCCAAAGGCATAGACAGCCGGTTTCAGCACATTCGGCGCTTCCTCGCCACAGCCCAGAACTACGTTATTTCCAATAACAACATCCTCTGCGATAATAGATTTATCCATCACTACATTCTCGCCAACTATAGAATTTCTCATAATAATGGAATCTCTGATTACGCTTCCCTTACCAATCACTACATTCGGTCCGATAACAGAATTATGTACTTCTCCGTAAATCTCTGCACCTTCTCCTATGAGACAGCGGTCTACGACTGCATCTCCGGAAATATACTGTGGCGGAATAATGTCGCCTTTTGTATAAATTCTCCAGAATTCTTCATAAAGATTAAACTCCGGAATAATATCAATCAGCTCCATATTTGCTTCCCAGTAAGAACCAAGCGTTCCTACATCTTTCCAGTAGCCATTATATTCGTAAGCAAAAAGGCGCTGTCCGTTTTCTTTACAGTATGGAAGAATGTGTTTTCCAAAGTCGCATCTCTGCTGATCTTTCAGTGCGATCAGTGCATCTCTGAGAACCTTCCAGCTGAAAATATAAATTCCCATAGAGGCAAGATTACTGCTTGGATGCTCCGGTTTTTCCTCAAACTCTGTAATACGGCTTGTCTCATCTGTCACCATGATACCAAAACGGCTTGCCTCTTCAATTGGAACAGGCATACATGCAATTGTAATATCAGCCTTATTCGCCTTATGGAAATCAAGCATAACTTCGTAATCCATTTTATAAATATGGTCGCCTGATAAAATCAGAACATAATCCGGATTATACTGTTCCATATAATCCAAGTTCTGGAAAATTGCATTTGCTGTTCCTGTGTACCATTCGCTGTTGGAGCTTTTTTCATATGGGGGAAGAACGGTTACACCGCCCTCATTTCTGTCCAAATCCCACGGAATGCCGATTCCGATATGGGTGTTTAAACGTAATGGCTGATACTGTGTAAGAACACCTACTGTATCAATGCCGGAATTAATGCAGTTGCTTAAAGGAAAATCGATGATACGGTATTTTCCACCAAAAGAAACTGCCGGTTTTGCTACTTTCTTTGTCAGTACTCCGAGTCGGCTTCCCTGTCCACCGGCTAAAAGCATGGCAATCATTTCTTTCTTAATCATGCAATCACCTCTTGTTGTTATGATTTTACTATTATACCACATTCCCTATTAATAGTGAACATTTTTTACAATTATTTTGCCCAAATTTTATTTTTTTTATTGCTATTTACTATCTTTTTCGACGAAATTCATACCTATTTCGAGGTTACTTGTCTATTTCCTACACTTTTCTATAGGCTTCTCTCCATTTTTATGTCTTTTTCTGCCTTTTTTAGACAAAAGAAGTTCTTCCCATTTAATATATTTAGGGTTATAATCATGTTAACTTCAATTATTCTATAAGGAGATTTTTATTATGTATCAGATAGACTTTCAGAAACCTCTTCACATTCACTTTATCGGAATCGGCGGAATCAGCATGAGCGGTCTTGCCGAGATTCTGATGGGAGAAGGCTTTACCGTATCCGGCTCAGATGCAAAAGAGAGCCCTCTCACAAAATCCCTGGAAGCAAAAGGAGCCAAAATTTTCTATGGTCAGAGAGCTTCCAATATTATGGACAGCACAGAAGCAGTTGTTTACACTGCTGCAATCCATTCTGACAACCCGGAATTTGCAAAGGCAAAAGAAAAAAATCTTCCTATGCTTACACGCGCACAGCTCCTTGGGCAGATTATGAGAAATTATGAGACTCCTATTGCAATTTCCGGAACACACGGAAAAACAACAACAACCTCTATGGTATCTCATATTCTTCTGGAGGGAAAATGCGATCCCACCATCAGTGTCGGCGGCATTCTCCCTGCTATCGGCGGAAATATCCGTGTGGGAGAATCTGAAACTTTTGTCACAGAAGCCTGCGAGTACACAAACAGCTTTTTAAGCTTTTTCCCGAAAATCAGCATCATCTTAAATATTGATGCTGACCACCTTGATTTCTTTAAGGATCTTGATGATATTCGAAACTCTTTCCGCCGTTTTTCAGAGCTTCTTCCATCTGACGGAACTCTGATCATTAACGCAGATATACCGAATTATCAGGAAATCACAAAAAATCTTCCCTGCCGGGTGGTAACTTACGGTCTGGAACAGGAAGCCGATTATCAGGCAAAAGATATTACGTTTGATAAATACGGTCACGCTTCCTTTACCGTTTATAAAAACGGCAGAAAAACAGGAAGCTATTATTTGAAAGTTCCGGGTATGCACAATGTATCAAATGCTCTTGCTTCCATTTCTCTCGGCCATCTTCTTGGTCTTACCGAAGAAGTAATCATCAAGGGACTCGGAAGCTTTACAGGAACAGACCGCCGCTTCCAATACAAAGGAGAAGTTGCAGGTGTGACAGTTATTGACGATTATGCACATCACCCTACAGAAATCGAGGCAACTCTCCACGCTGCCGGAAATTATCCACACCAGAAAGTCTGGTGTGTATTCCAGCCGCATACCTATACACGTACAAAAGCTCTGCTTCCTGAATTTGCAAAGGCTCTTACTCTTGCAGACCATGTCGTCCTTGCTGACATTTATGCCGCAAGAGAAACCGACACCTTGGGAATTTCTTCCGAAGATCTGCAAAAGCGCATTCAGGAACTCGGAACACCATGCGAGTATTTCCCAACCTTTGACGAAATTGAAAACTTCCTTCTGGAAAACTGCTCCAGAGGCGACCTGCTTATTACAATGGGCGCAGGAGATGTTGTAAATATCGGAGAACATCTTCTTGGAAAATAAGTTATCCACATTATCCACATGTTTATACACATTTTTCCCGTGTATGGCATGTGGATTTTTTTGTGCATAAGTAACTTGACATAATTCAACATACAATTTCGACAATTCCCATGTTTTCTCTACAATTCCAGCGGTTACAGAAGTTTCCCATAATAAGTTATCCAGATACTTATCCACATTATCCACATTTTCCACAGTTGCAAATAGAAGGCTCTTCAACATTTTTCCTGGTTTTTCCACCTTTTTTCCCCATACATTTGCTGTTTATGGGGAAAAATGCCTATTCTCTTTTAAAATATCTTGTGCTATAATCCTATGGAACAACTATATTGTAACTGTCCACAGGAAGGGAAAATTCATGAGCGAAATCATTTTAGAAAATTCCTCTCAGGAAGGAATTACCATACTTTCCAATATTTTTATTGACCAGTATATGCCCCGTGCAAACGGAGAGTTTGTAAAAGTTTATATCTATCTTCTGCGTCTTTTAAGAGAAAGCCGCGCCTCTCTTGATCTGGCAAAAATGGCGGATACCCTTCTCTGTACAGAAAGGGATATTGCCCGCGCACTGAAATACTGGGAAAAAGAAAAACTTATGATTTTTCATTATACATCTGCAGGAAAACTTTCAGGAATTTCCCTGACACCTCCAAAAGCAGAACAGGAAGAAAATGCGCAGTCTTCTTCCTCTCCGTCCCCCAGAAGCAGCCAGCGGCTCACACCTGACCGCGTGCGGGAGCTGAAACAGAACGAAGCGATCGTACAGCTTCTTTATATTGCGGAGCAGTATCTCGGCAAGACGCTGAGCCCTTCTGAAATGCAGAAGGTTCTCTATTTTTATGATGAAATGAAAATGTCCCCCGAGCTGATCGAATACCTTATTGAATACTGCGTAAGCCGCAACCACAAAAGTATGCGCTATATTGAAACGGTTGCATGTGCCTGGGCCAAAGAGGGGATTACAACTGTGGAGATGGCAAAGGAGGCTTCCTCCCGTTTCCGCAAAGAATATTACACAATTTTAAAGGCTATGGGAATTAATAACCGCAATCCCGTTGATACAGAAATTTCCTATATGGATACCTGGATGAAAGACTACGGCTTTGATACCGATCTCATCCTGGAGGCATGCAGCCGAACAGTCATCCAGACAGGACAGCCCAGCTTCCAGTATGCAGATAAGATCCTGGAAGGCTGGAAATCCAAAAATGTGCATACACTTTCCGATGTCCGGATTCTTGATGCGGAACATAAAAAACGCAAGCTTGCAAAAACGGCGCAGAAACAGCCGGCAGCGCAGCAAAAAACCCAGAACCGTTTTAATAACTTTCACCAGAGAGATTACGATTTTGACGAATATGAAAAACGTCTTCTTAATCAGTAAGCGTAATCACAAAAAGGAGGGGTTACGTGTCTTTACAGAATTATCAATATGATACTATTATGAGAGAATACAGCAGGAGGCAGAATGAAAACCGCCGGATTCTCGAAGAACATCAGAAAGAAGCGTACAGCAGATTTCCCCGTCTCAGAGAAATCGACCAGGAAGTTGCCTCTTTAAGCGCTGAGAAAGTACGAGCCCTTCTTTCAAAAAATGAAACAGGAACAGAGGATCTTCGCACCTCTATTGCAGCTCTTGCTCTTGAGAGACGGGCTATTCTCACAGATAACGGATATGCTCCCGACTATCTGGAGCTGCCATACACCTGCCCCATCTGCCAGGATACAGGCTATGTGGAAAGCAGAAAATGCTCCTGTTTTAAGAAGGCAGAGATTGAATTATTATATACTCAGTCAAATCTTGCTGAAATTTTAAAAAAAGAAAACTTTGAACACTTTTCTTTTGACTATTATTCTGATACAATAAAGAATGAAGCGACTGGCTTAACTGCCAGAGAAACAGCCCGCAGAGCATATGATATGGCTCAGGGTTTTGTGCGGGGCTTCGACAAAAATTTTGAAAATCTCTTTTTATACGGAGATACGGGAGTTGGAAAAACCTTTCTCTCCCACTGCATCGCACATGAGCTTCTGAAATCCGCCCACTGTGTTCTTTACTTTTCTGCTTTTGATCTTTTTGATCTTCTCGCAGGAAATACCTTTTCCAAAAAGGACAAAAGCACAGAGGACGAACTGATTTACGATTGCGATCTTCTGATCATTGACGACCTGGGAACAGAGCTTACAAACAGTTTTGTATCGTCCCAGTTGTTTTTGTGCATCAATGAGCGGATCATGCGCAGAAAATCTACAATAATTTCTACAAACCTGAAACTGGAAAACTTTTCGGAAACTTACTCCGAGAGAACGTTTTCCCGAATTGCAAGCAATTACCAGATGGTAAAGCTAATCGGAAAAGACATCCGTATACAGAAAATTTTTTTAGGAGGAAAGTAAAACATGGCACAGGCAACTACAAAAGAGCTGACTACCCTTCCGGTAGGAAGACTTGGACTGGTTTCACTGGAAAGCAGCAGAGATTTGGGGAATAAGGTGGACAACTGGCTTGTTCAGTGGCGTAACGAACGCAACTACCCGCAGATGGACTCCTTCGCATTCGAGGGCTATCAGAGAGATTCCTTCCAGATTAATGTACAGAATCCACGATTTGGTTCCGGAGAAGGGAAATGTGTCATTTCCGAATCTGTCCGCGGAGATGATATTTATATTCTTCTTGATGTATGCAACTACAGCATGACATATTCTATGGGAAGATTTACAAACCTTATGTCCCCGGATGACCATTTTCAGGATTTAAAACGTGTGATTGCAGCTATCGGCGGCAAAGCACGAAGAGTAAACGTAATTATGCCTTATCTTTACGAAGGACGTCAGAGCAAACGTGTAGGACGTGAGTCTCTCGACTGTGCAAACGCACTCCACGAGCTGATCGATATGGGAGTAGAAAATATCATCACTTTCGACGCACACGATGCCCGCATTCAGAATGCAACGCCTCTTCATGGATTTGAAACGGTACAGCCGTCCTATCAGTTTATTAAAGCTCTCCTTCAAAATGAAGAGGGACTCCGTATCGACAATGAACACTTTGCAATTATCAGTCCGGACGAGGGAAGTATGAGCCGTGCAATCTATCTTGCCAACATCCTCGGCGTAGATATGGGTATGTACTACAAACGCCTCGATTACTCCACATTTGTAAACGGACGCCACCCGATTGCAGCATATGAATTCCTTGGTTCCAGCTTAAAAGGAAAAGATGTAATTCTTGTGGACGACATGATTTCCTCCGGAAATACTGTTTTGAAAATCGCATCTCTTCTGAAAGAAAGAGGAGCCGGACGTATTTATATCTGCTCTACCTTCGGACTTTTCACAGACGGACTTGCAAAATTTGATGAAGCTCATAAAAACGGAGTATTTGATAAAATGCTTACAACAAACCTTGTATATCAGTCTCCTGAGCTTCTTGAAAAAGATTACTATATTACCTGTGATATGAGTAAATACATCGCTCTTATCATTGATACTTTAAATCACGATATGTCTGTCAGTCACCTTCTGAATCCGGTAGACAGAATCAAGAAACGTGTAAATGCTTACATGGAGCAGTACAAATAATTTATAGCCAACCAAGTTTCTTCATTATAGAAAACACCCGCGGGGCAGACAACCGCGGGTGTTTTTCATTTTCTTTTATATTCTTTCCCTTTCAGGAAAGCAAAAGTTTTTGATATGGAATATTTTCGCGCTCCAGAAGTTCCATCTCCCGTTTGTGGCATGTACTGATAATAATCTGCTTCTGCTCTTTGTGAAGCCATTTCAGAACTGCACAGAGACGTTCCTCATCGTACATCCCAAATACATCGTCAAGAATTACCGGAAAGGATTCCCTGCCACAGAGAAGTTCTCCCGCCGCCATTCGAAGGGCAAAGTAAATCTGCTCAAGCGTTCCCCTGCTCAAACGTTCCAGGGCTACGATTCTCTCCCCTGTATCTACAGACATCTTAAAGTTCTCGTCCATAAGAACTTCTGTATATTTTCCACCTGTAATTTCACTTAATATCTGCGAGGTTCTCTCTCTTAATCTTCCTCCCACCTGATGATTGATGCTTCCGGAAAGTCTCTCGATCGTTTCAAGCGCCATATTCAACGCCTGTATTTCCACATCTTCTGCCGCCGGAAGATAAAGCTGGGCATCGCATTCCCTGTACTCCTCCTCAAGATTGCAGTACGCCATCTCCTTCTCTTTACTGGAGGCTTCAATTCCATCTCTGTTCCATTGAAGCTTTTCCTGCCTGGAAAGCCACCGCTCTTTCATTCGAATCCTCTTATTCAGCTCTCTTCCCAGCGTAAGACTTTTTCCAAGACAGATAAGGCCAAGCAAAATCCCTGCCGCAAGCGAAATGGTAAGCACAATACCATTAGGCGCAAATGCTGCTCCCAAAACGCCCAGAACCGGAAAAACTGCCATAAGACACCAGGCATACACACGTTTCCGGCTCGCCTTCTGAATCCTCTGTTCGAGAAGCTCGCCTCCGTTTTCCTCGCCTATATGAAGATTCCGTTCTTTCGCAGCAACAGAATCAAGGCGCTCCTCAAGCTCATTTAATTCCTGTCGAAGGTATTCCATGTTTGCAGCTACTTTTTCTTTTTCTTTCAGAATGTCCTTTTTTCTTTTATCTACCTGAGTAAGAAATCCTTTTCTTGACATTTTCAGCATCTGCGCGGCTCTTCCCAGATCAATGGAGCTGTCTCCCGTGCCCTGGTAGCTTGCCATATAATTCTGAAGCTCTCTTACAAGATCCTGTCCTGTGACACTTTTTAACTGCCCTACAGAAACGGTATTGTCATAAACAGCCTCACTTACGCCGCCTAGAACAGCTTCCATTGCACCTTTCTCCGCATTTACAAGCGCACCGCTGCTCTCACAGAGAAGTTCGTGAAAAGGGGCATTTTTGTAGAAATTCCGTGTAAGACGATAGTTTTTTCCTCCGCACTCAAACCACAGAATCCCTCCGTATTCTCCCGGATTCTCCCAGGGTTCATATGTAGTGTAGGCATCGTTTCTCGCAGCCTTTCCCCTCTGTCTTGTAATCCCATAAAACATACTCTTTATGAAAGTATGAATCGTTGTTTTTCCGCTTTCATTTTCTCCGTACAGCACATTAATGCCCGGAGAAAGCTCCAGCGTCTTGTTATGGATTTTTCCGAAATTTTTTATTGTCAGACGTTTAATAATCATAAATTTCCCCTTATTCCCAGATTATCTGCCTGTTTCCAGAAGCGCCTGAAGTCCGTAATAAAGCGCTTTTTCTTCCACGGCACTCCTGTCCTTTTTGTCCATGAAATACTGAATATAATCCCCGATGAGTGTCCCGTTATACCGGCATAAAAGATCCTCCAGATCATATGCCGGCTTTGACTCGTCCTGCACCTCAATAATATTTCCCATTGTCTTTAATTTTTCCGGGAGAAGAAGAAGCTCAGGTGCCCGAAAACCTCTTAAAATCACGCGGTAAATATTGAGACCGCCTCTTCTGTAAATTTCCTCTTTCAGCATCTCCTCAAGGGAAAGCTGCGTGGTATCTTCATGGAGTGTGAGAAGAATCTGCTCATACGCTCTGGCAGCAAAAGGAACAAAACGTGTACGGAGCCTTCCGTTTTCGATATGCCCCTCTATATATCCGTGCGCTCCCATCTCATTTCTGTCAACAGGCTCAAGAGAGCCGCTGTACGCCGCTGTGTCGCGTATGAGAATGGCAGGCTTATGAATATGCCCCAGCGCAATATAATCAAAACCTACTGCTGATAAAAGACTTATATTCATGGGAAGATGGCTCTCGTCTCCGCCGTGAGCAAGAAGAATATGAAGCCCCTCGCCTTCTCCCGGCTGTGCGTTTTCGAGAAGAGGCTGCGTAATCTCCCTGCGGCAGTAACTTAAACCATATACATAAACATCAAGCTTTCTGTCCTTCACGCACACAAGGCGTTCTTCCTTAAAAAAGATTACGTTTTCCGCCCACTCAAACTCCTCTGCCGGAGAATCCCCGCCCAGGTAATCGTGATTGCCCGCGATCATATAAACGCGTGTGCTCGGGATTGTGGAAAACAGATAATTTACTTCCTTTAATTCACGAAGAAGAGGTCTTCTGTGAAATAAATCTCCTGCTATAAACAAGAAATCCACCGGATTCTCGCGGATACCCGCAATAACCCGGCGGAATGTTTCCCAGATTTCCTCCTCTCGCTGACTGCTCCAGGGACAGCCCTTATCGGGAACTGCCCCGAGATGTACATCTGCAAGATGAATAAATCGCAATGGTGATACCTCCATTATTATAAATCGCAGTTACCTACTGTTCTTGGGAACGGAATTGCGTCACGAATGTTTCCGATACCTGTCAGGTACATTACGCAGCGCTCAAATCCAAGTCCAAAACCGGAATGACGTGTAGAGCCGTATTTACGTAAATCAAGATAAAAGCTGTAATCCTCTGCTTTCAGTCCCAGCTCATTCATACGATTCATAAGCTTGTCGTAGTCATCCTCTCTCTGACTTCCTCCGATAATTTCTCCGATTCCCGGAACAAGACAGTCCATAGCGGCAACTGTTTTGCCATCCTCGTTCTGCTTCATGTAAAATGCCTTGATTTCCTTCGGATAATCTGTAACAAATACCGGTTTCTTAAAGATTTCTTCTGTGAGATAACGCTCATGCTCTGTCTGCAGATCGCAGCCCCAGAATACCTTGTAATCAAATTTATCATTGTTTTTCTCAAGAATCTCCACTGCCTCTGTATAAGTCACATGACCGAACTCAGAATTCATAACATGGTTGAGACGGTCAAGAAGTCCTTTATCTACAAAAGAGTTAAGGAAGTTCATCTCTTCCGGAGCATTCTCAAGAACATAGCGGATTACATATTTCAGCATAGCTTCTGCAAGATCCATGTTGTCGTTTAAGTCTGCAAATGCACATTCCGGCTCAATCATCCAGAACTCTGCAGCGTGACGTGTTGTATTGGAATTCTCTGCACGGAAGGTTGGTCCGAATGTATAAATATTGCGGAATGCCTGCGCATATGTCTCACCGTTTAACTGTCCGCTTACTGTAAGATTCGTCTCTTTTCCAAAGAAATCCTGAGAATAATCAATATTTCCCTCTTCTGTTAATGGCGGATTTTTCATATCAAGTGTTGTAACACGGAACATCTCTCCTGCGCCCTCACAGTCACTTCCTGTGATCAGAGGAGTGTGCACGTACACAAAACCCTGATCCTGGAAGAATTTATGAATAGCATAAGCGCAGAGGGAACGGATACGAAATACTGCCTGGAATGTATTCGTTCTCGGACGAAGATGCGTCATTGTTCTTAAATATTCAAGGCTGTGACGCTTCTTCTGCAGCGGATAATCCGGTGCGGACGCTCCTTCTACAATAATTTCCTCTGCCTGAATCTCAAATGGCTGCTTTGCCTGTGGAGTTGCCACAAGTGTTCCCTTTACAATAATGGCAGCACCTACATTCAGCTTGGAGATTTCCGCAAAATTCTCCATGCTGTCATGGTATACAATCTGTAATGTCTCAAAGAAGGAACCGTCGTGGAGTACGATAAATCCAAAAGTTTTGGAATCGCGGACGCTGCGCACCCAGCCACCTACAGTCACTTCCTTATCCAGGAATTTCTCCCGTTCTCTGTAAATCTCTTTTACTGTTGTAAGCTTCATATCTAATTCCTCTTTCTCCAAACATTCATTATTATGTTAGTATAAACGATTCCTCTTCTTCGCGCAAGGCGTAATCCTGAGTTTTAAAAAAAAGAATCCCGTTATTTCCGGGATTCTCTCTTTTCTGTCTCTTAATGGGCATTAACATAGCGCAGACAATAGTCATAAATTCTCTTATATGTTTTCACTGTATAGTGAAGACCATCGTCTTCTGAGCTGTCTTTTCCGTTTACTCCGTTGCTTGTTCCAAAGCCATTCTGCATCAGCCAGGAATATGTGTCGATATATGTGTAATCATCAAGACCTGTCTTAATTCTGTCGTTAAATTCTCTTACATCTGCTTCCTTTCGAAGAGAAAGACGTCCTGTCTTCTCAATCATTACGCCGTTGATCGGATTGACAGACATATAATAAAGCTTACAGTTCATTTTCTCAAGCTCCGGTGCAAGTTCATTCATATACGCAACGTAGTCTGAAATCCGGTATAAATCATTTACGCCCAGATTAAATACAACTGCGACAGGCTTTGAAGAAGAAACCCGGATATGCTTGATCTGGTTGATTAAATGACGGTAGCCCTCGTCTTTAAACCACTTAAGTCCCTGTCCTGAAGCGCTCACAAAACGCACTCCATTCATATTGGCTCCGCAGTTCTGAGCTGCAAGAGCCTGACGCATACGCACAGTTCTGGAATCTCCCACCATGATCACACCGCCGTAACGGTTCAGATCCGGTTTTGCCATCTGACTGGAAATGAGATTTTTCTCTGTATTTCTCTGATACATAACCTGATAAAGATGTATCGTTGAATTTACGGAAGGAATCACCTCTCCTGTCTCATACTGCACCTTGCCCGGCTTGCTTCCTGTAATGACTATGTTCGGCTTTGTGGACCACCCCATAAATGTATAGCCTTCCGGATTCTCAGCTCCCGGAAGAGTAAAAGAATCACCCTTTTTCACATAAATGGTTTTATACTCTGCTCCTCTTGTCTTATGGAGCACAACAGAAGCCGCCTGTTCCTGAACTGCATAAAATTTGCAGTTTCCATATACTTTAACCTTATCTCCTTCGTTATAATGCTGAGTTTTCTGACTCGTTTTCAGCATCCATCCATCATTGATATATCCTTTTCTGGACGGAACTTTCGGAAGGGTAATGGTCGATTTTTCTGTCACTGACTTCTTGAGAGATGCGTAGGCAGAATCGGAAGAACCGTTACTCATACAGAAAGATACCGTATATTTTTTAGCCTTCCTGTATACTGCATAAAACTTTGTCTTTTTTGTAATTCTAACTTTCTGTCCCTCTTTATACTGAGCCTTTGTCTGTTTTGTCTTTGTCGCCCAGCCGAGAGCCGTACAACCTTTCTGTTCCGGAACTTTCGGAAGGGTAATATACTGGTTCTTTCCGGCTCTTACATAAAGATTCTGAAACGCTTTATCCTTACTTGTGCCCGTATTATTATTAAAAGTAACTGCATACGGAAGATATTCTCTCGCCGCATAGAAAGTTTCGCTTTCTTTTACCGTTATTTTGGTCCGGCTTCCATAGACTGCTGAAGATGCATTTTTTGTGAGCGCCCAGCCCTTGTTTTTGTAATTTGAAATTTGCGGCACACACGGAAGAGAAAACTCGCTTCCCTTCTTTACTATCTTCTCCATTTTTCCGTATGTACTGTTTGTAGAACCGTTGGAGTCTTTAAAGGTCATTCTTGCATATTCCACAAGATACAGATTTCTGTTCTGATCCATAGTATAAGACCTGCCAAAACCTGCCCACACCCCGTTTCCGTTTTTATACTTGCTCCATCCTCTGTACAACTCGTTATTCGGGTCCGGAGATTTATAAAATGCAATATCCGTTCCCTCATAGGCTGAGAAGTCTTCTCCAATCTGTTTTGATCCGTCATTTGTAAAGTAGCGGAAGGTACATATTTTTGTTCCGTAAAGCGTCAAAACATTTCCGCCGCCCTGCTCTGCAATCCAATCTCTGGCTGTCTCACAGGACATTTCCATTCCCTGCTCAAAATACTGTGTCGCTTCTGATACCTGAAAGGTGGTCTTCCAGGACGGTGTTCCCTGTGCCTCCATTTTTTCCAGAGGCACATCTGGAAGAACTATCGTTTTTCCCTCTTCTATCACCATATCCGGTATGCTGCTCACAGGATTTCCGCCGCTGTCACGAAACTGTACAATCACCCTGTCTTCTGACGCCGCCGACACAGCAGTCACCCCAAGCATCATCAGTGCCATCATCAGAAAAACCATTAAAAATCTTCCCGGATTCTTTTTTCTTTCATTCATTTTTTTCATCAAAACTCCTTTTTGCCGGTCACTCCGGCGAAAGCTGTTTATTAAGAAAATGTTACACTTGTCTCATTATATACGATTTTTTTCCATCTTTCAACAGCACCGGTAAAAAAAAGACCGGCTTTCGCCAGTCTTTTTCTCTTAAAGTGTTTCTATAAAGCGCATAAATGCAGCTCTGCCTTCCGGCGTACATTTATATACGCCTGCATCCTCCAAAACATGAACGAATACTTCGCCCACCTCTTTCTGGAGAACATCCTGAATGTTATCTTTATTCAGGTTATCGTATTTTGGAAGGAAGGTTTCTGCCCATGCGGCATGTTTCTCGATTTTTTCATTGGAGGAAATATCCTTTCCTTCCAGAATGTATTCTCCGAGAAGCTCAAGCTCTTCTTTCAGTCTTGCAGGAAGTACGGCAAGACCCATTACCTCAATAAGACCGATATTTTCTTTCTTAATGTTATGGTACTGTGCGTGCGGATGGTAAACGCCAAGAGGATTCTCCTCTGTTGTAATATTGTTTCTTAATGTAAGATCAAGCTCAAACATATCTCCTACTTTACGCGCAATTGGAGTAATAGTGTTATGAGGCTCTCCATCTGTTTCTGCGAATACAAAAGCAGCCTCGTCTGTATATCCTCTCCATGCATCAAGAACATGAGAAGCAAGGTCGATCAGGCGCTTCTCATCTTTATGACGGATACGAAGGACAGAAAGCGGCCATTTTACAATACCTGCCTCCACATCTTCATAACCCGGAATCGTAACTTCTTTTTCAATCGGCGCCTTTGCCATTGCAAAAGTATAATGTCCTCCCTGGAAATGATCGTGGCTTAAAATAGAACCGCCTACAATAGGAAGGTCTGCATTTGAGCCAAGGAAATAATGAGGGAACAGCTTCACAAAGTCAAACAGCTTGATAAAAGTGTTTCTCTCAATTTTCATGGGCGTATGCTGACTGTTAAACACAATGCAGTGCTCATTATAATACACATATGGAGAATACTGGAAGCCCCACGGCGTATCATTTACAGTGATTGGGATAATTCTGTGGTTCTCTCTTGCAGGGTGATTGACTCTTCCTGCATACCCTTCATTCTCCGGGCAGAGAAGACATTTCGGGTAGCTGCTTGCCTTTGCAAGCTTTGCTGCTGCAATCGCCTTCGGATCTTTTTCCGGCTTGGAAAGGTTAATGGTAATGTCGATTGTGCCGTACTCACTCTCCACACTCCATTTTCTGTCCTTTTTCACACGGTAGCGGCGGATATAATCACTGTCCTGGCTCAGTTTATAGAAATAATCTGTCGCCTCCTCCGGGCTCTTCTCATATCTGTCCCAAAACTCCTTCTGCACCTGTGCCGGACGGGGCATCAGACAGTTCATGATTTTTGTATCAAATAAGTCTCTGTATACAACACTGTCCTCAATAATTCCTCTTTTTACTGCCTCGTCAAGAAGCTCCTTTAAAACTTCTTCCAGATTAATCTCTGTAAAAGTTTCAGCAGGTTCTTCATACTCATCCTCTTTAAAAAGATCAAGAAGAAGATTCACTGTATAATTTTTTTCACATGCCGGTGTCAGTCCTGTATCAATCCCGTACTGTACCAGTTTCCTTATACTCTCGTTCAGCATTTTCCAATCCCCTTTCGTATTTTATGCCAGCTTTCCGGCTCCGTCACCGATTTCCACTACATAAAATTCTGCCTCATGTCCTACTTTTTCTTTATACTGTTTGCCGATGGTGTCAATAAAAGTATCTACCGCGTCATTTTTTACAATGCTGACTGTGCAGCCACCGAAGCCGCCGCCTGTAATACGGGAACCGATCACGCCCGGAATCTGCCATGCAAGGTCTACAAGAATATCGATTTCCTCACAGGAAACCTCGTAATCATCACGAAGGGAAACATGAGAAGCATTCATCAGTCTTCCAAACTCTTCGATATTGTTTTCCTTCAGTGCGTTTACGGCTTTGATTGTTCTCTGATTTTCATAAACTGCATGTTTTGCACGAACTCTGCATACCGGATCCTGGATTGCGTCCTTATGTGCCTCAAATTCTTCCTCTGTCAGATCGCCGAGAGTCTGAATATCTGTCACTTTCTGCAAATCTTTCAGAGCTGTCTCACACTCATTTCTTCTGTCATTGTATGCAGAACCTACAAGGCTGTGTTTTACCTTACTGTTTGTAATTACAATCTTTGCATCCGGGAGCTTTACAGGCGCATACTCAAAGTTCAGATTACTTGTATCCAGGAAAATCGCACAATCCTTTTTACCCATTGCGCTTGCAAACTGATCCATAATACCACAGTTCATTCCATTGAAATTATTTTCGGAATACTGTCCGATAAGCGCAAGATCCTGCATAGTAATTTCATCAAAACCGAACAGATCTCTTAACATTACGCCTGTCAGGACTTCCAGTGATGCGGAAGAAGAAAGACCTGAGCCATTTGGAATATTTCCCCAGATAAGGAAATCCACACCGCTTGTCAGCTTATATCCTCTTTTTTCAAATGTCCACATTACACCCTTCGGATAATTTGTCCATCCTGCTTTTTCTGATGGCACAAGGTCGTCAAGAGAAGTCTCGATCACACCAAGTTTTGAGAAATTTGCAGAATAAAAACGAATTTTATTATCCTCTCTCTTTCTTGCAATTCCGTATGTACCGATTGTAAGAGCGCACGGAAAAACATGGCCTCCATTATAATCTGTATGTTCTCCGATCAGATTTACTCTTCCCGGTGCAAAATAACTGCGAACATCTCCCTCATTGCCAAATATCTCATAAAATTTCTGCATCAGTTCCTTCTGCATTTTATTTCCTCCTTCTCCCTCTTTGGGTTAAACGCATTCTCTCTTTACTTTATCTGATTCTGATAAAATTGTAAATATAGATTTTTTTTTTAAATCTTAGAATAATTTAATAACTGGGGTTCTCCACATAGCTGATGAAAATATTTCCCGCCTTCTGGAACAATTCTGTACTGTCATTCATTCCATATGGCTTTGTCTCCCCTGTTGCAGGATCATAAAGCCATGTATTATATTCATCATATCCCACGATCACTACGCTTGTATCACTTCCTGTTTTTGCCACAACGGCTCTCTGAGCGCTTACCTCATATAATACGCTGTCAAGACTGCAGCCGGAAAGGTCAAGTACGGTTCCTGTTTCTCCCAGTCCTTCCTGCAGTTTGTTTTTATCCCATGAGCCTGTCCGTATCACTTCCGGAACATCCTGAATGTTTAACTGGATCTGTGTTTTTTTGTTTCCTCTCTCCCATACATACTGCTGAGAACGGTTTAAAACAACGCCTGTTTGGGCATCTGCCTTTTTTACTGCCTGAGCAGGATTTCTATAAGTCCCTTCCAGTCCGCCTTTTGCATATACATAATATATATTTTCATTCGGTGTTTGTGTATCAAGTGTAACCGGCTCATTCTCAACACTTCTCACTTTGGAAGTCACTACAAGCGGCTTGTCTATTGCAGGTTTTTCTTCAAAAGCAAGACGCACAAGCGTACCTGTCCGATTTGTAGACGTAAGCTCCACAGACACCTGACTTGTGGCTGCTTTTTTATTATTCATAATGTTATCTTTCTTTTTAAAAGTATAACCGGACTCTCCTTTTGCGGAAAGCTGAAATTCCATCAGAGTATCTCCGATAGAAACATTTGTAATGTATAGACCTTCTTTTTTGTATTCTTTTTTTACATTTCCGTCAAAGGCCTCTATTCTTACTGTATGGATTCCTTCTGTCGCTTTCCCGTTTTTGTCTTTTAGAATATCTTCCTGTTTTATCATTCCATACACAAGATCCTCATTCATAAAGCCCAGCGTTTTCAGTTTTTCTCCCTCCGCCGGCGTTAAAAATCTTGTCTTAAGAGTGTCAAATTCAATCTCCTTAAGCTGACCCTTATGCTCTCCGCTTTGCACTACCCACGCAGCATGCGCGTTTGTATCAGATACGACGAAGCTGCTGCTTTGAATTCCCTCGTCCAGAATTTTATATCCTCCGCCATTAATATTTACCATATAAAGCTTCTGTGCAAACAGAAGAAACAGCATATTGTCACCGCTCACGTAAGACAGTGTTCCGAGATCTTTTTTCAGAAATTCAAAAGATTCTGTAGATGGAATGAAAACTTTTTCCTCCACTACATTCTGGTCGTTGTTGTAATGATATACTCCCACACCACTGTAACCTTCTCGGATTCCTCTGTTCATATATCCGTAAAGAACAAAATCCACGTCTCCGTTATCTGCCATACGGATAATCTTTATATCGTGTTCCTGCCGCACATACCGGAAATCTTCCTGTTCCTCTCCCCGGAAACTGAAAATCTTCACAATTTTTCCGTTTTCAGGAGAATAACTCCACAAATCCCCCTGCTGCACAAAGGCTGCTGCTGTACCGCTTTCATTTACTACGTAATGTACGTCCTTATCTCTCACGCCCAAAAGAAGTCCCTTATCGGAAACAACCGAAGCTTTCGGATTAAACACCTGCTGTGCAGAACGCTCAAAATCAAGAAGCATAATACGTGTTTCTGTATACCGCATTCTGTAGAACTCTGTCACATCATAAACCTCAATGGCACCGTTATCCGCTATAGCAGAAATCTGGTAATCAATAGAAACACTCGCCGTTGTCTCATTAATATCTTTAATAACAGGAACTCCTTTTTTATAAATCTGAGGCTTTAAATCTCCCCAGCTTATTGTTGCAAAGGTAGAACCTATATTTACATCAGAAAAATTCATTCCACTGCCAGAGGTTCCTGCTTCCAGATAGGCTGTCAGCTCCTCTGCCGTTTCCTTATCCATACATTTTTCATAAAAGCTGTTGACGAACTTTAAATACTGCTCCGTATTAAGCTGTGTTCTCGATACCAGCCTTGTATAATAGTAGGCAGGGCCTTTCTCCGTATCAAGCGAAATCTGGAGGGAATATTCCTGATTCATAAGAAGATCGCTGTTAATAGTAACCCGGGCTTCCAGATGCTCTTCCCCTGAAGAAAGATTTTTAATTTTTCTGTTTTCAATCACCTTGCTTCCGTCTGAGGTACGGATTTCATAGGAAAGACTTTTTACCTCCGTTCCATAGGGCACAATAAGAAACGTAAGCTGCTTCGTGGTATCAATGGGGGTGATGCTGTCCCTCATAAAATCTGTCTGCATTTCCTGTTTGTATCCGCACATTCTGTTGGCTTCCGTATCTCCAAACTGTACCATAACCTCCGGAAGACCCGGCTCGTTCATATCGGAACGATTGTCTGTTGTCCTGTGATTCTGCAAAAGAGACGTTATCGTAACTCCCGCTACAAATACAAGAAAGAGTATAAGAAACTTCCGCAAGAATTTTTTCATATCACTCCCCCTTGTCCTGTTTTTCTTTATCCTGATTCTCTTCGGCAAAAAGAAGCCTTTCAAGAGAAGGACGGATCTGAAGCTGCCGCATCATCTCCGTGACTTCCTCTCTGCTCTTCTTTCTTCCTGTCTTCACTCCGCGGATCAGAAGATTCTTAGGCGTATGCTCCATATCCACAAATTCCAGAATCTGCGTATCATATCCCATTGTCTCCAGAAGATTTGCCCTAACGCCATCTGTAATAAGAGCAGACATTCTCTCCTTTAAAATCCCGTATTTCAAAACAGGAGAAAGCATCTCGTTTTTAATCTGACGGTTCACCTCGTGCTGACAGCAGGGAACAGAAAGAATTACCTCTGCGCCCCACTCTACTGCTTTAAAAAGCGCGTAATCTGTAGCTGTATCACAGGCGTGAAGAGTCACTACCATATCTACAGAAGATACTCCCTCGTACTGTGCAATATCTCCCTGATAAAAATGAAGCTTCTCATAGCCGTACTTTTCTGCCAGAGAATTACAGCGAGCTATTACGTCTGTCTTTAAATCAAGGCCGATTATATTTACATCATATCCTTTTAATTCCCTGAGATAATAATACATGGCAAAGGTTAAGTATGATTTTCCGCATCCAAAATCAAGAATGGTAACTTCCCGTTCCCTGGAAAGCCTCGGAAGAATATCTTCTATAAACTCCAGGAAACGGTTAATCTGCCGGAACTTATCGTATCTCTGCGAAACAACCTGACCTGTTTTTGTCATAACCCCCAGGTCAATAAGAAAGGGAACCGGGATTCCTTCTTTTAAAATATAGCGCTTCACTCTGTTGTGCGCCTGAATTTTCACTTTTTCTTTTACAGGATGGTTCTTCGCCTTTACTGTGATTTTTCCTTTTTTACTTACAAGAACAGTACCGTCAAGAGTTTCTCCCTGTCCCTGAAGCTGGGTAAAATTCTCTGTAATCTCTTTTTCAAGAAAGGCAAGCATCTCTTCTCTCTCGTAGTTTTTATGAAAAATCTGCGTTCCTTCTGTGGAGGACGCCTGATATAAAATGTGCCCTTTTATTTCCACCGGGCGGACTTTAATAAGAGAGGGACCTTCTCCCTTTCTCTTTCCACTTAACACAACCTGCCTTAGCTGTTCATTTATCTGTTTTTCCAAATATTCTTTTAATGTTTTCATCATCACATTTCCTTAATATCCTCTGCATCTGCGGCGTCTGCACCGTCTCCTTGAAATTTCCTGATAAAGAAGCACCTGGATTAGCTCATCAAGAAAGCCTCCCGGCATTCCCTGAGAAGAAAGATCCTCCTTTGGATTCTTTTCTATCTCTTTTTTGATCCTTCCTGCCATAGAAGCAATCATCAGTCGGTCCGGGTGCTCGTCATAAAGGCGGCTTCCCTCATAATCCTGAAATTCGCATTCCCGCTCTACCTTTTCCTGGATCATTCTCGCTGTTTCCGGGTAGTAGGATTTCATCAGTTCAAATTCGTCCTGGTGCATTTTTTCTCCGCTGTATAACAGAGGATTTCCATATGTCATATAAAATGGGTAAAATTTATCATAATACATAGAAATGTCTGCATCCCCTTCACATAGTCTATTCCAGTATATGCAGAACCTTTCTTTTATGACAGCTTACACCCGTTTTATAAACTCCATTGTAAGATTTACGCTATGCTCTGCTGCTGCAGCTTCAAAAGCAGGATAATCCATAGTTGCACTTCCGTCTGCCTTATCGGAAATGGCACGAATGATCAAGAATGGAATGCCGTTTAAGTAAGCCGCCTGACCGATTGCAGCGCCTTCCATCTCTACTGCAAAACCGCCGAAATTATGTATAATCTCATCTTTTACTTCTCTGTCGGAAATAAACTGATCTCCGGAAACGATTCTTCCCTGGAAAACCTGAATATCCGGATTTACCTCGTTACAGACTCTTTCCGCAAGGCTTCGAAGAGCCGCATCTCCCGGGAAAGAAAATTCCTGCATCTGCGGAATCTGTCCTTTTGGATAGCCAAATCCTGTCGCATCCATATCGTGATGAAGAACATCTGTTGCGAGCACAATATCTCCAATATTAATTTCTTTATTCAGGCTTCCTGCAATTCCCGTATTGATCACTGCCTCTACCTGGAATACGTCTGCCAGAATCTGTGTGCAGGCTGCTGCGTTTACCTTTCCGATACCGGAGCGCACTACAACAACTGTTTTTCCGAAAAGAGTTCCCTCATAAAAATCCATAGAAGCTTTTTTTGTGATTTTTACATTTTCCATTTTTTCTTTCAGTCTGGAAACCTCAACTTCCATTGCTCCGATAATTCCAATTCGTTCCATAATATAAAATTCTCCTCTCTATATGCCACGGATAGTCCGTAAATTGTATTTTAACAACTTTATTATACCAAAAGTTTAATTTATATGGAAACTTTTTTTATTGTCTGTTATAATAGTATTATCTCATAATCAAATTAATATAAAAAGCCCTTAAGGGCAAAGCAACTGGAGGATAAGACTATGATGTACAAAACAAAAGGCGTATGTGCGCAGGCTATCGAATTTGAAGTAGATGACAATAAAAAAGTGCACAACGTAAAGTTTATCGGAGGATGCTCCGGAAATACACAGGGCGTTGCTGCTCTTGTTGAAGGAATGGACGCAGATGAGGTTATTCGCCGTCTGGAAGGCATTCAGTGCGGTCACAAACCTACTTCATGTCCAGATCAGCTTGTAAAGGCTTTGCACGAAGCAGGAATCTGAGCATCTTCTTTTCGCTCCAACAATATTTCAGCCCCGGAAACATTCCGGGGCTGATTTTATTTTATCCTGTTTTATATATCATTTCTATCCCACTTATCACAAAGAGACTGCACATCTCTGGAAAATTTCTCCAAATCCTTATTTGGACTTCCCTCATTTTTCCGGATAACACTGATAAGCCTGTGTCCAAGGGAAAGAAGCTTCTGATAAACCTGTGCTGCCTTTGCTGCCTTCGGCGATGTAGAAGCACGCACAATTTTTACACCCTTTGCTTCATACAGACATTCATTACCCAAAAGATCATACGCTGTTCCGCTGAACGGAGCCATCGTATCATATCCAAGCTCTTCTGTAAGTCTCTTTGCAAAAATCTCCGTAACGCTGTCTTCTCCATGTGTCACAAAAACTTTTTTCGGTTTTTCCTCAAATGCTTTCGCCCAGTCAAGAAGTCCGTTTACATCTGCATGCCCGCTGATTCCCGGCATCTGAAGGATTTTCGCAGCAACGTGTACCGGCTCTCCAAAAAGCTTAATATCCGTCGCCCCCTCCAGAAGGGATCGTCCCAGTGTTCCGATTGCCTGATAACCAACAAAAAGAATGGTATTTTTTTCATTCCAGAGGTTGTGTTTCAGATGATGCTTGATTCGTCCCGCATCACACATACCGCTGGCAGAAATAATAACCTTGCAATCTTCATCAAAGTTAATAGCTTTGGAATCGTCGCTTGTAATCGAAGTTTTCAATCCCGGAAAAGAAATCGGGTTGATTCCTTTATGGATCAGCTCCATAGCCTCCTCGTCATAACAATCATAAGTATGCTCCGCAAAAATACTGGTTGCCTCATTTGCAAGGGGACTGTCAACATATACCTTAAATCCGTCATGCCCATATACAAGCTTTTCTTCCTTTATCTGCCGGATAAAATACAGCATTTCCTGCGTACGTCCTACCGCAAAGGAAGGAATCACGAGATTTCCTCCTCTGTCAAAAGTTTCCTGGATCACCTCAGCAAGAAGTCTGACATAATCTGGTCTTTCTCCGTGGCTCCTGTCTCCGTATGTGGATTCCATAACAACGTAATCCGCCTTGTGAAGATACTGCGGATCGCGTATCAGGGGCTGGTTTGTATTTCCAATATCTCCGGAAAAAACAATGGTTTTCTCCTGTCCTTCTTCTGTGATTTTTACTTCAATGCTGCTTGAACCAAGAAGATGACCTGCATCCACAAAGCGAACGCTGATTCCTTCTGCCGGATGGATCACCCTGTCGTACTGACATTCCACAAAATTCTTCAGCACGCCCATTGCGTCTTCCATGGTATAGGCTGGAACAAATTCTTCCTTGCCCTGACGACGTCCTTTTCTGTTTCTCCACTCAGCCTCGAATAGCTGAATGTGTGCACTGTCACGAAGCATAATATCACAGAGATTACAGGTTGCATCTGTGGCGTATACAGGCCCCTGGAATCCTTTGGCATATAATGCCGGCAGATTTCCGGAGTGGTCCATATGCGCATGGGTTAGAAGTACAAAATCCAAATCTCCCGGCGCAACAGGCAGTTCTTCATTTTCATAGTAATTTGGTCCCTGCTCCATACCACAGTCTACCAGGAATTTCCTGCCTGCTCCTTCCAGATAATAACAGCTTCCGGTCACTTCATGTGTGGCTCCCAAAAAGATAATCTTCATGCGCAAAACCCCCTTTTTCGTCTGTCATCTCGATGTAATTATTATACACGACATAGAAGAATTTTAGTAGCTTTTTTCTGTAATTTTTTATGAATTTATTATGAAGTCTGATTTTATTATGATAAAATAAGGAAGGCAGGGAAAGTATAAAACAAAGGAAACTTATCTCTTCGAACTCCCTCAAGCCTTTAAACCTTGGGGAACTTGCTCCGCTCTCCCCTAAATTTCTTCCCTCCCTAAAAAACACAATTCCTCTTCAGGATTGTTTATAAAACGCCAGTTTACCTCCAAATAAAACAAACTTCTCTCATGTTTGTTTATATAATGCCTGTTTACCTCCAAATAAAACAAACTTCTCTCATATTTGTTTATATAACGCCAATTTACCTCCAAATAAAACAAACTTCCCTCATGTTTGTTTATATAATGCCAGTTTACCTCTAAATAAAACAAACTTCCCTCATGTTTGTTTATATAATGCTTCGCAATACTCCAAAACAAACAATCCAGGATAGAACAAAATATATTGCTTTCCTGGTAAATGAAAAAGAATCCTGCTCGCAGGATTCTCCGCCTGCGGCGGGTCGCTTTAGCGACGT
>UQJE01000006.1 GCA_900541345.1 uncultured Blautia sp.
AAAAAAGGAATTTACAAGCCTTGATTTTGCTGGGCTGAAGATTCCGAGAGATTATGATTGTCAAAAGGAGGACAAAACCATGAAAAAAAGAAACGTGCTTGTTTATTTACTTACTGGATGTGTATTGACCGCTTCCATGAGTGTTGGAACCACGACTGCCGTTCATGCAGAAGCAGCGACAACATCCGCAGCAGCAGTTGAACCGGGTACTAATATGTATGCGGCAGGAGAACTTACCCTTAATACACCGGTTTCCGGAACCATTGAAGGAAGCGATGACTACGCATGGTATTCCTTTACCACCGGGGCAGCGGGAACCGAATATCAGATTTCCTGTCTAAATAATACGCCGGGAAGTAATCTGTTATATTTTAATATCTTTGACGAAATGGGAACTGAACTTTATTCAGATAAGGCAGCCTCCAACGGACTTCCCTGTACGATAACTGCCAGTGACCTGCAGGCAGATACCACATACTACATAAGATTAGGAATTTCGGATATGGGCACAAGAGATTATGTTCTGACGGTTAAAGACCCGACAGCTCCAGCTCCGGAAATCATTTCAACCGGTGAAGAGCTTGTTGCAGGAGACAGCATGTATAACGCAGGTTCCATTCCTCTTGGTAAAAAGGCTTCTGGAGCTATTGAGGGAAGCGATGACTACGCATGGTATTCCTTTACTACGGAAGCAGAGGCAGGAGCAGAGTATCAGATTTCTTGTGTAAATGGTACACCGGGAAGTAACCTGTTATATTTTGATATTTTTGATGAAATGGGAGCTGTGCTCCATTCAGGTGAAGCAGACTCCAATGGTTTGCCCAGCACTATCATTACTGGTGATTTGCAGCCGGATACTACATATTATATAAGATTAAGCATTTCGGATATGGGCACAAGAGACTACATTGTACTGATAAAAACCACAAAAGAAGATAGCAAGAAAGCAGCGGCTGCAGATGGAAAGGCGGCTGCAGATGCAGAGGCTTCCACAACAAAGGCAGAATAATATTTCTTTTCCTCGGAATATAAAAATATCTGGAACGGATTTATAATGAAAAAATTTTCATATCTGTAAAACCTTTTGGCAAAATAACCTGTCTATATAGAGAACAGAAAAAAGC
The DNA here is from genome assembly GCA_900541345.1 of uncultured Blautia sp. Classification (GTDB taxonomy): domain Bacteria; phylum Bacillota; class Clostridia; order Lachnospirales; family Lachnospiraceae; genus Blautia_A. The sequence goes on from UQJE01000006.1 coordinate 1,125, forward strand.
TTCAGGACGCCTGCCAGAATATAAAGCAGGGGCTTCGGACATCAGAAGAAAATATACTTTGCCTGAAACAATAAGAAAAGTAAAAAGGAGAAAAATTATGATGAACAAAAAGATGAAACAAATTGCAGCAGGAATGATGGCAGCAATACTCACAATGTACGCAGGAACAGGAATCGTGCAGGCAGAAGAGCTTGAAGGATGGGAAATTGTAGGCAACTGCAGCGCATGTATTCCCATTGAGGAGTATGAAGGTAATCTGGAATATGCACCAGAGACAGGCTATGCTATTGATGTACAGTTTGTGAATTCCACCATGGAGGATTACTATGTGACCCCACAGTTCAACTGTGATGTAACCAATGAAGATTTGGGAGAAACATTCCAGATGCTGCTGTTTGGAACAGATGCGGTCTATACTCCGGACAGTAATCTGCCTGCGTTCAGCCTGCGGACACAGCAGCCATTGCTAGTTCCTGCAGGTCAGGTAACAAACGCAACCTATTTTATTGACTTTGGAGAAGATTATCAGGTGGCCGTATGCGAACCTGCCTATGGAACAGATGACGAGACTGCTATTAACAATAGCTATGTACTGACAGGACATGATGAATATAGTTTTGGAAACGTGCAGATGGGACATTATGTAAATACCGTGGAAGATATAGAAGCCATGGTTGCGCAGATGAATGCAGCATACGAGGAAGCGCAGGCACAGGCAAACGCACAGAATCAGGCAGAGGCAGAAGCACAGAGACAGGCGGAAAAAGATGAGCTTCTGGGAGAGATTGTCTCAGATATAGCAGGCAAGGCATTTAATGATTTGGGAAACTGGATTGAGGAAGAGACAAATGGCTATTTAGACAAAGAAATGCAGAACAAGATTTACAACTATCTATGTGAATAATAAGAAGAATGTTGGGCGATTAAGACTATTTTGCGTCTGCAAGATGCAATCAGAAAGAATATATTCTGAAAGGCTGAAAGTATGAATAACAAGTTAATGAAATGGTTTGTCTGGCTGTTACGAAAGGAACGGTCGCAAATTATAACAAAAGAAGAACAGACACAAAAACTCAGGCAGACAAGGGGAAAGGAAGAAATAAAAGATGAACTATGAGAAAGTGGTAAATGCGGCTCTTGAGGGAAAAGAGAGTGCATTTACACAGCTTTATGAATCTACCCAACGGGATATGTATTATATTGCACTGAAATATATGAAAGATGAGGACGCTGCCATGGATGTGCTGCAGGATGCCTACCTGAAAGCATGGCAGTCTCTGGCAACGCTGAAAGAGCCTGGAAGCTTTAAGGCATGGTTTGGCCGTATTGTGGCGAACACCGCCAAAAACGCTCTGGCAAAGAAAAAACCTCTGTTGTTTTCACAGTTGGACGGCGAGAACGAGGAAGGTGACCTGTTTGAATTTGATATTGAAGATGATAAGACGGAATATCAGCCGGAGCGAAGTTACACGCAGAAGGAGACGCAGGATCTGGTACACGAACTGATAGACAGCCTTTCCGACGGGCAGAGACTGTGTATTCTGATGTATCATCTAGATAACCAGAGCATCAAAGATATTGCACAGACATTTGGAATTTCAGAAAACACTGTAAAATCCCGTCTTTTGTATGGACGAAAAGCCATCAAAGCAAAAGCGGAAGAACTTCAGAAAAAGGGATATCAGCTCTATACAGTTGCACCAGTGGTACTTTTTCTGTATTTGCTGCACAGAGAAAAATTCTCCACCTCTGTTATGGCAGCTACGAACGCAGTCATGGAGACACAGCGAGAAGCGATTCTGGGAAAAGCCACAGCAGCCGAAAAACCCACAACATCTGGAAAAACTACAACAGCCGGAAAAGTCACAACAGCCGGAAAGAAGGCAGGGAAAGCTGCGTTGAAGCAGACATTTATCCATACAACAGCCGGAAAAGTGCTGATTGGTGTAACTGCAGCGGCAATTCTCGGAGGCGGAGCAGCAGGTGTAGTACATTATCTTGGTCAGCCGCAGGAACAGGACGTGACAACCTCATCGGAAAATACGGAATCATTTCCAACAGAGGAACAGGAAACACCACCTACAGTGATACCAACAGTCAGTGCAAATGATGAAATTATCCCGACGCCTGCTCCGGAGAAGCCGGATATCATACAGGAGCAGCCGGTTGCAGATGAAGATTTTTCATCTCTGCTGGCTGGCAATTTAACCAAAGAAGAACTCCAACTGGTACTCACCTATGGACCGTCAGAGATTACAGATTCCGGTTATCCTCATTCTGAAAGCCTGAATACCCTAAACAGTATCTGGCAAGGCGATATGTCTGGTAATTTAATCGAAAAGGCAGATTACAATACATATAACAAAAAATATCTTCTCTCTGATGTGAACCGCCTGTTTTCCTTATTTACGGATTTTCAGTTTACTGAGAATAACGACTACGATACAGAGACAGGACCAAATGTGGACGGGGAGTATATTATTTTTATTCCCGCAACATTGAATTATTCTGTTGAAACTCAGATTCACTCTGCTGTGTATACACCGGAAGAAATGCGAATTCAATACACGTATACAAAACAAATCTACGAAGAGGGACAGCCGGCGCAGACTTCGGAAAAAGAAGCAATTCTTCAGCCCAATGTACAGGGACTTTACCAGATTGTACGAATTGGGGATATTTCCACAGAAGAATCTCCTGTAGAAAAAACACCTGAGAAATCAGGCATTATTATCGAAGATGCCAATGACGCCCCGTCTGGCATGGAGGATGTACCTCAGGCAACAGACCAGGAGGTGATGGCTCTGTACACAGATGCGGTAAATGCATCGGCAGCGGGAACAGATGGATATATCTTCTACGATTACGAGAACCTCACCGGAGAGCGGGAATATGCCCTTTATGACATAGATCAAAACGGTATCGCCGAGCTGATTCTCCGGGAAAGCATTAACGAAGGTCCTTTTTTTTCTTTTGTGCACCGGGTTTATACAGTTGCAGACAACGGCGCCGGGTATGAACTGGTAATGATAGAAGGAATCGAAAATGCACATTCTTTTACGATTCCTACAGAGGGCGAGGGCTTGTATGCCTTTGAATTCTTTCGGGGAAATGGAGAAGAAGTTTTTTACCGTGTGATATTGGAGAACGGAACTCTGGTCCGCGCCTCTCAGCCGGAGCGTGTGACGACCTTGGGTGATGAGGATTCTCAGACATACTGGAATCAGAATCCACACCTTACCTGGTATGCGGTAACAGATTTGAGCGGACTTGCGGTATAGAATTTTACTGAAAAATGCAGCTTCTACAAAAAATACAGGAACTTCCAAACCTGTTACGAGGGTGTAAAATAAAGTGTGTAAGTTAAGAAAATAATTTCGAGACTTACGCACTTTGTTTGTTATACAGAGTGTGTTAAGATAACAGGAAAGGATTAGAAAAGGATGAACACACTCAGTATGGCAAGAAAGAAAAAAGAGAAAACTCCAAATCAACAGCTGGCACAGGCAATCATTGATCAGTACCAGCCCCAAAGCGTAGAGGATATGCAAAACGCTTTAAAAGATATTTTTGCCCCTATGTTTGAAGCAATGCTTCAGGGGGAAATGAACAGTCACTTAGGCTATTCCAATAATGAGCGGGGAGAAAAAGAAACGGGCAATCGAAGGAACGGTTATACAAAAAAGACTTTAAAAACAACAGTTGGAGATGTGTCGATAGAAGTTCCCCGGGATCGTGAGGGAACCTTTGAACCGGTTGTTGTCCCCAAAAGGAAACGGGATGTTTCTGCTATCCAGGATAAAGTTCTGTCCATGTATGCAAAAGGAATGAGCCAGCGTGATATTGCAGAGACGATTGAAGATATCTACGGTTTTGAAATCTCCCATGAGACGATCTCTGAGATCACAGACAGTGTTCTGGAGCAACTTGAAGAATGGCAGAACCGCCCCCTGAAAAAGTTTTATACGTTTCTGTTTGTAGACTGTCTGTATGTTACGATCCGGAAAGACTATGAGACGAAAAACTATGCAATCTACGTGATTCTCGGATATGATGTGGATGGACAGAAAGATATACTCGGACTCTGGCTGAGCGAATCAGAAAGCAAGCATCAGTGGATGCAGATATTTGATGAGATCAAAAGCCGTGGCGTTGAAGATGTATTGTTCATTTCTATGGATGGCGTAAGCGGCCTTGAAGAAGGAGCGAAAGCAATCTTCCCCAATGTAACAGTCCAGAGATGTATTGTGCATCTTATCCGTAATTCAATCAAATATGTGCCAAACAAAGACTATAAGAAATTTACAGCTCAGTTAAAAAAGGTCTATGGAGCCGCCAGCCTGAAAGCTGCAGAAGCCGAATTTGAGCGCTTTAAGCAGACATGGAGCCAATATCCTGGGGCTATAGATGTATGGGTGCGAAATTGGCAGCATGTAGCTCAATTGTATGATTATGGAAGTGCTGTAAGAAAGATTCTGTATACGACAAATGCAGTTGAAAGCGTTAACTCCAGCTTACGGAAGGTAACAAAAAAAGGGGCTTTTCCAAACGAAAATGCATTGTTTAAGCTGTTGTATTTACGCATAACTGAATTATACAAAAAGTGGAATGGACGACCACTAAATAATTGGGCTCTTGTCCGAAATCAGTTGGATATGGATGAAAAAATCCAAGAACGAATCCGTAAATATGAAAATGGCGGATTGTAAAATCAGCGGAAAAAGTTCCGTACAGGATAATCTGTTTGTCCATGGGACTTTAGTACAATAATCTAATAAAGTTACTGACGATACATAAGGGGAGGTTCCCCTCCCCATAAATTTTTTTCTTAAAACTTACACAAAAAACTTGACAAACCCCCTGTTACCATCTGCCTTAACTATATTTACAATAAAATCATGACATTTTTATTTCAATTTCTGTCCATTCTGTAAGTAATTCTGCCGGAATGGACGGAAAAACCCTTAATCCATAAAAATCAGATTCCTGAAAAAAATATCAAATTTATGATATATTTTCCTACCCGGCAGCAATTTTATATATCATCATTTTTCCGTTCTCCAATTATTTTACAAAACACCACCGCCGCCCCTGTACTTACCGCAGTTGCCACAATTCCCGGTCCCACAACTGCGGCAGGATTTACACTCCCGTACTGTGCCCTGTAAGCAATCATATTCATCGGAAGAAGCTGTAGCGACGAAACATTAATAATCATAAACGTACACATAGCTGCGCTCGCAATATGCGGAGCTCTCTTTTTTGTCACTCCCCTTCTCTTACAATCTTCCTCATTCAATTTCTGAAGTTCCCGGACAGCACACAGCCCTGATGAAGTACTTGCCCAGCTCAATCCCAGAATATTCGACAAAAAATTCAGAGAAATATATTTTCCCGCCTGAGATTCCGGAGAAATATCAGGAAAAAGAAATCGCAGAACCGGTTTCATTCCTCGGGAAAGCAGGCTGACAAGCCCCGTGTTTTCCGCAATCTTCATAATTCCCGTCCACATGGCAGTAATTCCCGCCATAGAAATACATAATGCCACCGCCTCCTTTGACGAGGAAATCACTGCCTCTGTGACTTCCTGAAGGTTCCCATTTAATGCTCCGAACACAATTCCGATAATCAGCATTCCACCCCATAAATAAGTCATATAAAACCCGTTTGTAACTGTTTCGTACCCTCACAGTTACGTTTTTTTCTTAAAATATATGAAGTCCCCGGAAAAATCATTCCGGGGACTCCCTGTCTCATATCACTTGTATTATTTTTTATCTACAATTACCTTGTCCAGTTTCCAGATGTCATCTACATATTCCTGGATTGTTCTGTCAGAAGTGAATTTACCGCTGTTCGCCGTATTAAGAAGAGCCATCTTCGCCCATCTCTTTTCATCTCTGTAAGCTTCCTCCACACGTTTCTGTGCTTCTGCATAAGCACGGAAATCTGCAAGGATAAAGTATCTGTCCGGACGGTCTGTATTCTTTGTATTTAACAGAGAATCATAAAGGTCGCGGAACAGCTCTGTATCGTCGGAGAAGGTTCCGTTAATAAGCTGCATTAATACCTGACGAATGTCTCCGTCTGTATTGTAAATCACATTCGGATCATATCCGCCGTTGTTTTCGTAATTGATTACCTCATCAGAGCTTAAACCGAAAATAAACGCATTTTCTGCACCAACCTCTTCCACGATTTCCACGTTAGCACCGTCCATCGTTCCAAGTGTAGGAGCACCATTTAACATGAACTTCATGTTTCCTGTACCGGAAGCTTCTTTACTTGCTGTAGAAATCTGCTCGGAAACGTCTGCTGCCGCAAAAATCATTTCTGCATTGGAAACACGGTAGTTTTCAATAAATACAACTTTCAGTTTTCCGTTAATGGAAGCATCGTTGTTTACCACATCTGCAACAGAGTTGATCAGTTTAATGATTTTCTTTGCTGTATGGTATCCTGCTGATGCCTTTGCGCCAAAAATAAATGTTCTTGGATAGAAGTCCATCTCCGGATGCTGCTTAATCTGGTTATACAGATAAATTACATGAAGAATGTTTAAAAGCTGACGTTTGTACTCGTGAAGTCTCTTAACCTGCACATCGAAAATAGAATGCGGGTCAACTTCCACTCCATTATGCTCCAGAATATATTTTGCAAGACGAACCTTATTCTGGTACTTAATATTCATAAACTCCTGAAGAGCCTTCTCATCATCTGCATAAACAGCCAGTTTTTTAAGCTGCGGCAGGTCTGTGATCCAATCCGGTCCGATGTGGTCTGTCACCCATTTTGCAAGAAGCGGATTTCCGTGAAGAAGGAATCTTCTCTGTGTAATACCGTTTGTCTTATTATTAAATTTCTCCGGCATCATCTCATAAAAATCATGAAGCTCCTGATTTTTCAGGATCTCTGTATGAAGGCGTGCAACACCATTTACAGAGAAGCCTGCAACGATTGCAAGGTGAGCCATCTTAACCTGTCCGTCATAAATGATTGCCATTTTTTTGATCTTCTCATAATTTCCCGGATATTTTGCCTGAATATCCAGAATGAAACGGCGGTTGATCTCTTCAATAATCTGGTATACTCTCGGAAGAAGTCTGGAGAACAGCTCAATCGGCCATTTTTCCAGAGCCTCTGACATAATGGTATGGTTTGTATATGCACAGCATTTTGTTGTAACTGCCCATGCTTCGTCCCAGCCAAGACCTTCCTCATCAAGAAGAATACGCATAAGCTCTGCAACTGCAACTGTCGGATGGGTATCGTTCATCTGGAAGCAGACTTTTTCATAAAGCTTTCTGATGTCACTGTGATTTTTCTTATATTTTTCGATCGCAGCCTGAATACTTGCAGAAACAAAGAAGTACTGCTGTTTCAGACGAAGTTCTTTTCCTGCATAATGGTTATCGTTCGGATAAAGAACCTCAACAATATTGCGGGCAAGGTTTTCCTGCTCAACCGCTTTCTTGTAATCGCCTTTATCAAAGGAATCCAGTTCAAAATCAACGATTGGTTCTGCATCCCAGATACGAAGAGTATTTACAACCTTGTTATTATATCCAACAATCGGCATATCATAAGGAATTGCCTTTACAGCCTGGTATCCCTCATGGATAAACTTATTCTGTCCTGTTGCATGGTCGTATTCCACTCTTACATAACCGCCAAAATGCACTTCCTTTGCATACTCCGGACGGCGAAGTTCAAATGGATAGCCGTTTTTCAGCCAGTTATCCGGCGCTTCAATCTGGAAGCCGTTTTCAATTTTCTGTTTAAACATACCGTAACGATAACGGATTCCGCAGCCATATGCACAGTAGTTTAAAGTAGCAAGAGAATCCAGGAAACATGCCGCAAGACGTCCAAGACCACCGTTTCCAAGAGCCGGATCCGGCTCCTGGTCTTCAAGGCAGTTTAAGTCCAGACCAAGCTCCTCAAGAGCTTCCTGAACTTCTCCGTAAGCTCCCAGGTTGATCAGGTTATTTCCAAGGGCACGTCCCATAAGAAATTCCATAGACATATAGTAGAGAACCTTCGGGTCCTGCTCATCATAAGCGTTCTGTGTCTCCAGCCAGTTATCAATAATTACATCTTTTACTGTGTAACTGACTGCCTGAAAAATCTGCTCCTGTGTAGCTTCCTCCAGTGTTTTTCTGTAAAGGAACTTTACATTATCTTTTACACTCTGCTTAAAAGCTTCTTTTTTAAACTGTTTATCAATCATTTATTTGTCTCCTTCCTTTTATATGAGCACTTTTATAATTTTGTCACTGCAAGAGTAACCTGTTCTTTATTGATATTCCAGTCCTTCACGTAGCCGTCTGTTTCACCAAAGATTACATTCTCAGCAAGAACTTCACCTTTGATCTCTTCCTCATGAGCTTTCATAATGCTCTCAATCTTTTCATTATCTTTTGCGTAAATACAGATTTTATCCATAACCTCAAATCCGGCCTCTTTACGCATTGTCTGTACCTTACTGATGATTTCACGAACAAAACCTTCCTCAAGAAGCTCCGGTGTAAGGTTTGTGTCAAGTACAACGGAAATTGTTCCGTCTGTCTCTGTCACATATCCTTCTGTCTGTGCTGTCTCGATTAAAAGATCTTCCTCTGTAAGCTCTGCTTTATTTCCATCAATATCAAGAACGAGAACGCCATTTGCGCGAAGCTCATTCATTGCTTTTGTTCCGTCAATTTCATTTAATGCCTGACGGATTCCGTTAAGAAGCTTGCCGTATTTTGGTCCTACTGTGCGAAGCTGCGGTTTAAAGCTGTAGGAAATGAAGGATTCCACATCATCTGCAAATTTCACTTCTTTTACATTCAGCTCATCTGCAATAATATCTGTATAGAAACTGTCCATTGCCTTTTCTGCTTTCACAAACATCGTTCCGATTGGCTGACGGTTTTTAATGTTTGCTGTATTTCTGCAGGCACGTCCGAGAACAACAATGTCGAGAAGCTCTTCCATATTTTCTTCCAGTTCTTTGTCGATCCACTCTTCTTTTACTTCCGGGAAGTCGCAGAGATGGATACTCTCCGGAGCAGATGCATCGATGCTTTTCACAAGATTCTGGTAAATATCTTCTGTCATAAACGGAACCATAGGAGCTGCCGCTTTTGCGATTGTCACAAGCGCTGTGTAAAGAGTCATATAAGCATTGATCTTATCCTGCTCCATGCCCTTTGCCCAGAAACGCTCACGGCTTCTTCTTACATACCAGTTACTCATATCATCTACAAAATCCTGAAGCGCTCTCGCAGTCTCCGGAATCTTGTAATTTGCAAGATTTTCATCTACTGTTTTAACTACTGTGTTTAATTTGCTTAACAGCCACTTGTCCATAACCGGAAGTTTATCGTATTCCAGTGTGTATTTTGTAGCGTCAAACTCATCAATGTTTGCGTATAATACGAAGAATGCGTAAGTATTCCACAGAGTGCTCATAAATTTACGCTGTCCTTCTACAACGGCTTTTCCGTGGAAACGGTTTGGAAGCCACGGAGCACTGTTTACATAGAAATACCAGCGAATCGCATCCGCGCCGTATTTTTCAAGCGCATCAAACGGATCTACCGCATTTCCCTTCGATTTACTCATCTTCTGTCCGTTCTCATCCTGTACATGGCCAAGCACAATTACATTCTTATACGGAGCCTTGTTAAAGAGAAGTGTGGACTCTGCAAGAAGAGAGTAGAACCATCCTCTTGTCTGGTCAACCGCCTCGGAAATAAAGTCTGCCGGGAACTGCTGCTCAAACAGATCCTTATTTTCAAATGGATAATGGTGCTGTGCAAACGGCATTGCACCGGAGTCAAACCAGCAGTCAAGAACTTCCGGAACACGGTGCATTGTGCCGCCGCACTCCGGACATTTCAATGTGATCTCATCAATATACGGACGGTGAAGCTCCACTGTTTTTGCTCTCTCGTCACCGCTCATTTCCACAAGTTCCTGGCGGCTTCCAATAGAGTGCATATGTCCGCATTCACATTCCCAGATATTAAGAGGTGTACCCCAGTAACGGTTTCTGGAAATACCCCAGTCCTGAACATTTTCAAGCCAGTCGCCGAAACGTCCCTTACCAATGCTTTCCGGAATCCAGTTAATTGTGTTGTTGTTGCGGATCAAATCCTCTTTCACTGCTGTCATTTTGATGAACCAGGACTCTCTTGCATAATAAATAAGAGGTGTGTCACATCTCCAGCAATGTGGATAATCATGTTCAAATTTCGGAGCGTCAAACAGCTTTCCTTCTTTGTCGAGATCTGTGAGAACCATCGGGTCTGCTGCCTTTACAAAAGTTCCGGCATATGGTGTCTCTTTTGACATATTTCCCTGTCCGTCAACAAACTGTACAAACGGAAGGTTGTAATCACGTCCTACACGGTTATCATCCTCACCGAATGCCGGCGCAATATGAACGATACCAGTACCGTCTCCCATTGTTACGTAATGGTCGCATGTTACAAAATGGCCTTTTTTCTTCTGTTTTGCAGCTGCTTCTCCTGTGCAGGCAAAAAGCGGCTCGTATTCTTTGTATTCCAGATCTTTTCCAACATATTTCTCAAGAACTTCATATGCCGGTGTTTCTTCTGTGCCCAGTTTTCCAAGAACTGTATCAAGAAGAGCTTCTGCCATATAATAAGTGTATCCGTCTGCTGCTTTTACTTTGCAATATGCTTCATCCGGATTTACGCAGAGAGCCACGTTGGACGGAAGTGTCCAAGGTGTTGTTGTCCATGCCAGGAAATAAGCATCTTCTCCCACTACTTTAAAACGTACAATAGCGGAACGTTCTTTTACTGTCTTATATCCCTGAGAAACCTCCTGTGCAGAAAGCGGAGTTCCGCAGCGCGGGCAGTAAGGAACAATCTTAAAGCCTTTATAAAGAAGCTTTTTATCCCAGATTTCTTTTAATGCCCACCATTCAGATTCAATATAATTGTCCTCGTATGTTACATAAGGATGCTCCATATCTGCCCAGAAACCAACTGTAGAAGAGAAGTCCTCCCACATACCTTTATATTTCCATACGCTTTCCTTACACTGTTTGATGAACGGTTCCATACCGTATTCTTCAATCTGCTCTTTTCCATCAAGGCCAAGCTTTTTCTCAACTTCAAGCTCAACCGGCAGACCGTGCGTATCCCATCCGGCTTTACGCGGAACCATATTTCCTTTCATTGTACGGTATCTTGGAATCATATCCTTGATAACACGTGTGAGCACATGACCGATGTGCGGCTTTCCATTTGCTGTAGGCGGTCCGTCATAAAATGTGTAAGTCTCGCCTTCCTTGCGGTTTTCCATACTCTTTTCAAAGATATGGTTTTCTTTCCAGAACTGTTCTACTTTTTTTTCGCGTTCTACGAAATTCAGATTCGTGTCTACTTTCTGGTACACTGTTCTTCCTCCTGATTTTTCATTTTTGTATCGCAGTGCAGGCTTTTTCCCGCTTTTTAATAAACAAAAAAGCTCTCAATCCTATGTAAAAGGACGAAGAGCTGTTCTTTCGTTATACCACCTGTTACACTGTACGGGCACTGCGCCGATACATGTTCCCTGTAACGTGGGAAAACCGTCATTTCCTACCGGGCTTACCTTCGGAAATGAAACTCCGGAGTGATCTTCTTTTGTACCTACTTGCACCGGGTTCCCACCATCCCCGGCTCTCTGATGCCTTTCTGTACAACTTACTGTCTCCATCATAGTTTTTTCCTTGTCCTTTCCATTATAGTCTGTATAAATTCCATATGTCAAGCCCTTTTCCCCTCCTTTACAGGATTTTACCTGTCTGTTATACTGGAGAAAGCAAAAAACACTTATAACAAACACTTACATAACTAAGGAGGTTCTCCTATGGCAGAAAAAATAAAAGTAATTATGGACTGTGACCCGGGCATTGACGATGCTCTTGCAATGGCTTATCTTGCTTCCAACCAGGATGTTCTCGAGCTTCTCGCAATTACCTCTGTAAGCGGAAACCAGTCTATTGAAAAAGTAACACGAAATGCATTGGATCTGGCAGAATTTTACGGACTGGAGGTTCCTGTTGCCGAAGGCGCTCACGAACCGCTTGTACGTGAGCCGCAGTTTGCAGGAGAAGTCCACGGAAATACAGGTCTTGGAAACTGTGTTCTCCCAAAAGCAGCCAGACAGCCTGAAAAAGAAAATGCAGTTCTTTTCCTTCATAAAGTTTTATCTTCCCTTCCGGACGGCGAACAGGCAGTTCTTGTCCCTACCGGTCCGCTTACAAATATCGCTCTCCTTCTGAAAACTTTTCCGGAGATTAAATCCAAAATTCGGGAAATCGTTTTTATGGGAGGAGCTGCAAAAGGCGGAAACGTAACACCTGCAGCAGAATTTAATATTTATGTAGATCCGGAAGCAGCGCAGATTGTGTGTAAAGCAGGTATTCCTCTTGTTATGTGCGGTCTTGATGTGACAACACAGTGTTTCCTTACAAAAAACCAGATTGCAAAGCTGTGTCAGTCCAACAATGAAGTTGCAAAAGTCTGCGGAGATATGGCAGGCTTCTATATCAGTCAGCCCTACAATAAATATAAAGGAACTGTAAATGTACACGACGCGGTTCCCTTTATGTATCTTGTACACCCTGAATTTTTCAGCGGGGAAAAAGCAAAAATAAGTACAGACTGCTCTGAAGGCGTTTCCAGAGGAAGCACCCTGTGCGATTTCCGCTGGTGGAATTATGAAGAAGAAGAAATGAACGCTCTCGTTCTTACCAAAGCAGATACTGAACAGTTTCAGCAGCATCTTATTTCCGCTATTTATGAGTTAGGAGAAGCCAGAAAATCATGAATTTTATTGTTTTTGACCTGGAATGGAACCAAAGCCCGGAGGGGAAAAAATATTCCAACCGCCGCCTTCCCTTTGAAATCATAGAGATAGGCGCTGTAAAACTGAATGAACGAAAAGAAACGGTTGACACCTTCCACAGACTGATCAAGCCTCAGGTATACAACTGGATCCACAACAGTATCCGGGAAGTTATCCATGTCAATTACAAAGATCTGGAAACAGGCACCCCCTTTCCCCAGGCTGTCCGGGAATTTATCGAATGGTGCGGTGACGACTGGCATTTCTGTACCTGGGGAAACCAGGACGTAATGGAGCTTCAGCGGAACATGAAGTATTATGAACTTTTGCATCTTCTTCCCGGCCCTGTTGCCTACTACGACATACAGAAGCTTTTCTCTTCCTGTTTCGAGGACGGGGAATCCCGCCGTTCCCTTGAATACGCAATCGACTTTCTCGGCATAAAAAAGGGCGATAATTTTCACCGCGCCTTTGCAGATGCCTTTTATACAGCAAAAGTATTAGCATTTATGGAAAACAAAAAAATTCTTCCTTTCTACTCTCTTGACGTTTACCAAAACCCCAAAAGCCGAAAGGAAGAAATCCATATTTCTTATCCAACATATGATAAATTTATTTCACGGGAATTTTCTTCCCGGGAGCGCACCATAAAAGACAGAGAGGTTTCCAGTACAAAATGCCCTGTCTGCCATAAGCCTGCAAAACGAAAAATCCGCTGGTTTATGAACAATTCAAAAATTTACTACAGCGTTTCCAACTGTCAGGAACACGGATATATCATTGGAAAAATCCGTATCCGCAAAACAGAAGAAGGGCTTTATTTTGCCATTAAAACATTAAAACCCGTCTCAATAGAAGAGGCGGAGGAAATCCGTGAAAAACGGGAAGCCCTCCGCCTGAAAAAACAGTTAAAGAGACGGTCTGAGAAGGAGCTCTGAAAGGAGCTCTTTTTCATATTGCACGCCCTTTCCAACCAGGTGATCTTCATAATAATATTCATTTAAAATAGTTGGCATCCCCACTGCGCTTTCTAATGTTATTCTTTTAAGCGTCATCATGTCAGATGTAAAACCTTTCGGTACTGTGACATAAATCTGATGAGGATAATAAAATGCCATATCATTTCCGCAATTTTTCAGGAGATACTTTTCTCCCGGAAGATTCCTGAGCGTTACTGTACCGGTATCTACCTGCATGCTTACCTTCTGAAAATTATTAAATCCATAATCAAGAAGCTGCGCCGTATCTGCATAAGCCCCGTTAATAGAATTCATCACAACTGCAACAAGGCGAATTTCTCCTCTTTTTGCGTATGTGACAAGAGTACTTCCCGCATCATCTGTATATCCCGTCTTTCCTCCCATAACGCCCTCATATGCGTAATCTCTTCCCTCCATCATCTTGTGATGATTGAGAAAATACCGGGTTTCTCCAAACTTGTTCGTAGGTGGAATCTCGTATAAAATTCTTGTAACAAACTTTCGAAACAGTGGATTATGCCATGCTGCATCTGCTATTTTTGCCATATCTGCTGCTGTTGTAAAATGATTCTTATCCGGCAGACCATTTGGATTATTAAAATGGGTTCCTGTACATCCAAGCTCTCTTGCCCTCTTATTCATCAGCTCTACAAACTTCTTTACAGAACCACTGGTTTTTTCCGCCACAGCCAAGGAAACCTCATTTGCAGATTCCAGCATAACTGCCATAAGAGCCTGTTCTACTGTAAATTCTTCTCCTGTATCTGCATAAATACTGGAACTTCCTGCCTCAATTCCATAAGCTGCCGCCTGTGACATCACAAGCTTATCCTCAAGTTTCAGATTTTCACAGGCCAGAAGTGTTGTCATAATCTTTGTAATACTTGCCGGATACAATTTTTTATCTGCATTTTTACTGTAGAGAACAGAACCTGTCTGCATATCTAGAAGAATTGCAGACTGCCCTTCTATTTTGGGTCCTTCAGGCCAGCCTGTAAGAGCGTCTGTATCCGCACTTTCTTTATAATACTCTGTGTGGGGAACTGGTGTAGGCGTTGCTTCTGTTGCTGCCTGACTGTTTTCCTCCTCCGCATATATAAGACCCGGCTGTGAAATAAAAAGCCCTGCACAGAGAACACTGCACAGCCACTTCCGCAGTCTTTGTTTTTTCATTTTTACCATAATTGTCCTCCTGATTTGTAAAACCCGCCGTCATAAACAGCCGCCGTGCTTCGCACTTCAGTATACCATTTTTTTTTCATGAAGACTAGGCTTAACCTTCACTTTTTCCACAGTCTCTTTTATAATAAGGATAACCTATCCACAATTATCAACAGGGAGGACTGTATATGCCAAATATCACAAAAGAAGCTCTGGAAGCTTCCTTAAAAAAATTTCTTCTCAAAAAACCCCTTGATAAAATCACAATAAACGACCTGACAACAGACTGCGGTATCAGCCGCATGACTTTTTATTATCACTTTAAGGATATTTACGACCTGGTAGAATGGTCATGTCTGGAAGATGCAAAAAAAGCCCTACAGGGAAAAAAGACATACGCTACATGGCAGGAGGGAATTTCACAGATATTTGAAGTTGTTCTGGAAAACAAGCCTTTTATTTTAAATGCTTACCGCTCCATCAGCAGAGAACAGATTGAAAATTATCTGTTTTCTCTGACACGCTCTCTTATTATGGGAGTTGTAGAAGAACAGTCAAAAGGATTTTCTATTACAGAAGAACAAAAAACCTTCATAGCAGACTTTTATAAGTACAGCTTTGTGGGAATCATGCTTGACTGGATCAAACAGGGGATGAAAGAAGATTATCACGAAATTGTCCACAATATTATTATAACCATTCACGGCAGCGTCGGAAACTCCATAAAAAACTTTACAAATCCGGCTCTTTGATAAATTTTTTATCATATCCTGTTCTTTGTAAATTGTAAAAAACCAAAACAGGACATACTATAGACATCAGAAAAACAAATATCTAAGCATTTTTGAAAGGTGGTTTTTTACATGGCAAAGAAAAAATTAAATCTCGGCGTTGTATCAGCTGTCGCAGCAGGCGCCGGAGCTACTGCATACCTTATGAAAAAATCAAAAGAGACAAAAGAGACCGAAATGAAAAGAACAGTCGCAGCCAATAAAAATTACAGAAATACAGAACGTGGAAAAAACGCAAAAAACAGCAGAGGCATCTACTACAGCAACGGAAATTATGAAGCTTTTGCCCGCCCGGAAAAACCGGAAGGCGTGGAAAATAAAAACGCCTACATTGTAGGAAGCGGTCTTGCTTCCCTGGCAGCTGCCTGCTTCCTTGTTCGTGACGGACAGATGCCCGGCTCTCAAATCCACATTCTGGAAGCAATGGACATTGCCGGCGGCGCCTGCGACGGTATCTATGATGCCACACGTGGATATATCATGCGCGGCGGAAGAGAAATGGAAAACCATTTTGAATGTCTCTGGGATTTATTCCACAGCATTCCTTCTCTTGAAAAACCGGGCGCATCTGTTCTCGATGAATTTTACTGGCTGAATAAACACGATCCCAACTACTCTCTTTGCAGAGCTACTGTGAACAGAGGAGAAGATGCTCATACAGACGGCAAATTCAACTTAAGTCAGAAGGGCTGCATGGAAATCATGAAGCTTTTCCTCACAAAAGACGAAGATCTTTACGACAAAACAATCGAGGACGTTTTTGATGACGAAGTATTTAACTCCACCTTCTGGCTGTACTGGAGAACTATGTTCGCTTTCGAAAACTGGCACAGCGCTCTTGAGATGAAGCTTTACTTCCAGCGCTTTATTCATCATATTGCAGGCCTTCCTGATTTCAGCGCTCTGAAATTCACAAAATATAATCAGTATGAATCTCTGATTCTTCCAATGCAGAAATATCTGGAAGCGGCAGGCGTTGACTTCCGTTTCAACACAGAAGTCACAAATGTTGTCTTTGAATTCAAGGACGGCAAAAAAATCGCCTCTGCCATCGAATGTAAAGTAAATGGAAAAGAAGAAGGCATTCTTCTCACGGAAAACGACCTTGTATTTGTCACAAACGGAAGCTGTACAGAGGGTACCATTTACGGTGACCAGAACCATGCCCCAAACGGCGATGCAGAAGTGCGTACAAGCGGATGCTGGAATCTCTGGAAAAATATCGCAAAACAGGATCCCTCTTTTGGACATCCGGAAAAATTCTGCTCCGATATTTCAAAAACAAACTGGGAATCTGCCACTATTACAACTTTGGATGAAAAAATCATTCCATATATTACTAATATCTGCAAACGTGACCCGAGAAGCGGCAATGTGGTAACCGGCGGTATTGTAAGCTGTCGCGACTCCAAGTGGCTGTTAAGCTGGACAATTAATCGTCAGGGACAGTTTAAAGAACAGGATCCTGAAAAAGTCTGCGTATGGGTATACGGTCTTTTCACAGATGTTCCGGGCGATTATGTAAAGAAACCGATGAAAGACTGTACCGGAAAAGAAATCACAGAAGAATGGCTTTATCATATCGGTGTCCCTGTGGAACAAATTCCGGAGCTTGCAGAAAACAGCGCTGTCTGCGTTCCTACCATGATGCCGTATATTACTGCATTCTTTATGCCTCGCACAAAGGGAGACAGACCGGCTGTCATTCCTGACGGCTGCGTAAACTTTGCATTCCTGGGACAGTTTGCTGACACACCGAGAGATACTGTATTTACAACAGAATATTCTGTAAGAACAGCTATGGAGGCTGTATACGGACTTTTAGGCGTTGACAGAGGCGTTCCTGAAGTATGGGGCAGTGTCTACGATATACGTGACCTTCTCGACAGCACGGTGAAGCTTATGGACGGAAAATCACCTCTGGAAATCCAGCTTCCGGGACCATTAAACGGACTGAAAAAACCGCTCCTTCGCATTATAAAAGGAACGGTTATTGAAAAAGTCCTCCGGGACCACGATGTTTTAAAAGACTACATGCTTTAATTTCATAACTCCAGCGTATACATGGAAGACCATCGGATATGATGGTCTTCCATGCTTTTTTCTATGCGCTCTTCTTCATCCGGCGTTGTTTTCCAGGCAAGCCCGCAGCCTGCGCTGATTTCTCCCGGTAAAGGAATCAGTCTTCCGGGAATTTCATATTTTTCGCAGAAACTTTCCATTGCCATTGCCTCTGCGGTTGTATCAAAGGTAATCACTAGCGCTGGTTTCTTCTGTCTCATACTTCGTCCCTCCCATACTCTCTTAAAGCTGCTGCCGCAACATCTATTTCCTGCTCCGTATTGTAATGGGAAAAACTGAATCTGACTGCACCCTGGCGTACCGTTCCCAGCGCCTTGTGAAGAAGCGGAGCACAGTGCGCTCCCGGACGGACTGCAATTTCATAATCCTCCCACAGCCAGTCGCTAACCTCGCCGGAATCCAGCTTTCCAATATTCAAAGCCACAATTCCCACACGGCTTTCCGGATTCGGATTTCCATAAACAGTAACACCGGGAATCTCTCTGACCTGCTCTTCAAATCTTTTCCACAGACGCATTTCTTTTTCCCGTATGTTTTCCACAGTTTCCTCTTTAATATACTCAAGTGCCGCTTTCAGCCCTGCAATTCCATGTACATTTAATGTCCCCGCCTCTAATGCCGTGGGCATTTTTCGTGGATGCTCTTCCAAAAAGCTCTGAACACCGCTCCCTCCTACTTTAAGAGGCGAAAGTTCAAGTCCTTCACGGACATAAATTCCTCCCGTCCCCTGTGGTCCAAGAAGCCCTTTATGCCCTGTAAAACAAAGAACATCTATCCCCTGCTCTTCCACCTGAATCGGCAGCACTCCTGCTGTCTGAGAAGCGTCCACAATAAGAAGAAGCCCCCTCTTTTTTGCAAAAGAAGAAACTCTTTTTAAATCTGTAATATTTCCTGTTACATTAGAAGCATTTGTGATTACAATAGCCTTTGTATTTTCTTTACAGGAATTTTCCAGAAAATCATAATCGATACGTCCTTCATTTTCTGGAAATCTTTTATCAAAAGGCACGATTGTAAGCTCCACACCTTCTTTCTCTTTTCTGTAAAGAGGACGAAGAACGGAATTGTGTTCACAGACTGTAGTAATCACATGATCTCCTTTATGAAACAACCCGTTAATGGCAATATTTAAGCTCTCTGTTGCATTACAGGTAAAGGCAATCTGTTCCGGATGAGAAGTTCCTAAAAGCTCTGCCAGAAGCTCTCTTGTTCTATAAACAATCCGGGCAGCTTGAAGAGTTGCACCATGAGCACCTCTCCCGGCATTTCCCACGGAAGAAATTGCTTTTGCTACTGCCTCTGCCACTTCCGGCGGTTTTCTCCCCGTTGTCGCAGCATTATCTAAATAAATCATGGTTTTACAATCAGTCCTGCCTGTGTCATCTTTTCCGCTATCACATACATATTGGTCACTTCTCCAACCTGAAGCTTATCAGAAATCCCATAAAAATTCAGGCATGTCCCACAGGTAAGAATTTCAACGCCCTGCGCTGCAAGAGATTTTAAATCTTCCAATGCCGGAGAACCCTCACAAGTAAGAGCTGCTCCTCCATTATAAAATAACATGGTTTTTGGCAATGACTCCTGCTGATTTAAGGCATAGATAAATCCCTTCATTAATGTTTTTCCGAGCTCCTCGCTGCCTTCTCCCATTTTATCAGAAGCGATTACGACTACCACATTTCTTCTGCTGTCCGGCACACACGCCGCCACATCTGCCTCAAAAGCAGGTAGTTCATGAGCTGTTTTATCATTTCCGTCTCCTACTGTAAAGGTAACCTTGTATCTGTTTTCTTTCAACTTTTCTGATTTCACTGCACATCCTCTGTTATTGCCAAGTTTCATTAAATTCTGCACAGCAATTTCATTATCTACTACAGTTTCTACTGTTCCAAAACCATTTAATTCATTCAGAGCCTTCTGTGTTTTTACTACCGGAATCGGGCAGGCGTCACCCACTGCATTTACTTTGATCATATCTATCCCTCCTGATAAAATATATAAATAAACTATACCAAAAAATCCCCGAACATTCAATGTCCGGGGATTTCCTCTATAAATCTTACTTTAACCCAAATTCTTTTTTTGCTGCTTCCTGCTGGAACTTATCTCTTTCCGGATAAGCGGTATTTACTGTGCTCTCAGATTTTCCTTCATGCCACCACATAAAAGAGCCGCTGTTTTCTTCCGTACATGTTTCCCATTCTGCAAGGCCTTCTCCATTTGGATTGCCTGTTTTTACAAAATTGGCAATATAAGAAGACATCTCATCTGCAAGCGCATGATCAGCTTCTGTCCACTGTCTCTGTCCTTCTACATCCCTCATAGAATTAAATGTATACCAGAGCTCAGAAGAATGGAAAGAACCATAAAAATCTTCATCTCTATCCACATCCTTATGAGGAGGCAGATTCTGATTAAAATAATATACATAAATATCAGAATCACTGCTCTTACTTACTTCTTCTGCGGAAACTACATATTTAGCAAAAGAAGCATCGCTTCTTGAACGCAGATATGTACGATATGCATCCTCTTCTGTTTCCGCACTGTACGCTTCCTCGTATCCTTCTCCGTATTTTTCTTTCATAGAAGCATCAAACTCTTCCGGCGTCATAGTCCCTGCCGGATCTCCTGTAAGAGAAGTCTGTTCATCGGAAGTTCCGCCCATCATAATATTAATATCATCCAGTGCGCCTTCTCTTGAAAGATCTACGGACTCTTCTGTAAATACATAATCGTCAATTACAAATTTAGAGCTTGCCTTTGTAATCGCATCGTATAAAGTAAGTGTATCATCTTCTGCAGATTTTGTATCCATGTAGTACTGCGCGTCATGGGAACGGAGCTCTTCTACCAACTCTTCCGATGTTGTCTCCTCAGGAAGTCCCATAGCTTTTTTCACAGTTGCTTCTGCTTCTGTCTGAACGGTTTCCATATCTTCAAAAACAGGCGTTCCTTCCTGAGAAAGAAGTCCGGAAAAACCACTTTGAATAATTGCATTCTGGAATAATCCTTCTGCAAGAGGCGTACGAAGGAGCGCTGTTACATTCTTTGCACCTGCTGACTGGCCGGAAATAGTTACCTTGCCCGGATCTCCTCCAAACTCTCCAATATTTTTCTGTACCCACTCTAATCCTTTAATCAAATCCAGTATCGCATAATTTCCTGAACTGCCATTTTCATTTTCTGCTGATAATCCCGGAAGCGTCAAAAATCCGTACATACTGAGACGATACTGTATACTTACAACAACAATACCTTTTTCTGCTAATTTGGACGCATTAAATTCCATTTCCGACGCATGTCCGTGGTTATTTCCGCCTCCATGAACATATACAAGAACCGGCAGCTTCTCTTCTTTCGATTTTGCCGGCGTATATACATTTAAGTTTAAACCTTTTTCGCTTATTGGAGGATTATAGGAATCATCAAAATAAAACTCATCCCCCCAGAATCCGCCTACCGGATTTAATTCTGCCGCACTTTTCTGCATTGCCTGATCCCCCCAGGTATCGCAGACTTTTACATCATCCCAGCTTTCCACATCCTGTGGAGCCTTCCAGCGGTTTTCTCCTGAAGTATCTGCTGCATACGGAATTCCCTTAAATACCTGTACCCCTTCGGTATCGGAAGGTACTCCCTGCACCTGTCCTCCTTCTATTGTAATCGCTTCTGCTGCCTCTGCAAAAACTGCTGTACTCCCTGCTGACGTTGCTGCCAGAAGAGCCGCTATCCCCAATGCCAAAATACGTTTTTTGTTGCCCATAAAAATTCCTCCTTTTCCAGTAAATTCTATAAATTCAGCATAACAAAGAAAAGAGATATTAACTATGGCAAAATATCAAAACCAGTAGCAAATATCCCCTGTCTTTATAATAAAAAACCAAACTTCTCAAAAAATTTCCAAGAATTTAACTTAATCTTTCCGGAAATGAAAAATTAATATATAATCCGCCTGTTTCTATGCCTTTTGCAAAAAGCTCATACTGATTTCCAAACAGATATGCCATACGTATTCTTATATTATAAATTCCAATATGCTCTCCATCCGGATTATTTCTTGGCTCTTCATAAAAATATTCCTGAATTTTCTCAGAGTCCATACCGATCCCATTGTCCCACACTTCTGTTTCGATTCTCTTACCGCTCCGCCGTATATGGATATGTATTTCACCCGGTATAAACTTTCCGTTTTTATCTCGGTTCAGAAGAATTCCATGTTTAATAGAATTTTCCACAAGCGGCTGAAGCATATTTTTAGGATATAATAAATCCTCACATCCCTCTTCTACCGTAAAAAACATGGTAAGCTCATTGCTGCAAAGATAACGCTGAATCGTAATATAGTTTTCCATCTGCTGCTTTTCCTTTTTCAGCGTATCAAATGCCTGAAGCCCGCTGCTCTTCAACCGATCCTTCAGCATCCCGATCAGTGCTCTGTTCAATATCATAATATCATCCGTCTGATTCAGCTCCGCCAGATATGTAATTGTATACAGTGTGTTATAAATAAAATGCGGATCAATCTGAGACACCATCAGACTGTACTCTATCTGTTTCTTTGTTTCTTCCTGATTTTTCAGCTTATCCATCATTTTATAAAATGTATCCGCCAGAATCCCCACTTCATCCTGACTCTGGATTTTAGGCAAAATCGGATGTTCATAATCCCGTATATTCTTCATCTGCCCTGCCAGAAGCTCCAGCTTATAAAAGCTGCGCCTTAAAATCAGAACAATTAAAAACAGAAGAAGCACTGCAAAAGAGATAAGAATAAATGAAAAACAATGAATCCAGTTTTGATAAGGCTGTAAAAAATTCTTCTTTGACAAAGCTGCTGCAATTTTAAGCTGCTCTATCTTATAGGAACTGCGTATTCCGATTATAACACCTCTGTCTGCTTCCAGAATTTTTACGGTATTCTGATTTTCACTGAATAATTTTTTTCTGTCAGACAGAGGAATCTTCTCTATCACGCTCTGACTTTTATTTTTGAACAAAATTTCATCCTTATATCCAATCAGCGTATAATCTCTGATCCCATCTTCTCTGAAATCTGAAAAAACCGCACGAAAATCCGAAAATGGCTCTATAAGAAAGAGTAAAACCTCATGACCCTCTAATTCTTTTTTTATAACAAGAGAAATAAATTCCTCTGTCTTTTCTGTTTTCTCAAAAACAGGCGAATAACATCTGATAAGCTCTCCCGGGTATTCCTCTTCTATTTCTTTCATTTTCTCTTTTAAATTTTTACACCATTCTGACTGAAAAAGAACCTCTTTATAATCTTCCATTCCCTCTCTGCATGCAGACAGCTTCGAATCCCAATCCGCCATGAGAACCGCATTTCTTGTCGACTTTATGGAACCTGGCTCTTTCTTTCCAAGCTTTTCTTCTTTCAAAAGTTCCTGAAGCTTTCTGTTTTCTCCTTTTTCTGCCAGCACAACAACCTCTTCCTTAAAATCAGAGTCTCTGAAAAATCTTAATAAGTACTGACAATTCTGATGAAGAAGGTAACTTGTCCTGGCAGAAACAGATTCTGTCAGCACAGACAGATCCTGCTTCATTCTCGGATTTAAAAAATGATACAGAAGCTCCGGCATAAGACAATTCACAGCTATGAGAAGAACAAGCGTCACACCGCAGATTGCAAAAAAACATTTTTTTATCAGCGTTAATTGCCGCAGTTTTTCTTTTAATTTCTTCCCCATCCCTATTTTCCTCTTTTCATTTTTTCATAATACTCCTGCGGAGATAATCCATATGTTTTCTTAAACACCTTTGCCCAGTAAGATGCAGAATTATACCCTGTCTTCGATGCTATCTCCCCCATTTTACTTTCTCCGTTCTCCAAAAGCTCCTTCGTTTTTTCCATTCTCACCTTTGTAAGAAATTTTCCCGCAGTTTCTTTCTGTTCTTTCTTAAAAAGATCATTCAGCCAGTTCACGCTGACTCCTGCTTTTTTTGCCACATCCTCTACACTTAAAAAAGGATTTCCGTATTCTTTATAAATAAAATCTTCCGCAGCCTGAAGTATATAATAATCCGACACTGCTTTCGGACTTATGTACTCCTCGGCCAGTTTACACTTGCTTTTTATCCACCTTATCATTCGTTTTACTGTACACAAATATAAAATTTCTTCGTTATAAATTTCTTTCATTTTATCTCCCGGTACTATGTTCTCTATCGCCGTCAGGATACCTGTGACAAGTTCTTTAAAATATTCAAAATCATAACTGTACAGCACCGGCCGAAACAGCTCGTCTATCTTTTCTGCTATATCGGTTTCCTCTCCGGAAAATAAGTCCTCTCCTTTGATTTTCTGCATTTTCCGGCATCTCTCCGGTTTCTCATACATATCTGAAAACATGAAGACTTTCATTCCCTCAAAATAACGCTGTTCAAAAATATATTTACTCTTTTCATATTCCTGTCTGCATTGCCATAAAGATAACTTTTCCCCCAAAAAATAAACAGAAAATGACAGGTCATATTCTTCATAAAGAAGTTTCTGAATAAATCTTCCTGTCTGTTCCGGCGATGATTCCTGACTTAAGAGACAGATCCACTGAAAACAGGATACTCTGAAAAGAAGCATTCTGCCGTCTGTTCTTTCTTTCAGTCGAGGAATCAGCTCCTTATAATCTGCTTCCTTTTCATAAACTCCGGATTTTCCGGATAAAAACTCAGGAACATGGTCCTGTTCAAAAATGAGACAAGCATACTCCTTTTCTTCGTATTCTGAAAAATAAACATCGTCCAGCTCTTCTATTTCTGTCTGAAACAGCGTACGGATATGACTTGTTAATACCTTATTCTGCTTTTCTTTCTTTTTGTCCATATCCTCTTTTATTTCCCGCAGTTTTTTTTCAAGAAGTGCACGATCCAGCTCCTGCTTTAAAATATATTCTCTTACATTCAGATCAATTGCTGACCTTGCATAATCGAACTCATCATAGCTGGATAAAAATATAACAACTGTATCCTGCCTCTTTTCTTTTATTTTTCCGGCAAGCTCTATTCCGCTTAGCCCCGGCATCTGCACATCTGTAATAACCAGATCCGGAGAATATTTGCAAAACTCTTCCCATGCTTCAATCCCGTCAATAGCCGACGAAACCAGAGTGAAGCCAAAATCTTCCCATTTTATCATATTTACAAAATGAGCAAGAGCGAATTTATTATCGTCTGCAAGCATGACCTTGTACATATAATTTCTCCTTTATCTATTCTTCTGATTCGTCTATTGTTATCAGTATAAAACATATTTTTTACAAATCAAGCCAAAAAAAGTCCACTGCCTTATATAAGACAATGGACTTTTGTAAACTCTTCTTTTTTAGAAATCAACTTCTGTTCCGTAGTATACACATGTAAACAGTTTTTCCATTTCAGCCGGAGTAATTGCTCTCGGGTTAGATCCTGTACAGGCATCTCCTACTGCCAATTCTGCAATTTTTGCGATTTTCTCTTTGAACTCATCTTCCTGGATTCCAAAGTCTTTCAGAGTTTTCGGAATGTTTAATTTCACATTGAATTCATCGATTTTTTCACAAAGACTGTTCACAAGAGCCTGCTCAGATGTTCCGCTTAATCCCATTCTTCTTGCGATTTCAGCGTAGCGGCTTGCTGCTTCTTTATTCTTTGCATTGTATCTGATTACATATGGAAGGTAAATTGCATTTGCACATCCGTGAGGAATATGACCTGTAGAGAATGCTGCACCTGTCTTATGCGCCATAGAATGTACAATACCAAGCAGTGCGTTGGAGAAGGACATTCCTGCAAGACACTGTGCGTAGTGCATCTGCTCTCTTGCATTCTGGTTTCCTGCAAAAGAAGCCGGAAGATAATCAAGAACCATCTCGATTGCCTGAAGAGCAAGCGGATCTGTAAATGCACAGTGAAGTGTAGATACATATGCCTCAATTGCATGTGTAAGTGCGTCCATTCCTGTATAAGCAACCTGTTTTGCAGGAAGTGCTTCTACAAGCTCCGGATCTACGATTGCTACATCTGGTGTAATGTTAAAATCTGCAAGCGGATATTTAATTCCTTTTGCATAATCTGTAATAACAGAGAACGCTGTAACCTCAGTTGCTGTACCGGAAGTAGTCGGGATTGCAGCAAATTTTGCTTTCTGTCTCAGCTCCGGAAAACCAAACGGTACAATCAGATCTTCAAATTTTGTTTCCGGGTATTCGTAGAATGCCCACATAGCTTTCGCTGCATCAATTGGAGATCCGCCACCCATAGACACGATCCAGTCAGGCTGGAAATCCTGCATAACTTTAGCGCCTTTCATAACCGTCTCAACAGACGGATCCGGCTCTACACCTTCAAATACTTCTACTTCCATTCCGCCTTCTTTCAGATAATTCACTGCCTTATCAAGAAAGCCCTGTCTCTTCATAGATCCGCCGCCTACTACAAGAACGGCTTTTTTTCCTTTTAAGTTCTTTAACTCCGCCAGACATCCTTTTCCGTGATAAATATCTCTAGGTAATGTAAATCTTGCCATAGTACGTCACTCCTTTTCTATTGTTTCCCGGTTCAGGAAAATTCATTTGTTCCTAATTGTTATTTTCTTAACAATTACACTATAACATTGTTAATCTTTTAACTCAACACTTTTCTATCATATTCTTGTACTTATTTTCATACAATTCCGGTTCTGTTGTATCAGTATTTCGGAAGCTCCTTTGGCGCATTGCTCACCTCAATTGCCTGTACCACACTTGTATCTTTTCTCACAAGAATCTCTACCCGGTCAAGGGAACTTTCCGGTCCTTCTATTGTGTAATATTCAAACATATCGGACTCTTCAAATTTATATGTCACACCTTCCAGCGCTTTCTCAAGCTCTGCTTTCGCCATGCCGCGTGTAATTCCCTTCTGAACAGTAATCGGCATATTGGTTGAATTGTCGTCTCCTTTTACAGATGTAACAAAGCAGTTTCTAATTGTAGTGGCATTCGCTCCATAATTCTGAGCAATCACTCTTAATTCCTGATTATTCTTCATAAGAGCAACCCAGCCGAAATCTTTTCCCTTTACCGTCATATCAGACTGGTCTTCTTTTACTGTCCAGCCGTTTTTCTCAAATTCGGAAACAGGAGCCGGCATCTGATACAGCGCACCGTCATATTCTACAATAAATTTTGCAAAATCATCTCCCAGTTCTGCTGGTGCCCGGTAGCTTTTTACTTCCTCAGTTACTTCATCACTCACCTGTGATGCAGCCTGTGCCTGATCCGCTTCGCTTGCTGTGTCGATCATATTTCTTATTTCGATTTTACTTACTACATTCGTCTCTTTATCTACCTGAATTTCCACATTCTGGTACATATCGTATTCATAACTGAGTGATGTGTACATCTCTCCGTCATATACTCTGCTTGGCTCGCCATATGCTGCTTTTACATCCTCAAGAGTAGATACTCCAAATTCAATTCCCTTGGGAAGCTTTACACTGAGAGCACTGTCCTTCATCATATAAGAATCTACCGAAAAACCGCCTATCTGGCATTCTGAAAAAGGAACTGTATTCATACCAAGATTAAATATGGTAGCATACAGCTTTGAGGAATCCTTCTTAAAAGTTTCTGCTGTTGTATACTGCTCCGGCTCCATCGTCTGCGCAGCATCTCCATCGTAAGTCCATCCTTTTGCCGTAAACTCCGCAAAAGACATGGGAAACTGATAAATTTCCCCATCGATTTCTGCCTGAAAACTGTAAATATCATCAGAAAGCGCCTGTGTTTCATTTGTCGTTTCTGCCGCTGCTTCTTCTGCCATAACCCCTGCTGCCGGCATGATACAAAGCAGTCCTGTCATCAATCCCACCAATACTTTTTTCATTCACTGTCCTCCTTAATCTTTATATTTCTTAACGATAGAAGGATTATAGCACATACCCCAAAACATTACCATATTTTCCTGTGTTATTTCTTTTGTTTTGTAAATATTATACAAAAAGCAGGACAACACCTCATTCTCGGATGCTGTCCTTATTTTTTATCTTACTGCTTTTATTTATCTCCAACCATCGAAAAACTGCATTCCGGATTCAGATAAAATTCCATTTTCCCAATCCTCCAGAATATTTCCCTCTCCTGACGGCTGCTCCTGTGCGCTTTCGTCCACGTTTTCGTCTGCGCTCTCCTCTTTACTTTCTGACTTCTCTTTATTTTCATTTTTTCCCAGTGTAACGGTCACTGTTTTTTCTGTATAGCTTTCTCCATCCGGAACCTGAAGAACAACTTCTACTTCTTCTCCCGGCTCATAATACTGAAGATAATTTACAAGCTGATCTATGCTTACTACAGATTTTCCGGCAAACTCCGTAATAATAGAATTCACTTTAATTCCTGCTTCTTCTGCCGGACCGCCTTCTGTAACTTCTCCTACAAAGACACCCTGCGGAATACCGTAAACCTGACCTTCCTCACTCACTGTTCTTCCGGAAATTCCAAGAACACCATTTTCTCCCTCATCCAGTTTTTCTCTCGGTTCCTCATTCATAAGGTTCTCCAGAATATCGGAAACATCAGAAACCGCAATGGCATATCCCATGCCTTCTACTTCTGTAGATGCAAGCTTTGCAGAGTTAATTCCTACAACCTCGCCTTTCATGTTAAGAAGTGCTCCGCCGCTGTTTCCCGGATTAATTGCCGCATCTGTCTGAATCAGGTTGACACCGTTTCTGTTGTCATCTTCATCAGAAGAGAACGAACCGGATGTAGAATCCATTTTTCTGTTTTTCGCACTTACAATACCTGTTGTAACAGACTGTCCATAACCAAGTGCATTACCGATGGCAATTACCTGCTCCCCTACAACAAGATCATCGGAGCTTCCAATCGTTGCTATAGAAATCTGATCCATAGTATCATCAGAAATATCTTCCAGAGGAATACTTACAACTGCAAGATCTTTATTTTCTTCATATCCTTTTACAGTTCCCTCATATGAATTGTTGTCAATAAAACTTACTGAAAGCGTATCTGCACCTTCCACAACATGATAATTTGTTGCAATCAGAAGCTCCTCATCATTTTTTCCGATAATGATTCCGGAACCGCTTCCCTCAACCTCTTCTTCCTGAGAAGGAGCGTATCCGCCGTACATTCCAAACATTCCGTAGTAATTCTGAACTTCCTGAATGGATTTTGTTGTAATAGAAACTACAGATGGCATCGCTTCTGCTGCAATATCAGAAACATCAAGGCTTCCCTTTGTCTCTGTTTCTTTTTTCTCCTCTGTATTCTTTTTCTCTTTTGACTTCTTTTCACTCTTCGTCATGGTCAGCGTTGTTTTATCTGATGAAGCGGAAACATTCTGGACTCCCTCTGTAAAATAAGAAATTCCATTATATCCGCCTAATAAAAGACCTCCTGCAAGAGCTGCGCAAAGTGTAACTTTTGCACCCTTTTTTGCCATTTTTTTGATTGTATTTTTATTAATGTTACTCATTTATATTCCCTCCTTGACTTCTTTCAAGAATCTCTGTTTCTTATCTTTTACGATGTCTAGTATAAAAATAATTTGTGTTTACTTTGTGGGAAAAATGTGTATTATTTGTTAAAACATGGTATGATATAAAAAAAAGTTGAGGTGTACGCTTATGAATTCACTTAAATCACTCAAACCATACTCTGTTTTTCATTACTTTGAGGAAATCTGTTCTATCCCCCACACTTCCCATCACGAAAAACAGTTAAGCGATTACTGTGTCCGGTTCGCGCAGGAACGCAGTCTTTCCTGTATACAGGATAACATGGGAAATCTTATTATCTTTGCGCCTGCTTCACCCGGATATGAACAAAAAGAAGCTGTTATTTTACAGGGACATCTGGATATGGTAG
Source organism: uncultured Blautia sp. (assembly GCA_900541345.1). Lineage (GTDB taxonomy): Bacteria > Bacillota > Clostridia > Lachnospirales > Lachnospiraceae > Blautia_A. Next base: position 30,864 of record UQJE01000006.1, read on the forward strand.
GCGTTAAAACAGAGAGCTGCGACTTAGATCTTGAAAAAGACGGACTTCGCCTTCTGATAGACGGAGAATATCTCACAGCCGAAGGCACAACCCTTGGCGGAGATGACGGCATTGCCGTAGCTTATGCGCTTGCTCTCCTTGATGACAAAGAGATTCCTCACCCGCCACTTGAAGTTGTCCTTACTGTATGCGAAGAAGTTGGACTTCTCGGAGCCTCTGCTATGGATTTTTCCCAATGTAAAGGACGCCGGCTCATCAATATAGACTCTGAAGAGGAAGGTATCCTCACAGTCGGATGTGCCGGAGGCCGTCGTGCTGCCTGCAGAATCCCTGTGGAAAGAAATACACAGACAGGTCTTCTCTGCCATATCCGTTTTTCCGGACTTCTCGGAGGACATTCCGGACTGGAAATTCATAAAAAGCGCGGAAATGCCATTGAACTTCTTGGCCGTTTTCTTCTTTTCCTGAAAAAAGAAACAGACTACTCCCTTGTTTCCATGTCAGGAGGAATAAAAGAAAATGCAATCCCAAAGAGCTCTCAGGCATCCATTCTGATTTCAGAGGAACATCTCTCCCGTGCCAAACAAGCTGCTGAAACTTTCCTTTCTTATATAAAGACGGAATATGGCGCAGCTGATCCAGAGATTCATCTGGAACTTACAGAATCAACAAAAACAACAGAGTCTGCAATCACAGAAGCCTCTCTTCTTTCGGTGCTTACAGCTCTTACCTTTATTCCATGCGGAGTGCAGTCTATGAGCGCAGATATTCCCGATACAGTAGAAACTTCTCTGAATCCTGGCATTATGGAACTGACAGAAAAAGAACTGACTTTACGTATTTCCATACGAAGCTCCGTTTCTTCTTCTAAAGAAACCCTTGCCGAAAAAATCTCCCTTCTTGTAAAGACCCTCGGCGGTCATACAGAATTTCAGGGAGACTACCCTGCATGGCCATATGCAAAGGAATCTCCCCTTCGAGACTGCTGTGTTAATGTTTTTGAAGAACTGTATGGAAAAGCCCCGCTTCTTCAGACAATTCATGCAGGACTGGAATGTGGAATCCTTTCCAGCAAAATCCCCGGTCTGGACTGCATTTCCTTCGGTCCGAATCAGCTTGATGTACACACACCTGACGAAAAACTCCATATTCCTTCCGTAGAAAGAGTATGGGACTATTTAAAAGCTGTTCTTAAAGCACTTTAAAACAGAATTTTACATTCAAATATAGCGAATTTTCCCAGGTTCAATACCACGGATACCAAGACCCGGTTCATCTGAAACGGTAATTATCTTTTCATCAAAGACAGCACCGCCAAGAATCGGGTCTTCTTTACAGAGAACCGGTCCGTCAAGATCGATTTTTGTAATAATTTTCTTGGCACATGCAAGATGAACCGCTGCGTTAACACTGATTTTAGCCTCAAGCATACAGCCAATCATACACTCCACACCGTAAATTTCCGCTGCGGAAACAATTTTCAATGCATTGTAAAGACCGCCGCACTTCATCAGTTTAATGTTTACCAGATCGGCAGCCCTCATTTCCATAATCTTTACTGCATCCTCAGGAGAAAATACACTTTCATCTGCAAGAACCGGCACATAAGAACGTTCTGTTACATACTTCATTCCCTCAAAATCATGCGCTTTTACCGGCTGTTCTACAAATTCAATATCTAATCCCTTTTCCTGCATTCCGTTCAAAATCCGAACTGCCTCTTTTGGTGTCCACCCCTGGTTTGCATCAATTCGGATTTTTGTTTCCGCCGGAACAACCTGGCGGATTGCTGACAGCCTTGAAATATCCTTCTCCGGCTCTTTTCCCACCTTTACTTTTAAACAGTCATATCCTCTCCTGATCGCATCTTCTGCATCTCTCGCCATTTCATCCGGCTCATTTACGCTGATTGTAATATCTGTAACGATAGATTTTCTTGCGCCTCCCATTAATTTATAAACAGGAATTTTATAAAGCTGTCCGTATAAATCCCAAAGCGCCATATCTACAGCTGCCTTCGCGCTTGTATTTTTCAAAATGCAGGAATTCAGCACCTTCATCAGATCCTCAAAATCATCTACATCTCTGCCTATAAGAGAAGGTGCGATATGATCTTTGATCGCTCCTATAATAGCACCAGTCGTATCACCTGTGATTACTCCTGTTGGCGGTGCCTCTCCATATCCCACCTCTCCTGAATCCGTATGGATTTCAACAACAACATCTTCTACGCTGTTCACAGAACGAAGCGCAGTTTTAAAAGGAACACGAAGCGGTACGGAAATCAGCCCCATGCGAATATCAGTAATTTTCATATTTTTTTACCTGCCTTTTCTTTAATTTTGTAAAAAGTATTTGCCAGCCGCAAGAACTCATGGTATTATTGTATATAAACACGCATGATTTGTAAAGAAAATTGTGCTAAATAACAAGGAAAGGGAAGAGTAACATGATTACAAACGGATTTACCTACGTAGCAGTTTTAATTTTTATTGCTGCTCTCCTCGTGTGGCTGCAAAAACACACAAAATCAAAATTTTTTGATTACGCACCACCAATTGTTTTACTGTATCTTATCACTATGATTTTCTGCACCTTAAAGGTATGGGATCTGGAGGCAACAAAACCCGCCTACTCCGCTTTAAAGAACAATATTTTGTTCGCCATGATTTTCCTGATGCTCCTTCGCTGTGACATCCGAAAAATCTTCAAGCTTGGACCAAAAATGCTTGGCGGCTTCTTCTGTGCTTCCATTACAATCTCTCTCGGCTTTATTATCACTTACGCAATTCTCCACGGACCTCTTGGAGAAGGTGCATGGAAAGCCCTCGGCGCTCTCTGCGGAAGCTGGATGGGCGGATCCGGAAATATGATTGCTGTTCAGGCAGCACTGGATATTGGAGAGGCAGATATGGCATACGCCCTTGTGGTGGATTCTATCGACTATTCTATCTGGGTTATGTTCCTTCTGTGGGCGATCAACCTGGCGCCAAAATTCAACAAATGGGTAAAAGCAAACACAAAAACACTGGACGAAGTTTCCAAACGTCTGGAAGACGATGCAAAGGCAAATGATGGTTCTATCACATTTGTAAACATTATTTTCCTTCTCGGTCTTTCCCTTGTCGTTTCTGCACTTGGACAGAACATCGGAACAACGCTTAACGGAGCGCTTCCGTTCCTGGATACTTCCACATGGACAGTACTTTTCATCACTCTTGCCGGACTTGCAGGCGCTTTGACACCTGTTGGAAAAATGGCGGGAACAACCGAGCTTTCCAATGTTATGCTTTATTCTGTAGTTGCTCTCCTTGCCTCACGTGCAAGCTTCCTTGAGCTTACAGACGCTCCTGTATGGATCATCGCAGGATTTATGATTCTTGGCATTCACGGAATTCTTATGGTTCTCTGCGCTAAAATCTTTAAGCTGGATATGTTTACCTGCGGAGTTGCCTCCCTCGCAAACATAGGAGGTTCCGCATCTGCTCCGATTCTTGCCGGCGCATACAGCGGCGCGCTCGTTCCTGTCGGTATACTTATGGCACTTATGGGATATGTCATCGGAACAGGCGGCGGATTGATTGTAGCAAATATTATGTCCCTGTTCGGATAAAAACTCTATAAAGCGGCTCACGCCGCAAACCGCAGGAAATCACTAAAAAACGTACAGACTCTTATCATCAGAGCTTGTACGTTTTTTTTAACCTCTTTCAAATTCCCACTATCTTTTTTCAAAAGATATGTTATACTGTACTAAAATTATATAGAAAGGAATTTACAATATGCAGTATATGATTTCTTTTTTGGAAGGAATTATCACGTTTATTTCTCCGTGTCTCCTTCCAATGCTCCCCATATACATCTCCTATTTTGCAGGAGGCGGTGAGCGCAGTACAAAAAAAACAATGAAATGCGCCCTCGGTTTTATTCTCGGTTTTACTATCGTATTTGTCTCTATGGGCGCTCTTGCAGGAACGATTGGAAGCTTTTTAAAGTCTCATCAGCAGGCAGTCAATATTGTCTCCGGTGTGATCGTGATTTTATTCGGACTGAATTTTCTCGGTATTCTGAAAATCAACCTTTTTCACGGGGCAAAAAGAAGCGTAGATACCACAGATCTTGGCTTTTTCACTTCCGCCTTATTCGGAATTATTTTTTCCGTAGGATGGACTCCCTGCGTAGGCGCATTCCTGGGCTCTGCCCTTATGCTTGCCTCACAGCAGGGGCATGTTCTTACAGGAATGATTATGCTTTTATGCTATTCCCTGGGTCTTGGCATCCCATTTATTATCAGCGCCCTTCTCATTGACAAATTGAAAAGCACCTTCGCATTTATCAAGAAAAACTATCGTGTTATCAACATGGTATGCGGCGGATTTTTAATTGTCATCGGTATTCTTATGGCCACTGGTACTATGGGACGCTTCCTGGCACTTTTAAGCTGATAAAAAGGAGGACTTATGAAAAAAAATAAAACCTTTATATTACTTGCTGTACTTCTTGTTATTTTAATCGGAAGCGCCGGTTTCTTTTATAACAAATTAAGCAGCTCCTACAAAACCGACACCCTTACGCAAGCCTCTCAGACAACGGAAAACGAAGCGAAATCCGATAAAAAAAACAATGAAGAGGATTCCCAACCAGAAGAAAATAACGAAAAAGCAGAAATCGAAGAAGACGCACAAACTTCTGACACAGAAGAATCTGATGCTTCTCCAACCGATTCGGAAGATACAGAGGATTCCCATACAGAAGATTCTCATACAGATTCTTCAGAAAACACGGATTCCGGTGAAACCACTGTAGAAACAGCTCCTGATTTTACTATGACAAACGCTTCCGGCGAGGAAGTAAAGCTTTCTGATTTCTTCGGCAAACCGGTTGTCCTTAATTTCTGGGCAAGCTGGTGCGGTCCCTGTAAAAGCGAGATGCCTCACTTTGAAGACGCTTACCAGAAATACGGAGAAGATATAAATTTTGTAATTGTAAACCTTACAGACGGAGTACGAGAAACTGTAGAAAATGCTTCTGATTTTATCGAAGAACAGGGCTATACCTTCCCTCTATACTTTGACACCAATACAGAAGGAGCTGTGACATACGGAACTTATTCTATTCCTGTCACTTATTTTATCGGAGCAGACGGCGTTCCTGTCGCACAGGCAAACGGAGCTCTTGACGCTGCCACTCTTCAAAAAGGACTGGATATGATTCAATAATATATCTCAAGGCAATAGGAGCGTGAATGCGCTCCTATTTGCTTTTATATTTTCCGTTCTTAAAACCTGTATTTTACATCCCTTCATTTCCCCATTCCTCTTATCCTTCCCCCGTTTTATATCTTTCCATTTCACATTTTGCATATTTTGCTTTTATATGCATAATAATTCATTACAGTTCTTTTCTCTTCTGTCCCTCTTTTTCTTATTTATAATATTATTCATCTTTTCCGTTGACTATGTATATTTATCGTGTTACCATAGTGTAAACTTTTAGTTTATACCATGCAAGGAGGTATTATGTTCAATCCAATACTGAATACATTCATAACCGTCATCGATTGCGGCAGTTTTACAAAAGCAGCCGAACAGCTAAATATATCCACAACAGCCATTATGAAGCAGATGAATACTCTGGAAAAGCATCTGAATTTAAAACTAATAGACAGAACACCAACAGGCGTAAGTTATACACAGGCAGGAAAAATCATATACAGAGATGCGAAATTCATAATTGATTACTCAAAAAAATCCATCACTGAGGCAAAAGCAGCAGCCTCCAATGACGGAATCGTTTTTCGTGCAGGAACTTCGAAATTAGCTCCCGCAAGAGCTTTTATGGATTTGTGGTATCAGGTCAGCCCCGATTTTCCAGAAAACAGGCTTCAACTTGTATCTTTTGAAGATGATACCCAAGGTCTTCTTCCCGAAATAAAAAAACTTGGAGAAAAATTCGATTTTCTGGTCAGCATTTGCGATTCAGAAAAACAGCTTTCCATGTGCCGTTGTCTTCCCATTGGAAATTACAAAGAAATGATTGCTATACCAAAGGATCACCCTCTGGCAGAAAAAGAAATGCTTTATATAGAAGATTTATACGGAAAAACCCTCATGATAATGTCTGAGGGCATTTCCCCTGTGCATGATAAAATCCGCGAAGATTTCCAAAAAAATCATCCGCAGATTTTCCTCAACGATATCACTCACAACTATAACTTATCTGTATTTCAGCGCTGTATCAATACAAAAAGCGCCCTTCTTATCCCGGAGTGCTGGAAAAATATCCATCCGGACATAATCTCTCTCCCTGTTTACTGGGATTATACCGTTCCATACGGTATTCTTTATAGTTCAAACCCTTCTGAAAGTGTTTTGAACTTTATAAAAGCAGCAGAAAATCTCCTCTCCTGACGGGGATTTTCTGTTACATTTCTTCCGTTACTACATCATTCACAATATCATGTGCGTCTTCCAACGCATCTAATGCCTCTGTAAGAACATCTGTTTTCTCATTTTCTTCTTTATCATACTCTTCCAGCAGCTCTGCCAGATCATTTTTTACCTCTTCCAGATTATCCAAAATTTCTTTTAACCGTTCTTCTTTCCCTTTTCCAGAAGAAAGCTTTACTACTTTTCCCATTTTGCCTCTCCTATCACACTGTTTTTCCAAAAATGATTTAAACTAAGAGTAATACATGGTATTATATTAATAGCTGTAAGCAAAATTGTCAATTATACATTTTACATCTAAACACCTCAGTTTTAGAGGAGAATCCAGGAGAAAATTATGTCTAAATTTACCAGAAAAAGAATCATGGATGCATACCTGTATCTGTTAAACAAAAAATCCTTAGATAAGTTAACCGTCAAAGACATTATTGAAACAGCCGACGTGAACAGAAATACCTTTTACTACTATTTCGAAGATATTTACGACTTACAGCACAAGGTTTTTCAGAAAAAATTTGAAGATTTCTGTGAAGGAATCAGTCAACAAACTTCTTTTTATGATGAATATGTCAGAGCAGCTGAATTTGTTTTAAACAACAAAAAGGCTATGGAACATATTTACCACTCCAAAGACAAAGACCTGATTCAGACATACATGGAACATGTTACAACCAGGTTCGTGGAAGATTTCGTACGAAAAGCAGCTGTCTCCCACAATTTATCAGAGCAAGGCATAGAATACCTTACCAATTTTTACAGCAATGCAATCGTCGGCAACACTATGCATTGGATCAAAGAAGGCATGCCGCCCTACCGCGAAAAATATCTCTTGCTTGTTTCAAAATCTTTCGAAAACTCTATCGACAACATGATCGAAACTTACATAGAATTCGAAAATACCCAGATTTAAATACACTGTACTTTACCAAACGGCAAACATTTTAGAAGATAACCCGAAGCATCAGATTTTCTATCTATGGTCCGGAAACCTTTCTTCTATCTCCTTCTTCCACAGCGCAGCTTTTTCACCTCTTACCTTTGCATATGCGTCCAGTTTATCTCCTTGAATCTGCAAAATCGGTTTTATATGCAAGATCGAAGATACCGCTGCTCCTGCTGAAGTGATTCGTCCGCCCTTTTTTTTAATATTCGACCGTATCCACCGCTATGTAAATACTTGCATTCATTTTATTTTCTTCTAACACCTCACATATCCGAGAAGCCTCAAACCCCGACTCCCTCATTTTGATTGCCTCAAGAACTGACATTTTTTGCGTGCACGAAATCCTGTGATTGTCCACAACATAAACACGTCCATCATAATCCTCAGCCAAAGTTTTTGCTGTCATAACAGAAGAGCTCAAACCACTTGACACAGGAATATAAACTACCGATTCGTATTTCCCCAGCATTTCGTCCCATATTCCCATAAGAACTTCCGGAGATGGCTGCGATGATTTCACAGCCGCTCCTTGTGACAACTTATCAAAAAATTCTTTTCTTTCAATGGTTACTCCTTCATAAAATTCAACCCCGTCTATCGTAAACGGCATAGGAACAACCTTAATCCCCAGTATATCCGCTTCTTCCCGACTCAGTCCGCTATTGCTGTCTGTCACAATACCAACCCTCTCCATTTCTGTTCCGCCTTTCCATTTATATTATTTTATTCAAAGATACCCCTACCAGCCTGCAAGTTCTCATGCAGACACACGTAGGGGCATTTCATATCTACTTATCAAAATAATTTTATTTTACACTTTTCTCTTTTTTGCACTTCTGGCTGCATGTCCACAGTTTTTCTGCCGTCGGCTTCCAGTTATCTGCATAATCCACACATTTATCACAAAGATGATCTACACTTTCCGGTGATTGAAGATCTGTGGAATGTGCTTCTGTTCCATGAACAATTCCTCTCAGTACTTCCGGATTTTCCAGCATCGGGCATGGACGCAGGTGATTCTCATTAAACGGCTGTCCGTCGTGGTAAGCCATAAATATCGGTGACTGCAGACATTCCAGCAAAGTTTTTTCACGAATATTGGAATCCGAATAATGAATGAATACGCAAGGATCTACATCGCCATTTGCATTAATATGAAGGTATCTTCTTCCTCCTGCGATACATCCTCCAACATACTCTCCATCATTTTGGAAATCCATTGCAAAAATCGGCTTTGTCCTTCTGATCTCCCGAATTCTGTGATACATAAATTCTCTCTGTTCCGGATTTGGCAGAAGCTCCGGAACTGCATCGTTTCCAACCGGCATATAATGGAAATACCAGACAAATTTTGCTCCCCATTTTACCATCTGATCAATAAACTCAAACGAGCTGATAGAATCTAAATTCTGGCTTGTATAACAACATGATAAGCCAAATGGCAGATGTTTCTCTTTCAGTATTCCCATTGCTTTAATGACTTTCTGATATGTACCGTTTCCACGTCTTCCATCTGTTGCCTCTTCAAATCCTTCTACACTGATTGCCGGAATAAAATTCTTTACACGAAGCATCTCTTCTGCAAATTCTTCATCTATCAATGTTGCATTTGTAAAGCTAAGGAACTGACAATCACTATGTTTTTCACAAAGAGCAATCAAATCTTTCTTTCGTACAAGAGGTTCACCGCCTGTATAGATATACATATAAACCCCTAATTCTTTCCCCTGGCAAATAATGGAATCAATCTCATCGAAAGATAAATTCAGCTTATTTCCATATTCTGCTGCCCAGCACCCTGTACAATGTAAATTACATGCCGATGTGGGATCCAGCAAAATCGCCCACGGAATATTACATCCGTATTTTTTTCTGTTTTCTTCCTGTTTTGGCCACCCCACAATATTTGCATTGAAAAAGAAATTTTCAAAAGTTGCTTTCAGCACATTTTCATCAATATCTTTCAGCACACTCATGATTAACTGATACATATTATTTTCCGGATCTGCAAGCACATTACGGAACGCTTCTCTTTGTGCAGGAAAACTATCCGGACCATTGCCTGCAAATTTATCTACCAAATCCAATAACTTCATTGCATTTTTTTCCGGATTTTTTTCCAAATAATGAAATGCAGTTTTTAATGTTGTTTTTTTCAATTCATTTGCAATTCCCATAACTCATTCTCCTTTTTGTATTTAAAATAAATTTTTTCGAACCTCTTTTTATTCATCATAAAATCCTGACGAATACCTTTTTTTCATGGTGCTCACTGTATTTTGTACGACACATAAATTAAGTATCCCATCTATAAAAAGGATAAAACCTATGAATCGGACAATCACCTGCGTTCCATGAAAAGGTTCAAAAAACAGTATTACCCCAATTACAGCTACGCTAATCCCGATCACCAAAATCAGCCACCATTTTTCTATGCCGATTTTTTTCGCATCAATCGCCGTCTGAATCTTAAGAAGCGCATCTATAATCATAAATAAACTAATGATAATAGCAAGAATACGTATCATATTCTCTGTCTGAAACAACATGATCAAGCCGATCAATATCGAAACAATCCCCATTGCCAGATCATGCTGAAACGCCAGCTGAAATATGTCCTTCGAAAAATATCCTATCATTTTGGTAATCCCAAAACCAATAAAAATCACCCCTCCAACTTTATACACTATATGAATACTCGCATTTGGATAAATCAATATAAATGTACCAAACAGCAACAGGCATATAGAAAAAACACTATACGCAGTCTTCAATCTTTTTATCTCCTGCATGATCCGTCCGCATACAATCCAATTCTTCTCTCGTAAAAATAATGGATTTTCTCCTTTCTCCCATCATTCCTGGGTTATTGAATACTTGTCAAAATTTTCTTCCTGACTCCTCTGAAACAGAACAGAAAATTGAATTACCGTCATCATACATCAAAAAAGAAGAATAAAATACAGACAAAACATTACTTATATATCTTTTTCGTACATTTTTTCTTTTTTGTCTGTTTTAATAGCGGGGACAAAAAATAGAGCACATAGACTAATTTCCATGTGCTCCATTCCATTTTCTCTTTATATTTCTACTTTTTCAAATCTATACTTCTGCTTTATATCCGGATATTTTCCCCGGTCTACTTCGCTCATAAACATCCCATATGGTCTTGCGCATATTTTAAAAGGAGCATATAATCCCTGGTAAATCACAAGGTTCTCCCCTGTCTCCGTATGAGAGGCAAATGCCAGCACCTTATATAAATATTCTGACGTATCCGCAGATACCCACTCTCTCTTAAAATGCCGTACAATATCTCCCACACAAATATCTCTTTTTTCTACTAGTTCTTCCTTTATTTCCGGTTCTGTATCTAATTCCACATATTCTTCTTTATCCAAAGACACCGGAACACCTGATTTTCCTATAATATGTACTCCTCCATACCAGGTTCCTGTAACCTCACAAATATCTCCTACTTGATATTCCAAAGTATATTCATCATTTTTCTTTATTATTCTTACTTTACTCATATTTCACCTTTCACTTTATTACTATACTCATTTCATGCCAGGCTTCTCCACCCCACTGAGATATGCCAATACCATGATCCATAAATCCAAATTTCTTATACATCTCTACTTTTTCTTCTATACAGGTCAATATCAGTTTTTCCCTGCCTTTTTCTCTTTCTCTTCGGATATATTCTTCCACCAGCGCTCTTGCAAGTCCTTTTCCTCTGTGTTCCGGGAGAACATCAAGTCCAAGAAGCATAATATTTTCTCCTGCCGGATTATGAACCTCTGCATCTGTAAAAAAATCATCTGTCAGATGCTCCTTCTCTGTTGCCAGCCCATTTAAAAAGCCTGCCAAAAGGCCTGTTTTTTTATCCACCGCAACAAGAAATAACTCCGGTGCTTTCTTGACGCGCTGCTCCATATGTTCATAAGAACACGCCTCATTTGGTGGAAAACACCGTTTCTCTATTTCTGCCGCCTGAGGAATCTCCTCCTGTTTTATATTTCTAAACTCATATTGTTCCCATAATATTTCCATAATACATTTTCACACCTTTTCACTTTTCTTAATTGTTTCACGTGAAACATACAGAAAAAAAGCTCAAGACAAATTGTCTCAAGCTCTCTTGTTCTTTTTACGATAATCCCCATGCAGGAATAGAATCCACAGCTGCTCCCAAAAAAGTGAGTATATCGTGTAATCCCCGCAGGAGCTAATGCTATCAATTAAGAGCTTTTATACCTTTCAGGCAAATCCAGTTAATCTGTGTCTCCCTATATAATAACGTATAAGTCACTGGTTGTCTACGATGTCTTAACTCCAACAACAAAAAATACACATATACACTCGACTCAAAATGAGCATTTCTCCCCATCCCTCTTTGTTCTCATTTTTCCTCTTTTATAATTTCCAGTCACAATAATAACTATGCTGACTAATAAAAGCGCCACCGGTTTCCAAATATCTGTATCATCTCCTGTTTTTACATGGTCAGGTCTTATCTCCTGCACTTCTGGTGTTGGCGAAACTGGTTTTGGTGTTTCACTATTATTTCCAACCCATTCACTTTTCGGTTCTACTGTTACATCATAACGCCCGTCTTCTGACGGAACAAAAACTAAAAACGGAGCGGAATGATATTTATATCCCTCCAGCGTTATATCGGAAACAGCAAAGCATAAATAAACTCCCTCCTCCAAATCGCTAAAAACTGCCTTTCCATTGCTCTCTGTTACTTTTGTTATTCCTTTTATTTTTTCTTTTATGGCAAAAGAATATAACTGTTCTGCCGCTCTTCTCTGACCTGAGGAACTGGTATCTCCAACATATATATTCGCTTTTTCAAACTCCCCCTGCAATATCCATCTGTTTCCAACTTTTTCTCCCGTCCTGTATAGAACGAACTCAGCCCCTTTTAAAGGAATTTTATCTTCCTCCGATGTTGCGCCATGATAATATACTGTAAGGGTTGCCGCTTTTTCCCTTGCACGCACAACCTGCGGCATTATAAAAAAAGTCATAATACAAATGCCCAGGATGACAAAACTAATATTTTTTATTTTTCCTTTTTTTCTTTTCATTCTATTTATCTCCCGTCTTTCTTTTTCTTCCCTTTTTCCAAATTAGATAAATAATAAAAAAAAGGATTAAAACCATAATTGCCAGTATCAATACTTTTACCTGGAACGGTAATTCCGGCGTTATTTTTTCATCTGCCGCCTGTTGGATTGCCTCTTCATATGGTATTCGCACTCCTCTTACCAGAAGCCTGTGCGTATTTACAGCATAAGGTGTACACGTTACCAAGGTAACATAGTCTTTGCCCGATACAACACTTAAATCTTTCGTGTCTTCCGGCAGCACCGTCAGAATGCAATCCACCTGGTACGCCAAAGTCTTTCCCAGGATTTTAATGTAGAAAACATCTCCTTCTTTCAGCTTATCCAAATCTGTAAACAAAAGCTTAGAAGGAAGTCCCCTGTGTCCTGTCAAAACAGAATGGGTACTTTCTCCGCCTACAGGCAAAGACGTTCCCTCAAAATGCCCCACGCCCGACTGCAGTACTGTTTCCTCTGTGCCATGATAAATCGGCAATTCCACATCAATCTGAGGGATTCTGATATATCCCATCATTCCCGCCTCATTTGTATTGAGCAGGCTTTGATACCTTGCATCTACTTCTTTCTTAATGGGCGAAAACGGGTCCAGAAGCTCAATATTTCTCAGAAGCTCCTGATTATACTGCCTTGCTGCTTCCAACATTGCGTTTCTTTCCTTTTCGCTTAACATTACCGCCTCTTCATCGTAAGAGGAAATTACCCTTGCGCCGTTTTTTTCATATAGATAATTGCTCACTGTAGGATATAACAGTACGGAGAGTGCAATAATCAATCCAATAATACGAAAAATATCTCCAATATAAAATTTTTTCTTCTGTGTGTTTTTTTTTCGCATCTTTATTTCATTCTCCCTGCTGTTATATAGAAAGTATGAGAAGGCTGCCCGAAGGCAGTCCCCTCATCTTTAAATCTGAATCTTATGCCATTAAGCACGTTTTCTTCTGCTGATTACAAAGCTTGCTGCGACAACAAGTATAAGCGCAACACCTACAACTGTAAACAGAATTGTACCCATTCCACCTGTTCCCGGAAGAATTGTACCTGCGCTGTTTTCGATGTCGATGATTTTATCAGTTTCTGCCTCTCCATCACCTTTGCTGATTGTCCAGTTATTCACATCTGTATCGATAGATTTTGTAATTGTGATTTTAATTGGTGCAGTTATGCCGCTGTATCCTTCCGGCGCTTTTGTCTCCACAAGCCAGTAGTTTCCTGCTGCAAGACCGTTTAATTTCAGGTTCATGCCTTCGCCCACTGTTTTTCCGTCACCAATAGATACCATATCATACTGCTTATTATCACCAATCTGCACCGGGTCTACTGTGTAACTACCATTAGAACCTGTAACTGCAATTGGGTTTGTATTATCTTTCGCATCCTGCTCTGTTTTATAAAGACGGAAGGTTGCACCAGCAAGATAGCTGTCCTTCTGTCCTCTGATTGACTTATGAATCTGTAACGGATAAGTCGGTGTCTTTGCCTCAGAAGGTTTTGTTGTTATTGTATTCTGTGGGTCGTTACCATATTCTAATTTCGCTTCGTTCTTCTCTGTTACATCTGCTTTTGCATTTACTTTTGCATAATATGTTACTGTAAATTCCTTTCCTTTACTTGTCTGATTTTCTCTAATCCACTTGGACAAATCTAAAGTCATTATGCGGTTACCATCTCCGCTTAATGCAGCAGTTGGCGTGCTGGCAGCACCGTCTTTAATCTGCACCGATACAACATAGTCTGTGCCTACCTGTGCTTCACCCTGTGCATTCTTTACAAAATCAAGACCTTTTGACAATTTATCGTGGATTATGTATGTATACTGCTCATACCCTGTTGTATCCGGAATTGTTCCTTTAATTGTATAAGTTACAACCTGTCCGATTTCAACAGTTCCCTGACCATTTGGTGTTGCTGCTGTCTTCTCAATACTTGGAGCCTCACCTTTTAAATTAACTTCTACAGAAGCTTTATCTACAGATACAAGAGATGACTGAATTTCTTTTGTTCCTGTCTGATATACAAGATAGTAACCGTACTCTAAACCTGTAAACTGATATGAATCAACCTTGCCTAACTTTCCAGAAGTTGCAGTTTCCTTAGTACTTGCTTCCAATGCCGCTGCTGTAAAGTCATCTGCAAATTTCTGAATCGCAGTAGGGTTTTCCTTATATTCCGCAAGTTTATTATATAACTCTTCACTAGTAGAAGTTTCTGATACGCCTAATGCCTTTGCAATCATTGTTTTATATGTTTCATTTACTGCATAATTGTAACTTGTTGCTTTGCTTACAGTTAAACCAAACAGTTTATAAATTTTGATTGTCTGTCCTTCTAATGTGTTGTTCGCATTGACTTTAACAGTCAGGTTTCCCGTTTGCGGAGCCGCTGCAAAGGCCGTTGTTGCCATTGCAAGTGTCATGATGGCTGTCAGTAAAACTGCCAGCACGCGTTTCAATTTTTTCATTTGCTTTCTCTCCTTTTTGAAAATTGTTTATTTATAGCTACTCTGGCTTCTTTTGCTTTTTCTCTTTCTGTATTCCATAGCCGCCACAAAGCAAAGAAGCAGAACACCTACCGTATAGATTCCTGTTGTTCCCCGTCCTCCTGTTTCAGGAAGAACACTGTTAAACCGGTCTTTTGTATTTGTCACTGTAATACTATATTGATATTCTCCCTTATAACTCACAGTTGTTGTATAACCGTCAACCTTTGTTTCACTGATACGATATGTATAGTAATATTTCTTTCCATCCTTACCCACATGGTATGCCGTAAACTTCGGTCCGGAAAGAACCTTTTCCCATATATCCGAGGTTTGTGCATCCTCTTTCTTCAAAATCACTTCTTCATTGAAGGTTTCATCTTCGATTGTCTTTCCATCTGCTTCATAGCTTCTTTTAACATGAAAAACAACCGACTCCGGACGATCTTTCTCCTCGTCTCCTTTCCATACCTTCTTAATACGAAGTTCAATCAAATCCTTACATGGATCCTGAACATCCGGTGTTTCCTCACTGCCGTCCGGTTCTGTCGGATTTGTTGCTGTATTTGCCATCAGAACTGCCATTGCACCATTTTCCTGATATACCTCCGCCATTACAGACTGCTCAGCCTTTTGTATAAAGTGCTTCAATAAGGCATTCTTCAGGTTCGAAAACTTCTCAACTTTATCTTTCGTCATATGCTTAATCGTATATATATTTTTCCACGCATCTGTTGTCTCGTGTTTCTCCTGAAGAGGTTTTCCAGAACTATCCGTCAGATCTTCGTACGTCTCGTCCCCATCTCTGTAAATTCTATAATAATTCTGGTCTCCTTCGATTCCTGCAAATGTATTAAAATCCCAGTTACTATCAAGATTTATCTTGCCGCTGAAGGGTCCTGTAAGCTTCTCTGCCCCACGAATAACATCTGCCAAATACATATTGTTGCCCTTTAGCAATCCTTCATTGTTCCATCCGACAAATCCGCCTGCAATGCCATATTCACCTGTGCCGTTTACATTATTTCCGGCACCGCCGCCATAGACATCATAGCCTTCTGCCACACCTGTTACCTTACAGGAATCAATCCTTGTCCTGTTTGCCTTAATGAGAGAAATATTCAGCTCGTTTTTTAATTTTGTCTCATCAATCGTACCTCCATCAGAACAGTTTATTTCTATTTTACTGTCTCCAATATAGATCGTCGCAAGACTCTTATCTTTTGCAAGTCCAATCTTAATTTTTAGTCCAAACAGATTCAAGGATACCAGTTCTCCGTCATATAGAGCATTGATTTCAATAATTCCCAGACTAATCTTGATTACCTGCCCTTTTTGCAGTTTATCCAGCCAAAGAGCTTTCAAAATCTGATTCACACCTGTTGCCAAATATTTAACTAAATTGGAATTCAGATTAATGTCTGCAAGATACGCAAAATTTGTTTTTCCAGCAAAACCTCCGGCAATCTGACCACTTGTCACCTGCTTTAAGCCTGTTACTTCATTGCCAGACATTCTTCCCAGGTCAGCATATCCTGTAAAACCTCCGGCAATCTCTGACTTGTCTTGCTGATTCATCTTGTTATTACTGTGTACAGTAAATCCTTCTGCCACTCCGGAAACACTGCAATTATCTACATGTGAGCCGAAAATATCCAGTACGCCTGCGCCTGCACTCAACAGATTTCCCAATGCACCTAAGTTATCTAAATCTACCGTACCGCTCTTTCCAAGATGGCCGATAAAGCCCCCGGTATAATTCATTCCATTGACCTTGCGAAGCTTTGTTGCTTCAGAATCCTTAACAGAACAATTAAGCAAAGCGCCGCCAAATCCGCCTGCTGCTCCTGAATAAACAGGATTGTTGACATATTCTGTCTTTTTGCTGTCTCTTGCCTGCACTTCCAGCCCTGCCTGATTTGCTCCTGACACATCCGAATCGTAAATATAAGTTCTGAAAGCGTCCAGTACACTTGTACCTCCAAGAGTTAAAAGCGCAGCCAATATACTTGTATTGCCCTCACCACTTACCTGTAATACAGCAGATACGTCTGCCAGACCGAAAAATCCGCCCGCATACTCGCCGCCAGTCACGCTTCTGATATTCGATACATGAACGCCGCTCTCCGGATTTTTCATTTTTCCGATGACTGCACCGTTAATCTCTCCGGCAAAGCCGCCTGCTGCCTTTGCATAAGCTGTATTTCCTGTGCCGTCTGTGTAAGCGCCATTCACGATAATGCCCCATTCATCCCATGCTTTCACATCTGCTGCCTGTACAGTAGAAATAGTGGCATCCAATAACTTTAACAAGTCTCCCGGTACTTTTATCAGATTTTGAAGCAATCCTCCAAGAAGACCGCCGCTGCTTGCTGTATCTAAAGCGGCCGCACTTGCCGGGTCAATCTGACCGGCAAAACCGCCCACAGCCTTTGTACCTTCTACCTTTCTTAAATTTGCCACAAAACAACGCTTATTATTTGGATCAGGTACTGCATCTGTTGCGCTGAAAGTACTTGCCGCTGACCAGTTACCCCAAATCTGACCTCCAAGCATATGCCCTACATAGCCCCCGGCATAACCAACCTTTTCTATTTTAAAGTCGGAATTTTTTACCGGAATTCCCGTTGCCTTTACTGTCATTCCTGACTGGAAGCCTGTAATATCGGAATTTCTTATCACCGGAACGAACGTCTGCGCAGCGCTGATGGAACCTGTAATATCCAGTCCCAACAAGGAAACCTTTCCAACCTCTGCAACGCCTCCTGTTGTCATCTCCCCTGCAAAGCCTCCGGCACTTGTATAGGCAATGATATTTTTTGCGTCCCAGGCATGGGCATTCGTGACAACACCTGCTTTCATGCGGCCTGCATAGCCTCCGGCAACACCTGCTTCCATAGCCTGTGTGCCAACCTGTGTTCTTCCTGCTTTGACGTTATAACCATATGCATATTTTTTAATTAATGCCTGAAGTTCACCTTCTGTACTGACAGATGTATTCGGGAACTGGTCTCCGTAAACGCCATTGCTTCCCACTGCTTCTGCCCACTTATTCCATGTATTCACACTTACTTTTCTAAGGGGACCATAAACAGCTGTATTTGTTTCTGTAGGATAGACAGCCCCTAAAAGACTTAATACATTGCTTGTCTCCAATAGTCCGAACAAAAGCTTAAGATTTCCGGTTCCGGCTAAATCTGCCGTTTCCATTAATCCGGTAAAGCCTCCGGCAAATTCGCCTCCGTATACAGAACGAATACGAATGGCAGCACATTCCTTGCCGCCACCAGAAGCATTTCCTAAGATTCTTCCGCCATGATTATAACCTACATAACCGCCGGCAAGTCCTCGCGCACACTGGGTATCTGTAAAACCATCTGCACGAACTGCGCCGCCGCAGGGAACGCTGCTTGTCTGACTGTCTTCCACAATCGGAATAAAAGATTGTACCAAATTTGCAAGACTGTCTCCTATATTTAAAAGTCCATCTAAAATGCTGGAGTTTTCTAATACAGAAGCAACATTTCCCGGTTCCATAATACCTGCATATCCTCCGGCTGCCTCACGTCCGATAACATAGGCAAATAAATTCGCATCGCTGTTTTTGATAATTGTACCGGACATCTCTCCAATAAAGCCTCCGGCTTTTCCTAAACTGCCGTTATTTGCGTCCGCACCATTCGCCAGTACAGAATAACCACCCACACAGCCGTTGACATCAGAGTTTTCTATGGTGGATGCAACTGCATCCAAAGCCTTCAGAAGATTACTCAACTGAATATTTCCAAGAAGCTTCAATCCGCCGCCCACTGCCGCTGCTGAATCAATATCTACACATCCTGCATAGCCTCCTGCATATTTTCCGCCCTTAACTGCATATTCTGAGCTGCCATTAAAATAGCTTTCACCATTTGAAGATTCCAGGCTGTCCCCAGGCGGCGTTACCTTCGTATGCTTTAAGGATGTTACATCAGAATCTTTTATCTGTACACCGCCGCCGTAGCCTAAGTAGCCCCCGGCATAACTGTCCATGTCTGCCGCTTCTACAGTAAAGCCCTTTTCTGCCGATTTCACCCCTGCCGATTGGATAATAGGGATATAGACTTCTAATACATTCAGCAATTGCCCAATATCAAGATTCAAAATTCCGCCAAGCAGATTTAAACCATCGGAGGAAGCAGTCGCCCCTGCGTCAACTTTTCCCCCAAAACCTCCTGCATGAGATTCGCCCTTTACCTTTTCCAGACCATAAACAACATAAGCTTCTCTGCTCGTACTGTTATCTACATTTCCGCTTTGCATTGCTCCGGCATAACCTCCGGCAAGCTTACCTTCTACCTGCGGATTTCCTTCGTTGCTAACAAAGGTTACGGTTGTATCTATATATTTCGGAAGAAGATACGGCACTAAATTCAATAGGGAATCGACTTCTAAAATACCCGGAAGCTTCAGCTTTCCATCTTCATCCTCCTGCGCAAGCCCTGCCAGTCCTCCAGTATGAGATCGACCCACAAAACCTCCTGCATAGCTGCTTTTTATTTCATCATGTTTTGCAGTGACTGATTTTAAATTGCTGACATGAGAATGCTCAACAACCGAAGCTACCGATTCTCCAATAAAGCCGCCGGCTGTGAAATCTTCTCCGTCCGTCAATGCTGCCATTCCCTCAGAAAGGATTGTAAGTCCGCCGGATGCGCCGACAGTCTCGCAATTTTGTATCGTAACCCGTACACCGTCTGCCAACGATAACACGTTATTAAGCTTTACAAGTCCAAGAACGTCCAAACCTCCGGCAGACGCAAGGCCTGACGCGCCGGTTCTTCCGGCAAAACCGCCTGCATAATTACCAGCCTGAATACTCTGAATACCGCTTACTGTTACCGCGTCGGCTTTTCCGCCGAGCATAAGACCACAGGCTCCGGCGGCATATTTTTCAGTCGCCGTTACTGTCCAGCCTGTACCCTCTGCTGAGACCTGCGATAATTCAAATGGTATGAACTGCCCGATTCCAAGGGTATTATTTAACACGCCAATGGCGTCCGCCGTCACAACACTTCCGGCAATACCTCCGGCGTACTTTCCTGCCTTGACCTGCTGTAATCCGGTAACCTTTCCGCCAAAAACAGTTCCTTCTGCCGTAATCTTTACGCCGTCTCCCTGTCCGATTATGCCTCCCGCATAATCTCCGGCACTCTCAACCACAAGGCTGTTTCCCTGTACCGTACACCTGTACAGCTTTGACGGCATCACACCGGCCAAAGTTAAGAGCTGATTTTTCTTATCTTCACTGCCGGATGCCAGTACTTTTTCCAACAACTTGGAAACAGAATCTACCAACGTCGGCCTTGTCTCATCATCGCCGCCAAGAATTGTACCAAATCCTATGGTTGCCCTTCCTGCAAAGCCTCCGGCATACTTTCCTGCCCTGACACTAGAAAGACCAGATACAGTTGAATCGCTGCTGATACTGTTTGCCATAGCGCCATTAAAACCGCCGGCATAAGATTCCGCCGCCTCAACAGAAAGCCCCTCACCGCTTACTCTGCAGTTTTTCTGTCCTGACTTTGCATCAAGCTCATACAGCGTAATGCCTGCGTCATTTAAAAGACCTTTTATAATGGCGTCGCGCTCTAAGCCCGCAAAACCTCCGGCGCCATTTTTTGCCTGTACCGATGTGAGTCCTGAAACAGAAGAATTGAAAATCTTCGTACCTGTCTGGATTCCCACGAAACCGCCGTTGTAATCCTGGGTGGAATTGCCGATATTTCCATTTTGCAAGGTCACATTACAATTTGTAATAACCGGATTGTGATACCCTATAGGAATCAATTGACCAAGCGGAACGTCATTTTCTAATAAAATGGTAATCAAATCACCCAATCCAACGCCCGGTACGATATTTAAAAGAGCAGACAATACTTTTACAACCGCTCCCGTCAAACCAGATAAACCGTCATATTTTTCCACTCCTTCTGTAAATCCCACAAAGCCTCCGGAAATACCTTTTGCACTTGTAACAGACGCCTGAGCTACACTACAGTTTTCCACATGGACATCTCCCACAATCCTTCCTGCAAAGCTTCCCGTAGCAAACAAGTCCGGACTTTTCTGCTTCAGCGTCAGAAGGTCTCTGATAACGTCACCTAATTTTAAATCATCAATAATTGGAAGCAATGCCCCCAATCCTTCCAACAATCCCCCGACCAGTCCGCCTAATAATCCAAGAACCCCTTCTATCAGAGAATCTACGTTGTTATTCACTTCTGTGGACGCATTATTCACCCTTACCTGTTCCAAATGAAGATTTTTGACCACTGCCGTTCCGGCCGAACCGAGGGTATTTTCATTCAGCTTATTGGAAATCGTTCCAAAAAAGCCGATGCCGCTTGTAGTTTCCATATTCAGAGGGCCAGTCTGTTCCACGTGTACATTTTTAATTGTCGGCGAAACATTCGGCTGCATATTCAGCCTGCCTTCCATCTTTCCTGAAAAATGAATCGGAGTCCATCCATCATCTTCCCCGTTGGAATAGTCGCCTTGCAGCAAGTCAATATCGCGGAAAATAATATAATTGGCATCAGAGGAGTATTTCAAATCCTTATACTCTCTTTCCAGTTCAGAAAACGATGTATATTCTGCATCTTTATTCCAACCTCTGTCATCTTTACCGATCGATGTCTTATTATTCTCATCTACCTTAAAACCTACTAATTCCTGTGACCCAAAAAGGCTTCCAAGAAGTCCTCCAAGCAATCCACCTACAATACCGACAATCTCTCCAAGTAGTGTATCGGAACCCCAGTTGATGTTCATAAGCTCTTTTTTCTTTGCTTCATCCGTCTGCTGTTTATACTGGAAGTTTTCAGTGCCTTCTTCAATATCCTTATAATTAATGCCTGTATCTACAATACTTGTCACATTAAAGTCTGCATCTCCAGGATAGTAAGGAACTATATGTATTCTTTTTAATACAATTCCCGCTTCTGTTCTCAGAAACAGCATTGGCGTCACGCTCTTATCCGTTCCGATTGCGCGAAGCTGCTGCTCGTTTCCTATGAGAATATACTTTTCGCCCTCGATTGTCGTATACTGCTGACCAATGTAATCTCTTCCGCTTTTTTGCTGCTCACTTCCATTTGTCTGCACGTACTGATCGGCTAAAAGCTCCGGCATTCTTTCTGTAAAAGCAGGACTCAGTACATAATTATGTTCTTTACTATACGTCAGATATTCCTGTGCTTCTTCCGGGCTTTCTCCTGCTGGAATTCCGTCTTTATATAGAAGATTTCCCATTCCCACTTTTTCCGGAATCATATCATTTGACATAATTGGCTCTTCGGCAGATGTTTCTGAGCCAATCAGGCGTAACTGGTAATTATTGTACACATAAACCGTATCTGTTTCGCTGTTATATAATACTTCATTTTCTGTAGGCAGTCCCGCAAATGTTCCGTTAAAGTTCTCCGGCAGCATCCACATATTTTCCAAATTCAGAGGAATTTCATTCATCAGCATATAATTAGCATCAGGAGCATAGGTAACTGGCTGTTCCCCATCCAGAATCGCTTCCCCTGTACCAAAGGCTTCTGACCGCATATCCTCTGTCATTACTGCAGCATCTGTTCCAATCGCCTGAAGCTGTTCTATGTTATATATTTTTATTACGCCGTTTTCAAATAAATCTTCCGATTTTCCCGGCATCTCCTCCGGCTGCAAAGGTTGTTCTTCATTTTCCAGATTATCATCTTCCAGCTTATCGCCTTCCATTGTTCCATCCGGTTCAGCATCTTCCATCGGAGCGCTTTCATTTTCTTCCTCCATCTCCTCTGTTTCATCAGAAAAATTATCCTCCGGATTTTCTTCAGGCTGTTCAGAGGGAATCTCCGGTTCCATCGGAAGAACATCCTCTTGCGATTGGTCGCCCTCCAATATATCCCCTTCTGTTCCCTCTTCCTCTGGAAAAACATCTTCAGAAGGTTCTGTTTCTTCTATCGGTCCTTCCAGAACACCATCCGATATGTCTCCGATTATTTCCTGGGCATAAACCGGCATTGTCTGAAATGCAATAGAAAAAACCAAAATCCATGCAATACTCTTTTTCCATTTTTTACTCCATAATAAAAACTTCACTTTTTTGTCTTTCACAATCCTTTTTCCTCTTACGCTTTTTTAATAATTTCTTCCAAAGAAACATTGAAAAATTTCTCTTCCAGCTCTTTCTGTACACGCACATAATATTTACGTACTGCACAAAAATCTGCTGCATTTCTGTTACAAAAATTATCCTGTTCCAGACATCTGTTAATCTTTGTCGTATTTTCCATAATACGTATCACATCTCCCAGGGTAATTTCCTTCAACGATTTATTCAGGCTATAACCTCCTTTTGTTCCCAGATTTGCTGAAATATATTCCGCCTTTTTTAATTTAGAAAGCACCTTCTCCAAATATCCTCGTGGAATTCCCATCTCTTTCGCTATCTCTGTAGTTGATGCCCGTTTCTTACATTGTCCTAAATATAAAACAGTCCTTATCGCGTAATCTGTCGTAACATTAAACTGCATATTCTCCTCCACTTTCTATATTCTTCGAATCCTTTTTTCTCCAAACAAATACCTACTAGGAAGGATTTATATGTTTATATATGACAACAGCTACATAGTAGAAACTATGTAGCTGCGGTAAATACCTCTGGATTCAAAATCACATCTGTGCAAGTTTATCTTATATTATATCTTATATTATATTTTTATTATACCCCCCCCCATATAAATTTGTCAATATTTAATTCAAGTTTTATTCATATTTTTTCTTTTTTATTAATATTTATATTTTGAGTTGTTTATAACACGGAAATAAAGAAATGATTAAAAAAGCACTGATTTTTCTTAAAACAAAAAATTTAGGTTTTATAATAAAGATAATTAAAAACCTCCAAGCGCCAGTCTCGCAAACAAACCACATATTTGTCCGGTCTGTAGGAACTATACAACTAAGATCCACGATTATCGCTGGCAGACCATCAAGGATTTACCATTCCAGCTAAAAAACTGCTATCTTGTTCTTCATAAGCGGCGTTATGCCTGCTCCTACGGAAAGAAATTCTATGAGCCCTATGAGTTCCTTCCCAGATATCTGCATCAGACAAAACGGCTCACATGGAAAATAGCGGATCTGCTTCATGAAACTGCCAATTTAAAATCTGTAGCCAAAGCCTCCAATGTTTCTGTCACAACCGTATGCAGAATACTCGACAGTATCCACTATTCCTGTCCGCCTTTAAAAGAAGCTGTTTCCATCGATGAATTCAAAGGAAATGCCCGCACAGGCAAATATCAAT
>UQJE01000007.1 GCA_900541345.1 uncultured Blautia sp.
TATCTCCACCGCCAACGTCTCCGCCACCGGTATCTCCACCGCCAACGTCTCCGCCGCCGGTATCTCCACCACCAACGTCTCCGCCGCCGGTATCTCCGCCGCCAACGTCTCCGCCGCCGATATCTCCACCACCGGAACCATCATCTCCGCCGCCATTCGGATCGTAATTCGGGTCATAATTCGGGTCATAATCTCCACCACCGGAACTATCGCCGCCGTCGTTCGGGTTATAATTTGGATCATAGTTCGGGTCGTATCCTGTATTGCTATCATCAGTTGAAGGAGCCTGCCATACAAAATCATCCTGAGGCGTATCTTCTTCCACAACAGGAGCTGTATCCACAATGTTCGCTTCTCCACCTACAATTTCGAGAATCTTTTCACTTCTCTCTTTTACCGTTGCACTTGGAGTGTATGCCACGTCTTCGCCATACAGATATTTATGAAGCTCGATTACATTTGTTTCCAGAGAAGTCGGTACAATTACGCTTCCCTTTACATTTGCAAACTTATATTCCATTGGGAAACCAGTTGTCTCTCCTATGCTGTATCCGATTACAGAAGGAGCAAGAGCAAGTATCTCATTTTTTGAAAGGGAAGTCTGCACCATAGGAAAGACGTCGTCCATCACTTTAAAAAGAGTGCTTAATCCTGCCGATTTTGCTTTCATAAAGAGCATCTGAATTACTCTTCTCTGTCTCTCTGTACGCCCCATGTCAAGGCTGGATGTATAACGGATACGACAGTAAGACGTTACCTGTACACCATTCAGATGGTATGTCCCAATGACTTCCTCCTGATTCTCCGGTGCCGGATCCGGTTTTTCAACAGGAGTAAAGCTCTTTCCTGTCTCTTCTGCCGTTTCTACACTGTAATTATTCATATGCTCAATCTCTGCATAAGAAAGAGGAATATCAAGACCGCCCATAGCATCCACCGCTTCTGTCAGAGCGTTGAAATCAACTGTTGCATAATCCTTAATATCAAGATCAAGGTTTGTATTCAGTGCAGAAATCGCCTGTTCCGGTCCTCCGTAAGCATAGGCTGCATTGATTTTTGTGTATATGTCGTTTCCTACATTTAACAGCGTGTCTCGATAGAGAGATACAAGTTTTACCTCTTTCGTATCGTTATTGACACTGGCAATAATCATGGTATCGCTGTTCTCTGCGCCAAGAGCTGCATTTTTATCTCTGTGGTCGATTCCAAAGAGAGCATATGTGGTATACCCTGTCATCTCCGGTGCTTCTTCGTTTACAAGAATCTTTTCTTCGTCCAGAACCGGCTGCTCAATTTTATCAAGCTTTGATGAAATCTGTCCATAAATATACAGACCGCCGATAAACACCAACAGCACAATGATTTCAAGAACAAATAAAAATTTTTTCTTTTTTCTTCCTGGTTTTGACATTTTTTTCCCCTTTTTAGTATGCGTTTTTATTAATAAAACCTTTAAATACAGTAAGGAACATGATTTTTATATCAAATCCAATGCTCCAGTTCTCAATGTAATACAAATCGCACTCGATTCTCTTACGGATTGAGGTATCTCCTCTGTAGCCATTTACCTGTGCCCAGCCAGTAAGACCCGGACGAACCTGATGTTTGACCATGTACCGCGGAATTTCTTCTCTGAATTTTTCCACAAAAAACGGCCGCTCTGGTCTCGGACCTACAAGACTCATATCGCCTTTTAAGATATTGAAAAACTGAGGAAGCTCATCAATGCTTGTCCTGCGCATAAATTTTCCAATTCCTGTCACACGCGGGTCATTCTTCTTTGTCCATGCCTTCTTCTCTTCTGATTCCGGCTGAACCTCCATAGAACGAAACTTGTACATCCAGAACGTCTTATTATGAAGACCTACCCTTTCCTGCTTATAAATAAGCGGACCGGGAGATGTAAGCTTAATCAGGATACACATCAGAAGCATAACCGGCGATGACACAATAATTCCTACTATAGAACCTACAATATCCATTGCCCGCTTTACAAGGGCATTGAACGTATTGCTTAACGGCACATAGCGGATATTAATGACAGGAAGTCCCTGTATGTCCTCCGTATATGGCTTAGTCGGAATAATCTTATTATAGTCCGGAATAAATTTTGTGTGTACTCCTGACTTTTCACAAAGCGTCACTATTTCCTCCAGGCGATAATACTGATTCAAACCCAGGGTAATGGCAATTTCATCAAGACTGCTCACGGGAAGAATTACCATAAGGTTTGCAATTCTTCCGATTACTTTTACATTCTTGTACATGGTTCCCGCCGGAACATTATCATCCAGGATTCCCCTCACTGTATATCCCCACTGAGGATTCTGCTGAATTCTGTCGATATACTCCTCTGCCGCCCGGCTATATCCCACAAGAAGAACCTGCTTCTGATTCAGACCCTTTTTTCTCATGTCACGGAGAATATAAAAAATAAGCATTCTCACTGCCCACTCCAGGCAGATGTTTGTCACATAAAAAATACCAAAGGTCACACGGGAAAAGTTACCCTCTTCTACATAATAAAGAACGAACATAATGATCAGAAACCCAAGAGTGTTCGCCTTGATTATATTTGCCAGCACAAGACGGCGTCCCTGCATTCGAATCGGCTCGTACAGTGTAAATGCCTGATACAGAAGCAGGTATCCCGGAATAATCATAAGCAGGAGTATCATGTACTCTTCAAAGGTCTTAGATGTTGTGGCAGAATCTGCCATAGGACCTACGAAGCGGAAAAACCATGCAAAAATATAAGAAAATGCAATTACAACAATGTCTATCGCTATATGGAGGCGAGTGAAATTTTTCTGATTGTCTTTAATCAATTACAGCCACCTCTGTTTTAATCATTGCCTTTATATTATAATATGAAACACATAAATGCAATAAAAATTCTGTAAATTTTCCCGGAGAGCTTTCAAAAACGTCTAAATATATTCACCCACAGCTCCCACTGTATCTTACAGTATGCCGGGAAATGCTTCAGGGAAAACGGAACTTTTCTGCCTTTTACGCTTAACTGAAACCCGTTCTTAATACCTGCCAGATACTCTCTCCCATATCCCTTCAGACAGAAAAACAGGATTTTCGTTCCAAATCCTACAAGTAAAAAGGGAAGGTTCAAAATAATCTGCAAAAACGGCATATTTTTATAAATCATGTAGATATTATTTCTGGAAGAATAACGGATTTTAAACTGATTATACCTGGAACCGCTTGTGCCGCTTCCCACATGATACACAACTGCACCGGGAATATACCAGTTTTCATAACCGTAAATGCGGGCTCTGTATCCCACATCCAGATCTTCCAGATATGCAAAATGCTCATCGTCAAAATATCCGATTTTTTCAAATATTTTTTTTCGATAAATGGCAGCTCCTGCACAGGAGGAAAAAATCTTTTTCTCTTTGTCGTAATGCTTTGCTGCTTTTCCTTTTCCCCCTGCAAACGCCCAGCCAAGCGCACAATAATAATTGCCGCCGTCATCCATCTTCTCCCTGTCATGAAACTGAAGCATCTTTGCCTGACAGGAAAATGCTTTTTTATGTCTGTGGAGCCCTTCTGTCATCTCTTTCAGAAAATCCGGCTCCACCTCTGTATCGTTATTTAAAAGCAGTACATAAGGAGCTCTGGCTGCCTTAATTCCTTCATTTACAGCTCTGGAAAATCCAAAATTCTCAGAAAGCTCGATAATATGAACCCAGGAATACTGGGACGTCACAAAAGCACAGCTTCCGTCTGTAGAGCCATTGTCTACAAGAATCACTTCAAAATTTTTTATACTCTGGCATTCCAAACTGGAAAGAACCCCTTCCAGATATGCCAACCCGTTATAATTGGGAATAACAACTGATACTTCCATTTTTTATCCCTTCTTGTTTCCCATTCCCGGAAGCGGCTTCAAAGAATAATTCCACTTGGTAAGAGAAAGATTTTTATTATAATACGGGTCTCCGTTTTTCAGAATATCAAGCCAGTGACACCGCATATATTCTATTTCTGTCTGAAAGCGGCGCACTTTTTCTTTTGAATCTTCTGCGCCCCTTGTTTTTGACTCCATATGATAAAGCTGTACATACGGGTCATATACAACAAGGCTTCCCGCTTTGTTTATTTTCAGACATAAATCCACATCATTAAAAGCTACTGCAAGCTCTTCCGTAAAACCGCCCACCTGGTCAAATACCTGCTTTTTCACTATCATACAGGCGGCAGTTACAGCACTCATATCCTGCAGCAGAGATGCCTTGTGAAGGTATCCAGTACGGTTTGCCGGCATATCCACAAACATATGACCCGCAATTCCTCCAATTCCTATGACGCAGCCTGCATGTTGAATGGTATTATCAGGATAGAGAAGCTTTACACCTGCTGCCCCCACTTCTTTTCTCTGGCAAAGCCCTGCAAGTTCCGTGAGCCAGTCCGGCGTGATTACAGTCACATCATTATTCAGGAAAAGAAGAAACTCCCCTTTTGCATGAGCAGCTCCGAAATTATTGATGGCAGAATAATTAAATTCTTTTTTCCATCTTAAAAGACGCACGCCTTTTTTGGAAATTTCTTTATAATACCGGAAAATTTCATCAGATGTACTGTTGTTTTCCACAACAATAATCTCATAATTTTTATACGTTGTTTTTTCCCATATGGATTTTAAACAGGCTTCCAGTGATTCTTTTTCATCCTTATTTGGAATAATAATGGAAATAAGAGGCTCACCCTTTACCGGGTATTTTACTCTGTAAAATCCAAGGTCAGGAGTATGGCTCACCTCTCCATCTGTGCCTGTACGCTTTAAATGTGCCTCTATTGCCCGTTTTCCAGCTTCAAAGGCATACATTTTGCTTGCAGGATTATCTGCTGTTGACTCTTTGTGGGTTCTCCAATGATAAAGAATTTCCGGTATGTGAAGGATTTTCCGCGCTTCTTCTGTGCACCGGAAAATAAAATCATAATCCTGCGCTCCGTCAAACTCTTTTCGGAAGCCTCCCACCTGCTCCACAATTTCTCTTCGTACCGTAAAGAAATGGCAGATATAATTATTGGAACGGAGAAGATCCAGATTAAAATCCGGCTTTAAATGCGGCTGAAAATACTCTTTTAAATCTGTCGTCACCTTATCCTCATCTGTGTAAACCACATCTGCCTCCGGATTTTTTTCCAGAGCGAGAGCAATTTCGTATAATGTATTCGGGGCGAGAAGGTCATCGTGGTCGAGAAGCCCTATAAACTCTCCCTTTGCCATGCGAAACGCTGCGTTTGTATTCTCTGCAATACCCAGGTTTTCTTTCAGATTTTCATGACGGATACGGCTGTCTCTTTTTTCATATTCTTCCAGAACAGCTTCCATCTCTTTATCGTCCGGACTTCCGTTTGCAATGCAGAGTTCCCATCCCCCATATGTCTGTGCGATCAGAGAATCCAGCATCTGTCTCAAAAAAAGCGGAGGCGTATGGTACGCCGGAACAACCACACTGATAAGAGGCGCATTTAAAAATTTCCTCTTTCTCTGCCGGTTTAAAGTTTCCTCATCTGGTACATACGCTTCATACCAGGGGCCATAAGGAACCTCCTCCGGCTCAAACCTCTCATGGAGACGGATCCAGAATTCCTTTATCCCATAATGCTTCAGATAACGGAATCCCTTTTGTATTGTATAAGGAGAAAGCTTTTTCAACATTTTACTCCACTGTATCTTTCCCCCTGTATTGCTGCCTTTTCCCATTTATTTTAACCTCTGACTTTTGTTTATTATTTGTTAAGAAAAAATTTATGAACTTATTTTAACATTCTACTATATTTTTTGCAAGAAAGGGAATAAATGTGTTATACTGAAACCTGTAGCAACTTATATTATGAAACAACAGGAGCAGTTTTATGATGAAAAGAAAAAAACGACTATCTGCTGCCCTTCTTGCACTGGGAATCTGTATTTCTCTGATTTCCCCGGTTCCTGCAAAAGCAGCAGAAGTAACTGAAAATACCGGAATTTCCACAAATGCCATTCCCGGCTGGCCTCAGGCACAGGATATTACATCTACGGCAGCCGTTGTGGTGGAGGAATCTACAAGCACTATTCTTTATGCAAAAAATATGGACCAGCCGCTCTATCCTTCCAGCGCCGTAAAAATCATGACCTGTCTTGTGGCTCTTGAAAACAGCAGTCTTGACGAACAAGTTACCATGACAGAAACAGGTGTTGCGGAAGTCACAGACGGAAGCGCCAATATCTCCTCCCAACTTGGAGAAGTATTTACAATGGAACAGTGTCTCTATGCCATTATGGTAGGTTCTGCAAATGATATTGCCCTTCAGGTTGCCGAACACGTAAGCGGTTCCGTAGAAGCTTTTGTTCAAAAAATGAATGAAAAGGCAAAAGAGGTCGGATGTAAAGATACCGTATTTACAAACCCTACCGGACTTCCTGATGAAAATCAGCACACAACTGCACACGACCTTGCAAGAATCACAAGGGCAGCCATGCAGAACGACACACTGCGCACCATTTCTTCATCTGTCTCCTACACCATTCCCGCCACAAACCTTTCCGGAGGAGACAGGGTACTTACAAGCAATTTTACCATGATAAAACCGGGAGACCCAGCTTACTACCAGGGCTGTCTCGGCGGAAAAGAGGGATTTACCCAGGCATCGGGAAGTGTTCTTGCCACTGCTGCAAACCGAAACGGTATGACCCTGATTTGTGTTGTCTTAAACGGAGCTTCCGGCCAGACGGATGACGAGGCTATTGCCCTTCTTGATTACGGATTTAGTAATTTCAAAAAGGTTTCTCTTGGAAACAACGATTTCAGTATTGTATCCGGCGGAACTGTAATCATTCCTTCCAACGCTTCTGCCTCAGATTTAAAAACAACAGATCAAAAGCAGGACGATGGTACTTTAAAACGAAAATATTTCTTCGGAAATGACAAACAGGTGGGAAGTGCAAAAGTGGAAGTACGGGATACAAATGCCAATAAGCAGGCGCTTGCCGAAAGCGAAAAGCATCTTGAGGAAGCGCAGGACTTTTCCAATGTCCACACCAATTTCCCTTACTATCTCATCGGAGGCATCGGAATAATCCTTCTGGCACTTTTAATCTGGGCAATCGTAAAAGTTGTAAAATCATAAAAAACAGCCTGACAAATACAAAAAGAAGCGGATTAAAACTCCCGCTTCTTTTTTTCCGGCATTTCTGCCGGCTATGGCAGCGCCTTTGTACGCTTTCTTCTGTATACAATAAGAAATGAAAAATATGTATTCTCGTTCTTTCCTTGATGTACGTTTATTTTATCAGATTTTATTCTTCGAAACAATGAAAACCGTCCCAAAAATTCTATCTATTTTCGACGGAAACTCAATATTTCTCCACTATCACCAAATAAAACGACGGCTTACAGCACCTCGTTCAAAACAGAAAGTCCATATTCTGCAAGCGCATGGTCTTCCTCTCCGGTACCGCCACTCACTCCGAGTCCTCCGATAATGGTATCTCCCACTTTCAGTGGAACACCGCCGCCGAAAATTACAATTTTTCCGCCGTCCATCTTATCTACACCGTAGAATGTCTGTCCCGGCTGCGCAAGAACAGACAGTTCTTTTGTGGACATTTTTACTGCCACAGAAGTATATGCTTTTTTCATCGCCACATCGAAACTTACAAGAAAAGCGCCATCCATCACATGGACAGCAATCGGGTTTCCATCTGGTCCGCACACGGCGATAACTGCCTTTTTCCCCTGGCGCACCGCTTCTTTTTCAATCTTTTCAATGAGACGCTTTGCACTTTCCAGAGTAATTCTTCCCTGAATGCCCATGCGTTTCATGACTTCCTGAATCACAGCCTCGCTCACGGAGGTATTTCTGTTTTCTTCCATGCGCTTCTCACTTTCTTCCCTGTTTTTCTGCTCTGTCCCTGCGGCTTCTTCCGCTTTTCCGCTATTTTTTGCGTCCTCCCATCTTGCAAGCACATAGAGATAATCTGCAAGACGGTTCATATACTTCTTTGCGCCTGTATCTGCTCCGAATTTCACGCCAACAGATGCAAGCGCCCTCTCCGCTCTTCTTGCAACTGTGCGCGCCACATCGGTCTCTGCAGAAAGGCGTGTTCCTCCTGGAAGAATAAATTTCTTAGGACGGTCAAAAAGTCCTTCCATTCTGTCAATCTCTTCCTCCAGAAGCTGTGTTTTATCATCATTTATATGATATTCTCTGTTATAAGGATCTGCCACACCTGCCATGACAGTAATCAGAGTTTCCTGTATTTTCTCCAGCATACGAATGGTCTCTCCATCTGTAAGCAGAGTTTTTACAACTCCTATATGACTTGTAAGTTCATCAATTGTTCCTACAAGCCCAATTCTGTCATCTGACTTGGAGACGTTTTTTGTACGGACAAGATCAGTTGTTCCCTTATCTCCGTTTTTTGTATAAATATTCATAATGGTTCATCTCCTGTGACTGGTTTAAAAGGCATCTTTTTAATTGCTCTTGCACTGTTTGCCCCGAGATTCCGACACTGCCAGAATCGTGGTTTGCAAAGCTCAAATACATTATGTCCTTTGGGCAGGCGCTGCATCTGCATGGCAAGATTGATACCATATATCCCAATCCCGCATCCCAGCATAGATTCTTTTGCGGCCTCGTATGCCAGATCATCAAGCTCTCCCTTACGGGAAAGCACCTGATACAGCACACCTTCTTCCTCAATCCCTGCGCATACCTCCCGAAGAAGGTCTTCATCGGGTTCGCGGCTGTATATTATAATTGTGGGTTTGTTTACAACCATCTATCTGCACCTGCTCCTTTTTCTTTTATAATCAGCAATCTCCCAGATACGAGAGAAGAAGACCTGTAGCCACTGCATTTCTCGGCCCTTCCTGTCCGCGGATATTTCCCCGTCCGCAGACAATTCTGTACTCGGAAAGAGCTTCCATCAGCATTTCCGGTATTTCAAAATCTTCTGCTGAACCACCTACAAGAACAACATTCGGTATTTTTCGTAAATTATTTTCCGGAGCCACTGTTTTAAGAGCCCGGACTGCATTTCTCACAAATACCTTTTTCTTTGCCTCCCGGCGAACTTCAAGAATTCGCTCCATAGGAATATCCTCTTCGATTTTCAGCATTTCTCCGGGAGCAAGAAGAACAACATGTCCATAATATCTGGGATCAATGGATTCCTCAAAAAACTGCATGGCTCCATTTTCCAGGCGGAGATGAAACAGGCTTTCCACCTTGCCCATGGGATACTTCTTAATCTGCTCTGCTGTCACTCTGCTCTTTAAACCAAGTTCTGTCTGAATCAACATGGAAACGAGCTCACCTGCACCAGCCTGGTGAGTCGTACGGACAGTTCCGTCTGCCTCCAGCACTGCTGCATCTGTAGAGCCTCCGCCCATATCAAGAATGGCAAGAGGAAGCTTTGTTCCCGGTGTCGTCATTGCTCCAACAGAAGCCATCACCGCCTCCACTCCGGCCACAACCGCTTTTACAGAAAGCTCCTTCTCAAGATGCTCTGCAATCTGCTGCATGGGAAGATGCTGTGTTTTAACCATTGCTGCAATTCCCACTGCTTTTTCCATACAGGTTTCTCCCGCAAGAGAACCGGAAATTTCCACAGGTGCCAGAGTATCTACCGCCAAAATATCGGTAATACGAATATCCTCTTCCCCTGTTTTAGCTACATCTTCCATACTGGTTTTAATCCGCCGAAGCATATTTCCCACATTTGTGTCTCTCTGTCCGTCAATATCCCGGATTTCTCCCGCATTTTGAAGAGTTTCCATGATAGTGTCCGCTCCTGCATCAATATCGACCGAGAGCTCCTTGTTTCCATGAAATGTGATTTCTCCTGCAGGAAGAATGTTTTCTTTCATATTTCCGTGAGGTGTCTTAATAACGACTGCGCTTCTCTTTCCCACAAGACTTTTTGCAATAGGAGTAACTGACTTTGTTTCCTCTGCATCCAGCCCCAGAAGCGTCGCAATTCCATACGGATTGGAAAGCATACGAATACCGGTTCCCGGAAGAGCCACTTCGATAGCCGCAAGTTTTCCTTCCGGTATTTTATGAATATGACGTACCTCATCCACAATGGGAATCTGGCGACTCAGCCTGTTCTCTACAAGAACCGCCTCGTCTGCCTGAAGAATCAGTCCTTTGATAGAAAGCTCCGGGATATGGTGATTCAGTCTTGCCGCAACCTCCTCATAGGAAAACTTATTTGCTGCAGCCACAATATAAGGCACACCCGGTTTTCCTTTCCAGATGTTTTCCAGAAAAATAAGCTCTCCTACTGCTTCCCCTGCACCTGCAGGAGTGGAAGGATTGTGTCCTATCATAGAAGATTCCGTAATAATGGTTTCTGTAATCGTCTCCATTGCCGTATCCCCGATAACAGGCGCCGCCTCATTTAAGCGCACAAGATTTAAAGCACTTAAAGGAAGATGGATTTTGTCCATTGCTTCCTCAAGAGCCGCTTTAATTCCCAGAACATTTGGGAGAGTTCCCTTTGTTCCAGTTGTCATTCGGGATGCACTGGAGAGAAAACGGAAGGCTCCGTTTTCCTCTGTGCCGCCGATACATACTTCAGTTGTGGAATTTCCTATATCAACACCAGCAATTAATTTCAAAGAAGAATTCCCCTTTTTTCATAAATTTCCGCTGCCTCCAGCACAAGCTTTGCACAGTTGGGGGCATGGTATTTTTCAAGAAGCTCCTGTGCCATAAGAAGAAGCTCTCTTTTTGTAGAGCGGTTTGGCCGAAGCTTGTTGTACATATTTAAAATTACATCATCAGGAACATTTACGAGCTCGGAGGCGCGTTCAAAATTCGCCTGCATCTGCGGGTTGTCCGCCTCTTTTGCAACCTGTCCCTGTCTCTTCAGCATTTCTGAAGAAATTTTAATATCTTCAGCAGTAACATTTCCTCTTTTTACCTCTTCGAGGGTAATCTGAGAAAGTTTCTTCCCTGTTTTGGAAGCAATGCTCTCTGCCTCATTTTGACCTAAAGGATAATTGCTCATTTTGCGCCCTCCCATACTATCATGCCTTTTTCCGGTTGAAGCTGTTCCGTCTCAATAATGTGCATAAGAGCAGCCTTGACCTGGAATTTTGCACGTACCATCGGGTCGTTTGTACATTCAATCGGTGTTACTTTTTCCCCTTTTACATACTTCGCTGCATTTCTGCCGATTTTTCGATATGTATCAAGGTCCATAAGAGGCGCCTGAGGGAAAAGTTCCAGGTTTGACAGAGGATATAAATCCTTCTGATGAATAACGGTTGTTCCTTTTGACTGGATGCCGATTCCGATTCCGGAACCGGAAAGCTTTGCAGCCTGAAGAGCCATAAAACATACATCTGAAGTATCCAGGATTTTTACAACACGTGAGGTCATTCCCTCCTCCTCGATTCCCGCCTGTACGTTTCTCAAAACTTCCTCAAGAGGAATTCCGCAGATGGTAGCGCGGATTTCCGTCTGAAAAGCAGCTCCCACCCCGATTACAATTTCCTTCGGGTCTGTTCCCTGAGGCGCTTTTTCAGCTCCTTCGTAGGAATGCATAGGGCGCATTCTTGTTTTTCCTGCAAGGGTTTCCCCTTCGCTGTTATGGGGCTGCGGCTGGTTTCCCTGCAACTGCTCCACAACGGCTTTTGTTATGGCCTGTATCAGTTGTTCATTTAATTCCATTGTACAGCCTCCTAAAAATCATTTGCGTTAATTCTGTGAGGAATTGCTTTAATTTCCTCCCAGCGTTTGCCTGTCACACGGTATCCTGTTCCAGGTCCCATATAATCGTTTGGAGTATTTACACCGGACATTACCTGGAAATGTTCATCCAAAATCGCCGCCGTGTGCATATAATCTCCGATCACACGCTGTTTCAGCATATTCAGAATATTTTCTGCAAGTACTGTAAATCCGCTTTCTGCAAGAGCTTTTACAACATCAATGCCGGTAATTCCCCGTTTCATCATATCATCTGCTGCCATGAGGTCAGATGCCACATCTCGCTTTAAGGTATCTTTGCTTCCGTGTGCATATGCCACAGTTTCTACCTGCTCATCTGTCACCTCTGTAAGACCGAGATATTTAAAGACAGCCTGCACTGCTTTTCCTGCCTCCCGGCGAACTCGGATCACTTCCTCCTCTGTTACAGGACGAAGACCGCCGTCTACCTGCATATCTCTCTGCAGTACATTGTAGTCGTCAAAATCTTCTGCGTCAAAGTTGGAGCCGGCAAACATATTGTCGTAGTTCGGCTCTGCCGCATATCCTGAGAAGATAAAGTCTGTACCAGGCATAAACTGAAGCATAGTACGCGCAGTACGGCGCATATCAGAATTGGAAAAGCTCTGGTCATTTGAAGATGCACATTCCAGTCCGAGAAGAGCCGCTACAAGATTTTCTCCGATAATTTCACGAATACCGGAAGGAACACTGGCCGTTACTCCTACACAGCTTACGGAACCATTCTGGATTCCCTGAGAACCAGCTCCCTTTGTTACATAAAGACAGCGGCATTCCAGATAAAGCATAGATTTCTTTTCGCTGCTTCCCATTAATACCTCTGAGCCGGAACCGGAGGTAAAGCGAACCTTCAATCCTCTTGATGCATATGCTGAATTTAAAAACGCTTTGGAATATGGTGTATCGTCTCCATCTACGAATACTTTTTCTGTTCCGTATACGGAAAGTGTCTCTGCATAAGTTGTAAGACCTCGGATACCAAGTTCAAGCTCTGTTGCCTCTTCTGCTGAGCACTGTGTCAGAACGCCTGGGCGTCCCACCTGGGAGCCGATCAGAAGAGCCATTGCGCTCATTGGTGCATAGCGTGCCACACCCATCGTTGTTTCTTCTTCGCTGAATCCGCGGAGAGCACCCTCTGCAGCATCAGCTGCAATCTGCACCGGATCATCTTTTAAATTGGTAATATGTGCCTGGTTTCCCGGAATTTTTCTGGCACGCATTTTCTGCATACCCATCATCATTTCCACTACATTTAAGTAGTTGATGACTTCCACCATCTTTGCCGGGGTAATTCCTGACACAATTTCAAGAATTTCTTTTCTTGATGTATGAATGTCCACAATCTTTCTTGCAATTTCAAGAGAGGGAATTGCCATAGAAGCCTCTGCTCTGTCTGTCCGGATTGCGTAATCTGCAATAAACTGATCAAGGAAATCAAAATCTTCTCTTTTCTTTCCGTCCAGTTCTGTGATCACTCCATTTTCCACTCTGACAGAAGGCTCCGGGTCATACGGGCTTTTCATTGCCACAAAACCCATCTCCGGCCATTCATCTATAAAACCATCTTTATTTACAGCTCTTTTATCAAGAGCTTCAATTCGTTTTGATCTTTTCATATTTTCTACCTTTATCGCTGAATTATAAAATCCCGTTTCCGCTTTTCGAGATTATTCAGTGCTCCGCTTTTTAATACAGCCCGGCAGAATTGCCGGGCTGCCTGTCACCCTAGAATGACCACAACTTTGTATAGATTTTTACAATATCTTCCTTAGTCGGAACTCTTGGGTTATTCACTGTGCAGGCATCTGCCAGTGCTGCGTCTGCCATTTTGTCAATTGCCGCAAAATACGCATCAGGAGTGATTGTTCCAAGCTCCTGTATTGTAAGCGGAATGTTCATTTCTTTCTGCATAAACTGAATCCAGTTTACAAGAGAACGAACCGTCATTACTTTATTGTAATTACTCAGTCCCAGAATATGGGCAATATTCGCATATCTCTTCACAGCCGGAAGATATTCCTTCTGACTCTTGCTGTGCTTATTAATATCTGCGTTAAATTCCACTATATGAGGAAGAAGCATGGCATTTGCACGTCCGTGCGGAATGTGGAACATAGCTCCCAGCTGATGTGCCATGCTGTGTGTAATTCCAAGACCTGCCGTGTTAAAGGAAAGACCTGCAAGACAGGATGCCACGTGCATTTTCTGACGGGCATGCATATCGCTTCCATCCAGATATGCACGAAGAAGGAATACACCACAGATTTCAATTGCTTTTTCTGCAAGTGCAGAAGAAAACTCATTATGTGCTGTACTTACATAAGATTCCAGTGCATGGGTGAATACGTCCATACCTGTATCTGCTGTAATAGCAGGCGGAACACTTTTTACAAGTTCTGCATCAAGGATTGCTTCGTCTGGTGTCAGACTTTCTGCTACAAGAGGATACTTCACATGTGCATCTGTGTCATTTACAACTGCAAAAGAAGTAACTTCTGAACCTGTTCCGCTTGTTGTAGGTACTGCAATCAGACCTACTTTTCCATAATTGTTTATTTTTAATGCAAATTCCCGGATTGCTTTGGAAGAATCAATTGCTGATCCTCCTCCTACTGCTACAATTGCCTCCGGCTGATACTGAAGGAATTTCTGTACGCCTGTTGCAATTTTTTCCACAGGTGCATCGGGAACTACATCACAGAAAATATCAAATTCAATTCCTGCACTTTCCAGAGGTGCAGTAATCAGGTCTATCATTTTACTCTGTACAACAAAAGGGTCTGTAATCACAAGAACCCTTTTATATGGAATTTCTTTCAGTCGTTCCAGAGCATTCGTGCCAAAATGGATGGCAGTTTTCATTTCAAAGGTATTCATATCAACTGCTTCCTTTCTTTCGCTTCAGACAGAATACAGGCATTCCACTCCCAGCTCCTGGAAATATTTCAGCCACTTGTCAGAAGGTTTTCTGTCTGTCACTACTACGTTTACATCCTGCATATTTCCGCCTACAGAAAATGCAGTCTGATCAAACTTTGTGCTGTCCACTACAAGAATCTTCTTTCTTCCGGAAGCCATCATTGCTTTCTTGGCATAGGCGAAGGATTCCTGAGATTCCATGATTCCCCACTCTTTGTCGAGAGCCTTACAGGAAAAAATTGCTTTATCCACATAATAGGAACGGATTGCTTCCTCTGTTCTTGAACCAAGAAAAGCAAGATACCCGTCTTTCATTACACCTCCGGTAGAAATAATATTCCATCCGGAAACATCAGAAAGCTCCAGAAGGATTTCCATGGAATTTGTTATCACAGTCAGCCGTTCTTTATCCTTTAATGCTTTTGCCACAAAAACAGCAGTTGTGCTGGCATCCAGAAAAATGTGATCTCCTTCATTTACAAGTGAAGCAGCGAGTTCTGCCATTTTCTGTTTGCCTGCCACATTCTGATTTTTGCGGACATTAAATGGGAGGTCAATGCTGAAATCCTCATTAATCACGGCTCCTCCATAACTTTTTATGGCAAGCCCTTCTTTTTCCAGCTTATCCAGGTCACGCCTTATGGTCTCCTCCGAAACACTGTAAAGCTGACTCAGCTCACTGACTACAACTCTTTTTTCTTCCTGAAGTTTTTCAAGAATAAGATTTCGTCTTTCTAAAGCCAGCATGATACCTGCCTCCTTAAAAGTATCTTTTTATTTTTAAAGGAGACTGTCCATCATGCGTTTATCCGGATGTGCAATTACGGAAGAATCCAGATACATACCCTTAGATGCCACAAATTCCTTTGCTCTTTCGATAGAAGCCTCTACTGCGGAAACCTCTCCTGTAAGAAGCATATAGGATTTTCCACACATACCTTTTGCAATACGAAGCTCGATCAAGTCTACAATTGCTGTCTTCGCAGCCTGGTCTGCCGCCTCAATGATAGAAGCTGCATCATATGTTTCCAGGATACCAAGTGCACTGATTGATTCCACATGTGTAGTTCCGTAAATTGCCGGGAAAATAGATTCGTGAGGATTACCCAGCACGAAGCTGTCAATACATTTATCTTCATATGTTGTGACTGCTGTATCTACGGCAGCCTTGACCGCACTTAAATCGCCGGTAATAATTGCAATATATTTACCCGGACACACGGTCTGTGCCTCCACGATCTCTACCTCAGATGTTTTTACCATAGCATCTGCAGCAGTAATACCGGTGGCTGTAGTTTTAAATTCAATCATTCCGATTGCTTTACTCATAATCTGTACGTCCTTTCTACTTTGCTGCAATTACAACATGGCGGTCTGTCACTTCTGTTACCTTACCGCAGATTGTTGCATGAATTCCTACGCTAAGTCCCTGAGCCGGCTCTGCGATCATCTGACCTCTTGTAACCTCGTCACCAACTTTTACAATCGCTTTTGCAGGTGCACCGATATGCTGGCCTAACAGGATCTTAACCTTCGGTACTGCTACAAGTGTTTCATCCATAGGAGCGTCTTTGTCATATTTTGTAAGACCAAGACGTGCCATCAGACGTTCTTCCGGCACTTTACGGTATTCTCTTGACTCTCTTATAGGTGCAGGCTGCACACCCTGCGGAGGTTTCACACCGGCTTTTCTAAGACCTGCCTTCATGTCTGCAAGAAGTGTTCTCGGAGCAAGGCTCTGAGGACAGGAATACATCTCACATACACCACAGGAACTGCAGAAGCTTGCATCTATATATGGATTCAGATCACGGAAATCTCCATTTGATGCCGCTCTCATAAACAGAGCCGGATCGATCGGATGTCCCAGTCCATTTCTTGGACAAAGATCTGTACATGTATTACACTGACAGCAGATTGATGCTGCTCGTTTTAAATCTATGGAAGAAGTTCTCTGCTTCTTCGCCACAATCACGTGATCTTTTGGAAGAACCAGAATCGCATTTGTTGTCTTTGTTACCGGCTCGGAACCGCTTCCGATACGTCCCATCATCGGACCGCCGATAAAGTAAACCGGATCTTTTACAGTTACGTTTCCTGCCTGCGCTACTACATCATCCATTGTGCATCCAAGGGGAACACGAACTGTAACCGGATCGCTTACTTCCGCTACAACAGATACATATTTATCTGTTACCGGCTTCTGTTTCTCCACTGCACGATAGATGTTGTAAATTGTTTCTACGTTAAATACGGCAACTCCCTGTTCAATAGGAAGTCCGCCAGGTCTTACTACTCTGCCTGTGGCTTCGTAAATAAGAACAACTTCATCTCCCATCGGATACACTTCTTCAAGAAGATGAATCCTCATTTTGGGAAATTCTTCAATATGCTGCTGAAGAGCAGCCACTGTCTGTACATAAGATTTCTTAATTCCAATAATGGCCTCAGAAGCCCCTACTGTCTCTGCTACCATATTGAATGTTTTCATAATTTCATATGCGTGCTTTTCTAATAACTGTCTATGCAGCTTCAGTAAAGGTTCGCACTCTGCACAGTTCATAAGAATAGTATTTGCCTGATCGCTGATTTTCACATAGGTAGGGAAACCTGCACCACCAGCTCCTACTACTCCGTTTTCCTGTATGATTTTCTGTAATTCTTTGATTTCCATGGCGTTACTCCAATCCCGCGCCGTCGTCAACGATACCTACGATCGCTGCGTCCACTGGCGCTGTTTCTACGCCGCAGCCAATTCTTGCTGCGCTTCCCTGTGCCACCAATACATATTCACCGATTCCCGCACCGATAATGTCGATGGCGACAATCTGGCTTAAATCTGCTTTCATATGATGTACTGGCTCTACAATCATGAATTTATTACCTATAAGTTTTTCACTTTTTCTTGTGGAAACAATACTGCCCACAACTTTGCCTACAATCATATGAGCCTCCACGTTTTCTCTTTAATCCTCCATTGCCGGCGACTTTCGCCGCCGGCTCTGTATGGAGGAATATTCATTTATTATTTAATAATTGTAACTGTATTGCCTGTGGCAATCTGTGCTGCATTTGCTTCGTCTGTATCAATATGCATTTCCAAAGTAAAGCTGTCGTCCACACGGATTTTTACATGATTGAAAATTGTTCCGCGTTCATTGTCTGCTTTTACAGAAACAATATCGCCATCTTTCACACCAGCTGCCTGAGCATCTTTTGGAGACATATGAATGTGACGCATTGCCACAATACAGCCCTCTTTCAGGTAAATCGCACCTTTCGGTCCCACAATGGCAATAGGAGCACTGTCTTTGACATCTCCGGATTCACGCACCGGAACCTTCATTCCAAGCTTGATAGCATCTGTCGCAGATACCTCAACCTGTGAAGCCTTACGAACAGGTCCGAGAATACGTACATTTTCAATGGCACGGAGCTTCAGTCCCACAATCGTGACTGTCTCGTTGGAAGCAAACTGTCCGCCCATCAGCTCTTTTTTCTTTGTAAGCTGATAGCCAGATCCGAACAGCGCCTCTACATGCTCCTGTGTCAGGTGAATGTGTCTTGCGGAAACTCCGATAGGCACAACGTATCCGCTGCCCGTATCTTCTTTCTGATTAATTGCCTGAAGTACCATTCTGGTAATCAGTTCGATATTATTTGTTTCCAAGAATACACCCGCTTTCCGTGACTGTTTTATCAGTCCAGTTAATCAACGTAAATTATTTTAAAACCGGAAGGATTTTCTCTACGTCTGTGTGTGGTCTTGGGATTACGTGTGTTGCTACAAGCTCTCCAAGTCTGGATGCTGCTGCACTTCCGCTTTCTACTGCTGCCTTAACAGCTCCTACGTCTCCGCGAACCATAACTGTTACAAGACCGGAACCGATTTTCTCTGTTCCTACTAATGCTACGTTTGCTGCTTTACACATCTGGTCTGCTGCTTCGATTGCTGCTGTAAGACCTCTTGTTTCTACCATTCCTAATGCTTCCTGTGTCATGACTTTTTCCTCCTTATGATTTGCTGAACTTTCAGCCTGAACCTTTGTCTCTGCGGTCTTTCTTGCCGTTCTTCTTGGAGCGGCTGCCTTTTTAGGGGCTGTGTTTGCTGTTGTTGTTTTTTTCTCTTCAGCCATATTTCATCCCCCTATTGTTCTTTGTTCTTCCATCGACTTGCGCTTAATTCCACCAGTTTGACGATTTCCTCGTGAGGACGGGCAATCACTGCATAGCTTGCCGGCTTTTTAATAGCGCCTTCCACTGCTGCGTTAACTGCCGCCGTCACTGCCGCAACATCGCCTTCCACAATAATGGT
The DNA here is from genome assembly GCA_900541345.1 of uncultured Blautia sp. Classification (GTDB taxonomy): domain Bacteria; phylum Bacillota; class Clostridia; order Lachnospirales; family Lachnospiraceae; genus Blautia_A. The sequence goes on from UQJE01000007.1 coordinate 18,992, forward strand.
CACCAGTCGTCCGCCCAGCTTACGTTCCCATGACGCCAGCTCAACGTCTGCAGTCTTACACATAATGTCAAGGGCATTCACTGCCGCAACCACACCTGTGATTTCTATAAAACCATATGATTTACTCATGAGCGAACTCCTTTTATTTTTTAAATCGCTTTAATTAAATAGAAGGCAGAATCTTTTCTACGTCTGTATGAGGTCTCGGAATTACGTGTGTTGCTACAAGCTCTCCAAGTCTGGATGCTGCTGCACTTCCGCTTTCTACTGCTGCCTTAACAGCTCCTACGTCTCCGCGAACCATAACTGTTACAAGACCGGAACCGATTTTCTCTGTTCCTACCAGTGCTACCTCAGCTGCCTTTGTCATTGCATCTGCTGCCTCGATTGCAGCTGTAAGTCCTCTTGTTTCTACCATTCCTAATGCTTCCTGTGCCATGTTCTATTCCTCCTGGATTTTATATAAACTGATTTCTGTTTTATCAATACCGGATACGAGTTTTAGTCCTTATCCAGTGCGCTGATCTTCAGCATTTTTTCTGTACCCTCGTCAGGGTTTGGAATTACATAGTGCTGTACCACGCCGGTCATTCTGTTTGCTGCTTCCATACCGGCTTCCACTGCCGCAGTAACATCAGCAACGCTTCCGCGATATTTGATGCAGACAAGGAGCGGTACTGGCAGGCTGTCTGCATTGGCAGGTTTATTCTTGTCGAATACCTCCAGGCGGACATTTGCTGCCTTACATCCGGCATCGCCTGCTACAAAGGCTGTAGCCAGCCCAAACACTTCCAAAATTCCCACAGCTTCTGCCATTTCAATTCTCCTTTACGGTGAGGATTATTTATTGATGATCGCAATCTTCAGACCTGTCATTGCCAGGTTTGTCTGATGTGCTTCGTTAATCTGCTCTAACGGGAATCTGTCTGTAATAAGCTCAGACATTGGAAGTCCGATTCCTTTTGCTCTCTTTAAGAAGTCGAATGTTGTTACATAATCTCTTAAAGTATATACCCAGGAACCAACTGTTGTGATTTCTTTTGAACAGATGTCAAAGTGCGGGTTAATTGTTGCATCTCCACCATTGATGAAGAATCCAAGTTCACAAAGACCACCGCCGTTGCGAATGAATTTATAAATGTTGGAATGTGCAACTGGAGAACCTGTACACTGGAATGCGAAATCTGCAAGATGTCCGCCGAATGCTTCTTTTACAGCTTCTGCAAGTGCTTCAATTCCCTTGTGATCTTTAAAGTTTACTGTCTGTGTTGCGCCCATTCTCTTAGCGAAGTCAAGACGTTTCTGCTCTCCGTCTACTGCACAGATGTTTTCAATACCCATTGTGCGAAGAACTGCAATACAGATAAGGCCGATCGGTCCGCATCCCTGTACAACAACTCTGCTGTTGAAACGAAGGATACCTGTTGTTTTTGCTCTCTCTACTGCATGTACGAGAACGGCACATGGCTCGATGAGGATACGGGAATCCAGATCCAGATCACTTACATTAAAGAATGTGGAACCAAACTGTCCGCCTCTGATGAAGATGTAATCAGAGAACCATCCGTTAAGATGAATATCATCATCCGGAAGAAGTCCGTATACATCTGCACCGCCTACGTTTTTCTTATTTAAGTCGAACATTGTGATTTCCGGATCATCTTTGAAAATCATACATGTAACAACTTTATCTCCAACTTTAACCGGTTTGCCTGCTGTATCCACTTTTACGTTTTTACCCATAGCAACGATTTCACCTGTTCCCTCATGTCCAAGTGCTACCGGAATCAGGCTGAATGGATCTCTTTTGAATTCATGAGCATCTGTACCACAGATACCGCAGCCTTCTACTTTTACAAGAATATCATCATCGCCAAGTTCCGGAATCGGGAACTCTTTAATGTCATAATGCTCCAGGGATGTCAGCATTGCTACTCTGGCTGTTTTCGGGATTGCATTTCCTGCTGCCGGTGCTGCTGTTGTTGCTGCCGGTGCTGCTGCAGGAGTGTTTCCTGTCATGCCGGAGAGAACCTGTTTTACGATTTCTTCAATATTTACGTTATTCATATCCATGTTCTTCTCTCCTCCTAATTATCGAATGCAAAGACTGTCAGACATTACGCAGCGTCTTCTCTTTGTGAAGGTGCTTGCGCTTGTAAGACCTTCGCCTGTACGGCTTGCGATTGTGAAAGTACAATATCCTTCCCCGCCAAATCCAAGTGCTGCATAAGAAGGTGCATTTTTCACAAGGATTGCTGTATCAATCGCTTTTGCATATTTTGTAATGTTGTCAATATTTTTAGAATGAATATGTGCAGAATGGCGGTTGCCATGCTCAAGCCATACAGCCTGCTCTACTGCATCGTCAAAATCTTTCGCTCTTACCACACCAAGAATCGGCATCATAAGCTCTGTTGTAATAAGCGGATGCTCCTTCGGTCCTTCAAATACGATACAGCGAATGTTCGCCGGAACGTTTACGCCGATCATGGAAAGAAGTGTTCTTGCATCACGACCTACACATTTACGGTTCAGCTTTCCTCCTGCCAGAACAACCTCTGTCAGCTTGTCCTGTTCTTCCTTGGATGCCAGATAACAGTCATTCTCTGTTACGAGATAGTGCATCAGCTCATCCACGATAGAGGAAACTGCCACGATTTCTTTTTCTGCAATACATGGAAGGTTATTGTCAAATGTACATCCATTTACAATATCCTGTGCAGCTTTCCGAATGTCTGCTGTCTCATCTACAAGTGCCGGAGGATTTCCTGCACCAGCTCCGATTCCTCTCTTACCAGAGGAAAGAACAGCTGTTACAACACCAGGGCCGCCAGTTGCAGCGATAAGCGGAATATCTTTATGCTTCATCATGATATTGCTTGTTTCCAGTGTAGGATTTTCTACAGTAACTGCAATGTTATCCGGTCCGCCTGCTTCAAGAGAAGCTTCGTTTAACAGATTGATTGCATAAATAGATGTTTTGATTGCAGCCGGATGCGGGTTAAATACAACTGTATTTCCGCCGGCCAGCATGCCCATTGTATTACACAGTACAGTCTCACTCGGGTTTGTACAAGGAGTAATTGCTCCGATTACGCCGAAAGGTCCCATCTCAATAAGGGTAAGACCTCTGTCGCCTGACCATGCTGTTGTTGTAATATCTTCTGTTCCAGGTGTCTTGTCTGCTACAAGATGATGTTTGAGGATTTTATCCCCTACATTTCCCATACCAGTCTCATCAACACCCATACGAGCAAGAATTTCTGCATTCTCTTTGATTTTCTTTCGAATACATGTAATAATTTTTTCTCTCTGGTCCATGGACATTTTCTTAACGATAAGTTCAGATTTCTTTGCTGCCTCAATGGCCTCATTCATATCTTTGAAAACACCATGTTTTCCGGAGGGAGCATCGGCAATCTGCATTTTTGCCATGACTTCCTGTACAATTTCCTGTACCATGCTTTCATTGATTGGCATGAAATTGTCCTCCTTCAAATTTTATATATATGCAGCGGAATTATTTTAATCCCAGCTGTGCCATTACCTGTTTTGTAATGTTTGCTACTAAATCTGCATCTGCTGTATCGCAGGAAGCTGTGCTGTTTTCTGTATATGTACAGTGGCTTCCGCAGTTATGGCAGTTAAGTCCGTCTTTGTTTACGCAAAGATTTGCCGGATGTTTGCCCGGAAGACCCATTTTTCTTCTGATTTCATACAGTTTTTCAATCTGCTCTTTGTCGAATTCCTTCGGTCCGCCAAGCATTTTGGATTTGTAAAGAAGCTCTGCGTAGAATTCAAGAGATTCCATTTTCATGTATGCAGCCATAAGGTCTGTAGACCATGTAAGAGCACCGTGGTTCTCAAGAAGAACTGCATCAAAGTATGGAAGGTATTTTTCCAGATTGTCCGGAATTTCCACTGTAGAAGGTGTGCCGTATTCTGCGATCGGAACACATCCGAGAGCGATAACTGCCTCTGGCATGATCGGTGCAGAAAGCGGAATGCCTGCGATTGCAAAGCTTGTTGCAAATGTAGGATGTGCATGAACAACAGAACCTACATCCGGTCTTTTCTCGTATACTCTCATATGCATTTTGATTTCAGATGAAGGACGGAATCCCGGGTTAGCCTGGATTACATTACCCTGTGCATCTACTTTACAGATAAAGTCCGGAGTCATAAATCCTTTGGAAACTCCTGTAGGTGTGCAAAGGAATTCGTTGTCATTCAGTTTTACGGAGATATTTCCGTCGTTTGCAGCCACCATGTTGCGGTTGTAGATTCTTCTTCCTACTTCACAAATCTGTTTTTTGATTTCATATTCGTTTACCATGCTTTCTTCCTCCTTGAGCGCATTTGGTTTAATTGTTTCTGATGTAATTCTACATCATACCACAGGGAAAGTCAAGAAATACTTGTTGTTTTCTGTTGTTTTCTCTGTGCATATTATGTTGTTTTTATTGTTTTTTATTGTGGTTTCTTGTTTCCTTGTTCCCAGGGCATCACATCGCCGTCCTCCCGGAGATATTCCAGGATTTCCGCCACCCCTTCCCAGGTTTTGGAATCCACAAAAAAAATCTTTTTGCATCCTGCAAGCCTCAGCCATGATTCCGCCCTCTTCACATTCGCATCCGGATGATTGATTTTTGTAACAATACCAACCACCTCTCTGTTTGCCATGCAGGTTATACACGGCGGAAAAAGACAATATGGCTCAATTGCCGAGACAAGCAGTCCCACCACATCTGACTCATATGTATAAAGCGCCAGCGCATGTCCAAGTCCTTTTGTCTGAGCATACTCTCCGGGCGTATCTACAATGACGTCAAAATTATTCACATACTGGGTTTTGTGATAGTGGATTTTTTCTCCGCGCAGGGCCTGGGTCAATGTTGTCTTCCCCGCCTCGCTGCGCCCTATTAAAACGATTTTCTTCATATTATAATGCCTTCTTATGTCCTTGTCACAGGACAGATGACAAATCCCAGTTTCTCATCTACATATGTAAGAATCGCCGTCACTGCCGCTTCCACTTCAGAAACGGTTCCTGTCACAATAAGACTTCCGCTGAAGCGGTCAACAAAACCGATTTCTGCGCCGGAAGCTTTCATTGCTATATCTGCCATAATGATAGCCGTTTCTGCCGGACTCACTGTTAAAATCCCAATGGCAGAACGTGAATAATCTACTGACGGATCAAGCCCCAGCTTCGTATAAAGAACCTTATCCGGATTTGCAATAATATGTGCAAGAGAAATCTGTTTACCCGGAACAAGCTCCTGAATAATCCGCTGTTTTACCTCCGGCGGCATACTATCCGTATATCCCATTTGCTTATCACCCTCCTATCTGACAGTCAAGAGAAGAAACTCTCTCCACTGCTTTTTTCAGAGTATTCATATGCTCCGCTTCCGGCGGAAGAATTCCTTCCATATAATAGTCTCTTCCAAGTCCTTCATACTTATCCTGGCCAAGCCTGTGATAAGGAAGCAGATGAATTTTATTGACTCCCGGAAGCGTCGCTGCAAACTGTGCAATTTCCTGTATTTCTTCTACGGTATCATTAAATGTAGGAATGACCGGAACACGAATCACAAGTTTCGTCTTGCCTGACAAAGCAATCCGCCTTGCATTTTCCAGCATCTGTTCATTAGAACGTCCGGTAAACTCCTTATGTTTACCGGGATTCATGTGTTTTATATCCATCAGATAAGTATCCAGCCAGGGCAGTGCGTTTTCTATATCTTTCCAGGGGGCGCACCCCATGCTCTCTACTGCTGTAGAAATCCCCCTCTCCTTCGCTCCTCGCAAAAGTGCAGCTGTAAATTCCGGCTGACAGAAACACTCTCCGCCGGAAAGTGTCATTCCTCCGCCTGAGCGATAATAGTACGCTCTGTCTTTTTCCACTTCCGTCAGAGCCTCCCTGACTGTCACATCTCTGCCGATCATCTTGTCTTTTTCCTGAACCTTCATCGTTTCAATTTCATATTCCTGCGATTCCGGATTACAGCACCACCGGCATCTGAGCACACAGCCTTTCAAAAACACAATCGTTCGAATTCCCGGACCATCATGGATAGAATATCTCTGAATATCAAATATTCTTCCTCTTTTTTCCAAATAATCCATATTATCTCCTAAAATCCCTGCTCCGTCCTACGGATAATATCATCCTGAAGGGAACGGGAAAGAGTGGTAAACAACGCGCTGTATCCAGCCACACGGACTACAAGGTGTTTGTATTTTTCCGGATACTTCTGTGCATCAAGAAGTGTATCTCTGTCCACTACATTAAACTGCATATGCATTCCCTTCTGGTCAAAATAAGAACGGATAAGCGCCACAAACTTTTCAAGTCCCTCTCTGCCGGACAGAGCAGACGGATGAAACTTCTGGTTAAATAAAGTTCCGTTCGATACAATAAAATGATCCAGTCTGGAAACAGATGTAGCCGCTGCTGTAGGGCCGTTTACATCTTTTCCAGCGGATGGAGAAACTCCATCTGCCACCGGTGTGTGGGCATATCTTCCATCCGGAGTCGCACCGGTCTGTCCACCCAGAGGTACATTGGCAGAAACAGGATAAAGTCCCGCCTGGAACTGTCCTCCTCTTGGGTTTTTATAATTCTGAAGAGGTTTTGTATAAGTATAGGCCACATTCCTCGCAAAGTAGTCCACTTCCGGAATGTCATTTCCAAACTTCGGCACTTCTTCTATCATGTTATGAATTTCTTCATAGCGTTTCATTTTTTCTTCGCCGGGCTGTGCATTCATCACCGCTTTTAAAATAGAAGAAACTGTATTTTCATCTATTTTCTGTCCGGCATCCTTCATTTTTCTCAGAACTGCTTCTGCAGTATCGCTTACCGACTGCTGATCCAGTCCTTTTCCAAAGTTCCATGCAAGAGCTTCTTTCATCTCTTCCATAGTCACCTTCTTCTCTTCGTATACAAGCTTCCTTATCGCAAAAAGAGAATCTGCCATATTTGCAATTCCAAATCCCTGGGGACCTGTGAAATTATAAACAGCTCCACCTTCCTGAACAGACTTTCCGCGTTTCAGACAATCATCCACCATACAGGACAAAAATGGAAGCGGACATCTTTTTGCATGCGCCACATCAATGGCATTATCTGCATTTACAAGAAGAGAGATACAATATTCCATCTGTTTTTTATAAGCATTATAGAATTCCTCAAAAGAAGACATTTCTGTCACTTCCCCTGTAGGAACTCCCACCATTTCTCCTTTGTCTTCCCCATTTGCGAATACGAGCTCCAGAGGTCTGCACATATTGAAGAACGCAGCATCATGCCATCCTTCTGTTTTTCCTGCTTTCTGCGGTTCCACACAACCGATAATGTTATACTCTCTGGCATCTTCCAGGCTTAAGCCTCTGTTCTGAAGGGAAGGAATAATCACTTCATCATTATAATAAGCCGGAAGACCAATTCCCGTTCTCGTCAGTTCCGCCGCCTTAATAAGAAACTCATGGGGAGAGCCATTCCATACTCTTACCGAGAGAGACGGCTGAGGAAGTCTTACATGCATAGAAGCCTGAATACACATAAAAGAAAGGTCATTTGTCACATCTTCTCCTTCTTTATTCTGGCCTCCTGCGATCAGATTCTGGAAAAGACTGTATCCTGCGAAACCTTCTGCTGATACTGCATCTCTGCATTTATTCAGATCATTTAGTTTTACCCAGATGCAGTCCATAAGCTCCTGCGCAAACTCTCTTGAAATATTTCCATTTTCCATATCCTTTTTATAATAAGGATACATATATTGATCGAAACGTCCCGGAGAAATAGAATGTCCGCTGGATTCCAACTGAATCAGCTGCTGAACAAACCAGAAGGACTGGCATGCCTCATAGAAATTCTGTGCTCCTTTGGCAGGAACACGGCTGCAGTTTTCGGCAATCCTAAGAAGTTCTTCTTTTCTCGCCGCATCTGTGCACCGCTCTGCCATCTCCTGTGCGAGAGCACTGTATCTCCTGGCATATTCTATTACAGCCTGACAACTTAAAATCACTGCCTGCAGGAAATGAGAACGTTCCGCATAATCCCCGTCTCCTACATTGCATTCAGAAAGCTCCTGCTCCGCCTTTTTTATGATTCCCTCATAACCGACAGCAAGAACCTCTTCATATTTTACGGTTACATGTCCTACACCATTATAGAAATAATTTCCCGGTGTAAAAATATTATGTTCAATTGCACGTACTGCTTCCGGAGCCATATAAGAAAGTGCCAGCTCACTTGTTGTTTTTCCTTTCCAGTACTTATGCACTTCGCGAAGCTCCTCTTTTGTCTCCTCTGCAATATAAAAAGGATCTGCGCTTCTTGTTTCCACTGTATCCAGCTCATCTTCCAGCCACTGATAAGAAAACTCCGGATATGTCTGGCATCCTCTTGGCGCCAGTGTAGAACTTCCCACAATCAGTTCGTCATCCCGGATAATAATCGGAATATGACGAAGAATATGGGCAAATGCTTTCGCCCTCCTTGTGATAATGGGTTCGTTTTCTGTTGCTTTGTAGGATTCTGTAAGAAGTTTTGCTCTTGCAGATTCAATCACAGGCATATGCTCATATAAATGATCTACAAGTCTTTGAATCCTCTCTGTTTTTGGAATATCAGATGTTTGAAATTTTTCCATGCTGCTCCTTTCTCATGACCAATGCGTATTGAAAAGCAACTCTTCTCCGCGCTTATCAGGCAGCTTTCCTCTTTATTCCGGTTCATGTCATATAATTTTATTATACCCTTTTCTTTTTTTGATGTCAACAAAATCCAACACTTCTACTTCTGCATTTATGTGGTTTTTTCCAGATTATTTATGTGGTTTTTGTTTGTTTTTTCAGGAAACGTGTTTTTTCGTGTTGACAATATTTTTTCACTCTGTCATACTGAATATAACCAAATTCACCAAAGGAGGACATGAGCTTATGTATCTTTCCGATATGCACACTCATTCCATCGCAAGCGGTCACGGAACGATTTGCACTATATCAGATATGGCAAAATCCGCCGAACAAAAAGGACTGAAACTTCTCGGAATCACCGACCACGGTCCCGCAACCCTCTGCGCCGGCACTCCATCCTATTTCAGAAGTCTCACCTTTTCTCCAAAAAAGCGCTTTCATGTGGAAATTTTATACGGTGTAGAATTAAATATACTTGACACAGAAGGAACCATAGACCTGGATGAAGAACTTCTTTCCCGTCTTGATTATGCAATTGCAAGTATGCATGCCCAGAATTACAGAACCGGTACAAGGGAAGAAAACACAAAAGCATATATAAACGTTATGAAACATCCATGTGTCAAAATCCTGGGACACTGCGACAATCCGCACTTCCCTGCCGATTATGAAGCTCTTGCCATTGCCGCAAAAAAAAGCGGAACTGCTTTTGAAATTAACGAAGCTTCTCTCGCCCCATATGGATACCGGGGAGATACCAGAAAGAACAACCGAGAAATTCTTTACTGGGCTCGAAAGTATGAAGTGCCTGTCCTTTTATCAAGCGACAGCCACGGAGCCGCACATGTCGGAGACTTTACTTACGCAGAAGAATTTATTCATAACGAATTATTTCCGGAAGAACTGATTCTCAACAATCAGCTCCCCAAATTAAAAGTATTTTTGCAGACACGATAAGGAGATACTGCCATGAACCAGACAGAACATTCCATTTCTTCTGAGGAATCCCCTCTGGGAACTGCCCCTATCGGACAGCTTTTAAAAAAATTTGCCATTCCCAGCATTATCAGCATGCTGGTGGGTGCTCTTTATAATATCGTAGACCAGATTTTTATCGGACAGGGTGTGGGAATGCTGGGGAATGCAGCTACAAATGTAGCATTTCCCCTTACGACCATCTCAACTGCCGTCTGTCTCCTTCTGGGAATAGGAGGCGCAGCAAATTATAATCTGGAGCTCGGCCGAAAAAACAAAGATAAAGCGAGAAACATTGCAGGCACAGCTTTTGGAAGCCTTATTATTTTCGGCATTTCTCTCTGCCTTCTGATCCGCTGCTTTTTAAAACCCCTTGTCATTGCCTGCGGCGCAACGGCCCAGACACTTCCCTACTCCCTTTCCTATGTAGGAATCACCTCCCTCGGTTTTCCGTTTTACATACTTGCAACGGGAGGCAATCATCTTGTGCGGGCAGACGGAAAACCTGCATACTCCATGTTTGCTACCTTATCAGGTGCCATCATTAACACAATTCTTGACCCTCTTTTCATTTTCGGTTTTGGATGGGGGATTGAGGGAGCAGCCTGGGCAACGGTAATTGGTCAGATTTTTTCTGCCTGCATGATTCTTTTTTACCTGCCGAAATACCAGGAACATTCTCTTACCTTACATCACTTCATCCCAAAAGCAAGCTGTTTGCGCGCCATTATTTCCCTTGGCTCTGCTTCCTTCTTAAATCAGCTCGCCATTACAGTTGTACAGATTCTTCTTAACAATACGCTCCGACATTACGGTGCGGAATCTGTTTACGGAAGCGATATTCCCATTGCGGTGGCAGGAATTGTCTCAAAAGTAAACATGCTGTTCCTCTCGGTTGTTATCGGTATTTCTCAGGGAGCACAGCCCATCATCAGCTTCAACTACGGCGCAGAAAATTTCGAGCGCGTAAAAAAAGCCTATCTGAAAGCAGCCGGAATTGCTTCTGCGGTAGCTTTTACAGGTTTTCTATGTTTCCAGATTTTTCCAAGACAGATCATCTCTGTTTTTGGAAGCGGCGACAAACTATATTATCAATTTGCCGTTAAGTTTTTCCGAATTTTCCTGTTCTGCACCTTCTTTAACGGACTGCAGCCTGTAACTGCAAATTTCTTCACTTCCATCGGAAAAGCAACAAAAGGAATTTTCCTTTCTATGACAAGACAGATTATTTTTCTCATTCCTCTTGTTATCATCTTTCCTCTGTTCATGGGTGTGGAAGGAGTCATGTTCGCAGCCCCTATTGCAGACTGTGCCGCAGGGATACTTGCTATTCTGTTAGTGAAAAAAGAGTTCAAGAAAATGACGGTATAAATACCATACAAAACAACGCGAACAAAGGGGTATCGCTCAATCATCTGATTTGATGATTTTGCGGTACCCCTTGTTTATATCCTCATTCATACTTTCTTCTTATTTTGCTTCCGGATATTCATTGCAAAGCAAACGGTATGGCGGCTCATCTTCCTCAATTTCCGGAAAACGTCCCATTTTTTCATAAAAACGGTTGTCTGTGTTATCGTCATTACACTGGCTTACCTCTCCGATAAGCACAGACCCTGTTCCTTCTTCAATCTCAAAATCGTGATACATATACGGATAAATGCTGATACTTTCTCCTGGCATCAATTTTACCTGTGTTCCTGCCGGAACGACCATTTCTCTTCCATCAAGATGTACACGCACATCGTTTACCTTATCAAGATCTTCATTCTCTGTAGAATTATAAACACGGATCAGAAGATTTCCTCCTCCCCTATTTATAATATCTTCCATTTTATTCCAGTGGAAGTGCATTGGGGAATACTGTCCTTCTTTTAAGTACAACAGCTTTTCCGCATAAGATTTTGTATACTTGTCTTTCATTTTCAGATTTCCGTTTCGAATCGTGATCAGGGAAAATCCTACTTTGTCAAAATCTCCCAGACCGTAATCTGTAATATCCCATCCCAGCATATTGTCGCGAACCTCGTCGTAATCATGCCCTTTTTCCTTCCATTCCTCCGGTGTAAAATTGCAGAATGGCGGAAGAGAAAAACGATAGTCACGAATCATATTTTCCATCTCTTTCAACGCTTTGTTGATTTCTGAACGCTTCATAAGAAATCCTCCTCATAATATTTTGAACATATTATACAACAAATCTAAAAATATATCTACTAATTATACACATTGTACAAATTTAAAAATGTGTATTCTCCTTGCCATTTCATTTTGCGAATGTTAAAATGAAAAGTACGAGAACCGCTGTTTACCGGAGGATATTTTATGAATACCATGCCAATACCAGAATTGATTGAAAAGGTTTCTGCTATATGCAAAAGAAATAACATAAAGCATTTGAAACTTTTTGGCTCATTCGCCACCGGCACTGCCACGCCGACAAGCGATATAGATTTTGTAGTTTACGGATGCTCTGATATTATAAAGCTGGAAGAAGATTTAACAGAAATAGATACGCTTCGAAAAATAGATATTTTTGATTATGACAGCATTCATAATCCCTTTTTATTGGAGGATATAGAAAAATATGGAAAACAAATTTATTAACCGGTATCATACTTTCTGCAGAAGTTTAAAAAATCTTGAAAAAAGCAGATATGCCGACCCATCTGCCGACTTTGTACTAGAAGGAACTGTCTTAAATTTTAATCTCACCTTTGATATTTCCTGGAAAGTAATGAAAGATATTCTCATTAAAAAGCTGGAAATCCTGGATTTTGCAATCGGTTCACCTCGGGAGACACTGCAGCAAAGTTTTAAAAACCATATTGTCACAGATGACAAATGGCTCCAAATGCTCCGTGTCCGCAATCAGCTTGCACACGACTATGATGGCACATTCGCCGCAGAACAATTCCAGAATATAATCAATGTCTATTACCCTCTCTTTGAGGATTTTAAAAACACAGCAAAAAAATATTACACCGAATAAAACAAGCCACGGGAGTTCCCGTGGCTTGCTTATTTTTCGTCCATTTTTGCAATACGTTCTGCAAGTTCCTGATATTTCCCTGTAATGTATCCATAATTTTTACGCTTATGAGGTACAATACAGTTTGTACAATCTTTATATCCACTTTCTGTGTAGGTAAAATTTCCTCCACAGTCTTTTCCCAACGCATAAAGAGGGCAATAGCAGAAAAGACAGTTAAATTCCTCCGGATCTGCACCCTTATGGCAGGGAAAATATTCACATTTTTTATGGCTGAAAAAGGAAAACTCTTTTCCTTCCCAATATGGTTTCTCCATCTTTGCCTCCTTCATACCTTCACGCACTTTCCTGTTGATATTCGTAAAATCTCTATAAAAAAAGAGGGAGCGATGCTACTTCGGTGTAGAAAAACAACTCATTCATAAGTGCGCGGAGGGAACGGTTGTATCCGAAGCAGTATCGCCTGCCATTTAATCATGTATAATTCGTATGAACAGGCGCATTCCATAAAAAATGCCCGCCTTCGAATAAAAGCGGACAACATCCCAGGGTGCGGAATCCCTGAAACTGGTCGTTACACTTTACACGGAAGCTTAACCTCGCCATATTAAGCAGGTTTCCTGACTTCAGAATCAACGCTTACCTCTCCTTCTCATGCTATGGCACAATGGATCTCTGAGGCTTACTCCTCTGTTACAGTGACCGGATCGTTCAGGACTTTCACCTGATTCCCTTTTCTGTTTTGTTCGCTATGGTAACAAACAGCACTTAATACGTTCACTATGGAATTATACTAACTATATAATACTACTTTTCTCCAGTATTGTCAAGAAATTTATACACTTTTTATTCAAACCTTCCCATAATATCCGCTTTCATCTCTGCTGCACTTCGAAATCCTGTACAGTTTATAACTGCAACCGATTTTCCCATCTTTTCAAGTCTGTATGCAAGCTCCTGCAAGTCCAGCCCGATTGCTTTTGGCACTGCACTCCCTACCAGAAACAGAGGTCTGTTTTCCAGAAAATTCTGAAAAATTTTCTTTTCTGCTCCTTCCCAGTCCCCTTTACTTACAAAGACATCGGAAAATCTCGTACTTTTAATCTCCTGTACGCAGTTATCCTGTTTTTTAAGTGTCAGAGCACTTTTACAGCCTCCCGGTGTAATCAGGAGTATATCACACTCCCTGTTCTCAAGAGCTTCCACAACCGCCTGAAAATCCGGCATTTCCTCTGTATTTTCTTTCAGGACAATTTCTGGTTTAAAAAAGCTGGTTTCTTCTCCGTCTTTTATTTCCCATCTTTTCCATATATCTTCCAAAGCTTCTCCCGGAGCTTTTTTTCTTTTTGCCAGAGGACCTCTGTAAAGAATCTCTATTGGTATATGGTCGGGATTTTTGATCTTTTCTCTTATTTCCTCCAGGTTCCATTGTGTCAGCACCTCCATACAGGAAGCATACACAATAATCCCCTTTATCCCACGCTTTCTTAACGCCTTCTCTATGGTCTCACTGATTTTTCTGCCCTGCTTTCCAAGGCTGTACTCTCTTTCTGTAATCGGACACGTAAACAGCCAGTCTTCTTTTCCAAGTACATATGCACTCTTTTTCAGGGCATATGTACAGGCTAAAGTACCCGGAGCCACAATCGCAATCCCCTGCTTTTCCCATATCCTGTCAGGAAGCTTCTTCAAATGCTCCATTTCTCCATACGCAGATTCAACAGAAAATCCCTTCATCTTTTCCGTTTCCTTTCTCATATATCTCTTTTCCAAACCTCTCCAGGTCTTCGGCTGTCATCGGTTGGGGAAGCTGCATTCCATTTGTTTTTTTCATAAGTGCTCCGGCAAACTTTTCCAGCGCACGTGTATTTTCCGTTTCCGGAAAAAGCTCTGTAAACGGCATTCCTCTGAAATCTGCCAGCTGCATTTCCCGGCTTTCTATCAGCGATACACATATCTCGGCTTTTGTTTCATATGAAAAAGCTTCTGCAATTTCTCTGTCTCTGGAATTTTTTATATGATTCAAAATAAGACCACCAAACATATTTTCCTCCCTGGAATATCGAAGAATCCCTTTCAGAATATTGTTTGCAGCATACAGAGACATATAATCTGCTGATGTTACAACAAAGACTTTATCTGCGTAATGTTTTCTCATAGGTACAGAAAATCCTCCGCACACAACATCTCCAAGAACATCATACACAATCACGTCCCAGTTTTCCTGAAAAACTCCAAGTTTCTCCATCTCTTCCATTGCTGTTGTAATTCCCAGTCCCGCACAGCCGCAGCCGGCTTCCGGTCCTCCGCATTCCACGCACTGAACTCCATTTTTTCCTGTATGGATAATTTCAGCCCGGGATAAACTCTCTTTTTCTTCCAGCAATTCCAACACAGAAGGAATCCTGCCTGACTGCAAAATTCTCGCAGAATCTGCTTTCGGATCACAGCCTATATGTAAAACCTTCATTCCTTTCTTTGCCAGAAGTGCAGACACATTTGCCGCTATTGTAGACTTTCCAATTCCGCCTTTTCCATAAAATGCTATTCTTTCCATTTCTCACTCTCCTGGAATACATACTTTTCTTCCTAATTCCGGAATATATACCATATGAACCTGAACCCCATAAAGTCTGTTAAGATTTTCCTCTGTTACAATGTCATATGTATTTCCTGTCTCAAATGTACCGTCTGAATGCAAAAGACCCGCCTTTCCATTCAGGAACAGAACATGATCCGGCATATGGCTTGTCAGAATAATCCCATAGCCTTTCTTCGCAAGACGTTTGATTAAATGAAGCATTCGTAACTGGTTTCCGTAATCAAGATGATTGGTCGGTTCATCTAATATAATAATATCCGGTTTCTGCACCATCACCCTTGCGATTGTCACCTGCTGCCTCTCTCCGCCACTTAATTCTGTATAAGGCCTTTTGGCAAGCTTCAAAATCCCCAGTTCTTCCAGCGCTTCCTCTGCCATCTCATAATCTTTCAATGACGGTTTCTCAAAAAATCCAAGATATGGAGCCCTCCCCATAACTACAAAATCCAAAACCTCATATCCGTAAGCCGGCGTATGAATCTGAGGGACATATCCTATTTTTCTGGCTGTCTCTGTAATGGAAAGCTCTGTAATGTGCTTCCCACCCAGATATACGCCTCCTTCCAAGGGTTTTAAAAGATTTGCAATGCAATTCAACATTGTAGATTTTCCGGCTCCATTTGCCCCGAGAACAGAAAAAATTCCTCCTTTTTCTATGCCAAAATTTACATTTCGAAATAATTCTGTTTCATTATTGTAGGAAAATCCAAGATTTTTCACTTCCAATATCATGCTACCTTCGTCCTCTGTCTTACAAGTAAATAAAAATAAAACGGCGCTCCCACAAGTCCTGTCAAAATGCTGAGAGGAAGTTCCGCGCTCGTAAGATTTCTTGCAGCTGTATCGATCAGCAAAAGAAAACCAGCTCCCAGCACTGCCGATACCGGTATCAGCTTTCTGTTGTCCGGACCTGTGATTATTCTTCCCAAATGTGGAATTACAAGACCAATCCACCCGATTGTCCCGCTGATACATACAGCACTTGCTGTAAGCGCTGTCGCGCAGATGATCACAAGACCTCTTGTTTTTTTTATATCGGTTCCCAGAGATCTTGCTTCTCCTTCCCCAAGAGACATAATGTTGATTCTCCATCTCACAGCTATGAGAATACCTGCTGAAATGAAGATCACAGGCCCCACACAGGCTATGTCGCGCCATACTACTGTACTTAAACTTCCCATCTGCCAGTGAGTGATAGAGGCAAGCTGGGTATCCGGATCAGCCAGATATTTCAAAAGTCCGAGAAGAGAATTCATAAGTCCGCCCACAATAACTCCTGCCAGAACCAGCGTCATCATAGAATGATTCCGCATCATTTTAGGAATAAAAGAAGCGGCTGCCACTGCCACAATTCCCCCTGCAAAAGCCATAATCTGGATCTCCGCCTGTCCAAACTGCATAAGAATTGCCAAAGAAGCTCCCACACAGGCACCTGCAGATACTCCCAGCATATCAGGAGCCACCAGCGGATTTTTAAACACGCCCTGATAAGCTGCACCGGACAGAGATAACGCTGCCCCCACAAGAAGTGCACCGGATATTCTAGGAAGCCGCAGTGTAAATATCACACTTTCTGCCTGTGCCTCCCAGTCAGGTTCTATATGAATCACTTTAGACAAAAGTATCTTTATAACGTCAATGGGGGAGATATAATATCTCCCCAGACCAATCGCTATTATCACAAGTCCTGTCACAATGAGAAGCAGCGCCGCAAAAATCATTCTGTACTTTTTCTCTTTTCTTCTCATAAGGCTCTGCCTTTCCTTTATTTCGCACTGTTTTTGTTAAAATCATCACTCATAATCTGTGACATATCTTCATCTGTAAGCTCATATTCAAAATATGTTTTAAAATAATCAGCTACCTCTTTACGAATATCAATATCTGAAAAAACCTCAGGCTGGATCAGGGATGCCAGCCACTCCGTCATAAGCGGTGTTTCTACTCCCGGCGCGTCCCAACGGTAAATTCCAATAGGTGTTTTATATACCCGTTTATCCTGAACAGCTTTTACATTGCTCCAGTCCTGCCCGTCAATGGTGTTATTATATAAATCTTCCGGTGTAAACTCGTCAAACCAGCTCAAAAGGATAATATCCGGATTGATTTCCAGGATTTCTTCCATCGTAATGTCTGAATTTTCTGCCGCTACATTATCCGCCCCTGCCAGCTCCAGAGCCTCTTTAATAAAGTTATCATTTCCCTGCAGCTTCAGCTCTGAATTTCTCAGATAAAGAACCTTCGGTTTTTCTGCACTTTCTACCTTAGCCTGATAAGATTTTATTTTTTCGTATGTATCTTCGTACAGATCAATAAACTGCTGTGCTCTGTCTTCTTTTCCCAGCAGCTCCCCTATCGCACGAAAACTTTCCTGAAGCTCTTCCACTGTTTCATTTTTCACCATAACAGGGGCAATTCCCAACTCTTTTAACTGCTTTGCCTCGTCTTCCTGGTAATCCCAGATAACAACAGCTTCCACTCCCATTTCCACCATCTCTTCCATATTAATGGAAAAATCTTTTCCTATAGCTGTGGAATCAATCTGTCCATATTCCGGATCCATCTTTTCCAGAAAATTTCCTGTATATGCACTGATCGCTCCCGGATTAATAGACACCATTCTTTCGGATGTTCCGTCTATTGCATAAATAACAGAAGACCAAGGGAGGGGTGTTACTGCAATTTTAGAAATATTTTCCGGAACTTCAACTACATTTCCCGCTGCATCTGTGACCTCTCTTGTCCCCTCTGTACTTTCCTCTGCTGCCATTACAGGCATAGCAAAGGCTCCCAGCATTGCAGCTGTCAAAGCTACTGTTGTCCGTTTCCACATTGATTTTCTCATTTTTCTTTTCCTTTCTTTTCATTTGCCGGAATAAAATAAAATTCTACTCTGCCCTCTTGTATCATCAACAATTTCAGCTTCTACTTCATAAACCTCTTTAATAAATTCCGGTGTTAATACTTGCTTGGGCGTACCTGAAGCTACTATTTTCCCCTCTTTTAAAGCATACAGTCTATCGCAGTACATAGAAGCTATATTCAAATCATGAATTACCGCTACAACTGTCTTCTTTTGCGCTTTTACAAGATTCATCAGTTCCAGCTGGTATTTTATATCCAAATGATTGGTAGGTTCATCCAATAAAAGACATGGCGTATCCTGCACAAGCGCTCTGGCGATAAAAGCTCTCTGCTTTTCTCCGCCGGATAAAGTAATAAAACTCTGTTCACGAATTTCATAAAGCCCTGTCGCCCGTAAAGTCTGATGAACGATTTCTCTGTCCGCCTCATTTTCAGATTCCATCATTTTTTTCTTTGCATGACGCCCCATCATAACTACTTCTTCCACCGTAAAGTCAAAACTCGCTTCCTGTTCCTGAATTACAACAGCAAGCTGCTGTGCCATTTCCCGGTTGCTCATGGTAAGCAAATCCCGGTTCATAAACATAATTTTTCCTTCCTGTGGTTTCAAAACTTTGTATACATTTTTTAAGAGAGTGGATTTTCCACTTCCATTGGGACCAATTATTCCTACAAACTCGCCTTCATGTACCTGGAATCCTGCCTGTACCAGAATCTTCTTTTCTTTTATTTTAAAAGAAAGATTTTCCACCTGAAGCATTTTTCTCCCCCCTGTCACTTAAATTCATAGCGGCGCACTTTTACCATCCAGAGGAATAAAGGCGCTCCCAGAAATGCTGTAAGGATTCCCACTGGAATTTCTGTTGGAGGATGTATCATCCTTGCTCCTACATCCACCCATATCATAAATACAGCGCCACATAGTGTGGCAATAGGAAGAAGCTTTCTGTGATCTGCTCCCACAACTGAACGTACAAGATGTGGTATTACAAGCCCTACAAATCCAATACATCCGCTTACAGCCACAGAAGACGCTGTAAGAATAGCAGTCACAACAATCAGTACGCGCCGTACCAGGTTTAAATCTACGCCTAAAGTAATAGCTGAATGCTCTCCCATCAACATGGCATTCAAGGATTTTGAAAAATATAGCAAGATGAAAAAAGCCGGCAAAATAAAAATCGCAAGAATCGGAACATCTGACCACTTTGCACTTCCAAATCCTCCTAACATCCAAAATGTAGCTTCTCTTACAGAGGCATCATCCGGCGCAGTATACACAATATAATTTGTAAACGCTCCAAACATAGCTGAGACTGCTACCCCAACCAAAACCAGACGAACAGGAGTCACTGTATTTCCCCCTGCTGCCAAAATATAAACCAGAACCATAGAAAGCAATGCGCCCAAAAACGCACCAAGTGGAATTCCCACTGCTGCTGCAAAAGGCACATTCAAGCCTGCAACCATCACAAGAACTGCACCCAGCGAAGCTCCTGACGAAATTCCCAAAACATACGGATCTGCCAGAGGATTCTTTGTAAATGCCTGCATTCCCACTCCCGCAAGAGTCAGAGATGCTCCTACAAGGCCACCCAGAATAACTCTGGGTAATCTTAAAAACCAGACAATATTACCTGTACTCTCACGGATTCCTTCCAGAGAAACAACATCTCCCGCTCCCACAAATCCAAGCAGATTATGAAAGATTATTTTCCACACATCTGTAAAAGGGATTCTTACCGGTCCAAGACCTACTCCCAGAACAACCGAGCACAATAATACTACAATTAAAATTCCCGAGCAGAGCCCCGTATGGTTTTTTACGAATTTACAAAATTTTTTCATGCCGCATACTACTCAAAGCATTCCGGATGGAAAGCTTCCGCAAATTTTTCAATAGTATCCCCTGTCATAGAGCTGGCAAATACTTCGCAAAGATTTACAGATATAATACGATCCTCTTTGATTGCCGGGACATCTGCAAGCGCTGGATTTTCTTTCAGTTCTTTCATTTTCTGTTCCAGAGAAATGTCGCCATAATTATTGACTACAATAACTTCCGGAGCTCTTTCTACCACTTCTTCCCAGCTTACATTTGCCCAGGTTTCTTCCATATCTTTAAAAATATTCTCTCCGCCAGCATGCTCCATCAGTTTTGCTGTAAAGTTATCTCCGCATGTATATGCGCCGCCTTCCTGCGCCATATCATAAACGAAAGCTTTAACTGTGTCTGTACCTTCCACTGCTTTTTCAACTGTTTCTATCTGCTCTTTCATATCATTTACAATCTGCTCTGCTTTTTCTTCCATATCAAAAATGCGTCCCAGATTATAGAAATCTTCGTATACTACATCTACATCTGCCCCTAATGTATATCCCTCAATAGAAGAAAGAGACATAATCCCGTATTGGCTCAGCGTATCATGAGTTGTATTATTTTTTTCACTGAAAGCACTGGAACGGCCATATACAAAATCCGGTTCCTGGTCAAGAATTGTTTCCAGGGAGAGAGCGGAATCTCCCAAGTTAGGAATTTTTTCATATTCATCATTCCATTTCGGGTTAATTTTAGAGTTCGTATATGCTCTTCCGATAATTTTATCTCCGAGTCCCATTGCCATTAACTGGTCGCCTGCATTTGCATTTACTGCAAGAACTTTTTCCGGAACATGAGTAAAGGTTACTTCTGCATCGTCCTTTGTTTTCAAAGTAAACGGGAACCCCTCTGCTTCTTCTGTTTTTTCTGCTGCCTCTGTCTTTTCCTCTGCCATTACAGGAAATCCTGACCCACATACAGTTAAACTTACTCCCATTGTTACTGCCAGCATGCTTCCCACTAATTTGTTTCTGATTTTCATTTGTTTTCTCCTTTTCATTTTTTCATGCGGACGCATCCTTCCAAAGCTCTTCCTTTACTGCCGAAACTAAAAAAAGACATCTGCCCGAAAGCAGATGTCCAAAATAAAATACACGTATAGTATCGGATTTTACTCAAACAGGTTGCCTTTACCGGAAGCTTCCTATCATTCCTGTCAAGCAGGTTTCCTGACTTACGGATTATTGCTCCAGCGCCTTCTCACAGAATTTCTTCCGCAATGGCTTTGCTTTCACTCCCCGTTTACAGTGGCCGGACCGTTCAGGCTTTTCACCTGATTCCCTTTTACCTCTTTTCGAGCACTTAACAAGTAAACTTAATTCATTTATACCTTTCCTATCTTATCCTACTTTTCTCCACATGTCAATTCGAAATATTTTCTACTCCAGCTCCAGTTTCTCCACAAACATTAAGCAAAAACTGATAATCAGGCATCCACAAGATACCCAGATAACCGGAATTCCATATTTCAGAGAAAGAACGCCTCCAATTCCCGCTCCTACAGCAAAGAAAAAGATAATTCCAAAGTAGTAGCAGGCACTCTTTAAAAGTTCCGGATTCTTTTCCCGGAAATAAGCAGAGAGCGCTGCTGTACCGCTTCTCATATTTCCAATGCACATGGTGCTGGCATACGCATATCCGTGAACCTTGCGGAATGTCTGAACCTGCATAGCACAGGCAAAGGATACAAGGAAAGTTGCCACAATATTTAAATTCGAAGGAAGAAAGCCCACAATAAAGAGAATTATAATTTCATGGAAAAGAACATCCTGCCTCCAGTGAAGCTTTCTTCCTTCCCTGCTTCTTCCCCGAATCTGCTCTGCCGCCATGACTCCAAGGACAAAAGCAATCAACGGAAACAGATAATGAAGAGCAGCAATCCACTCTCCGGACATGATATGCTGGCTCATAAGAACTACATTTCCTGTCTGAGCATTGGAAAACACCTCATCCCTCGTATTATAGGTATAAGCATCCTGCAATCCGCCGGAAAAAGCAAGAAACATATTGTTGATAAATGCCTCCGACATCTGAATGTTCGAAGAGTGGATTTTTTTCATTTTACTGTCTCTCCATTTCCTTTTTTCTTAAATATTCTGCTCTGCCGTCTTCATAAAGATTGTTTCCTTCGCTGTCAATAATCACTACGAGCGGCATATCTTCCACGTATAATTTACGCAGTGCTTCTGCTCCCAGATCTTCATATGCGATCAGCTCTGCTTTTTTAATACATTTTGCAAGAAGGGCTCCGGCTCCGCCAATCGCCCCGAAATATACACCGCTGTATTTTTTCATAGCGTCCACAACCTCGGGAAGGCGCGCACCTTTTCCGATCATACCCCTTGCGCCTACAGACATCATAGTAGGAGCGTACGCGTCCATACGGCCGCTTGTTGTAGGGCCTGCAGAACCGATTACCTGTCCCGGTTTTGCAGGGGTAGGTCCTACATAATATATAGTCGCATCTGCCGGATCAAAAGGAAGTTTTTCCCCTTTTTCAAGAGCTTCACACATTCTCTTATGCCCGGCATCTCTTGATGTGTAAATGGTTCCTGTTAACAGTACCCGGTCTCCTGCGTGAAGAGATTTTGCAAGCTCCTCTGTGAGAGGCAATGTAATACGTCTTTCCATTTAAATCACCTCCGTTTTATGGCGAGTCACATGACAGTTAATGTTAATCGCACATGGCATTCCTGCAATATGAGTTGGAAGCGTCTCAATATTTAAACCAATTGCCGTCGTCTTTCCGCCAAAGCCCTGCGGTCCGATTCCAAGTTCATTGATTTTTTCCAGCATCTCTTTTTCCAGCTCTGCATAAAACGGATCCGGATTTTCAGAGTCAATCGGACGCATAAGTGCCTTTTTCGCAAGGAGCGCCGCTTTATCGAATGTTCCGCCGATTCCCACGCCCACTACCATAGGAGGACAAGGATTCGGACCTGCTGTCTCCACTGTCTCAAGAATAAAATCCTTAATTCCCTGAAGTCCTGCAGATGGCTTAAACATACGGATCGCACTCATATTTTCACTTCCAAAGCCTTTTGGTCCCAATGTAACCTTCACCTGGTCTCCCGGTACAATTTCCGTATAAAGCATAGCCGGTGTATTATCTCCTGTATTCCCTCTTCTTACCGGATCTTTTACAACAGATTTTCGAAGATAACCTTTATCATAACCACGGCGTACACCTTCATTCACTGCCTCAGTGAGATCGCCTCCTACAAAATGCACATCCTGACCGATTTCAAGAAATACACATGCCATTCCTGTGTCCTGACAGATCGGAACATTTTCCCTGTCCGCAATCTCAAAATTTTCAATAATATTGTCCAGGATTCCCTGTGCAATCTCTCCATCTTCACAGGCACGACAATTTTTAATAGCGCACTTTACATCCTCCGGCAAATGATTATTTGCCTCAATACAGAGCTTTTCAATTACTTCTGTAAGTCTGCTCACTTCTATTTCACGCATTAGCTTTCACACTCCTTATCTCTCGTGACGGGCATATTTTGGAAGAAGAAGCGGAGAAATATCCTCTGATTCCACACCTGCTTCTTTTAATTCCTCTGCGTATTTTTCAATGTGAGAAAGGGTCATCGTTCCAAGCTCTACTTCTTTCGCTTTTGCTGCTGCCGCCTTTCCTGCATTTCTTCCGAACACAATGATATCCAAAAGAGAATTTCCCATCAGACGGTTTCTTCCATGAATTCCTCCTACTGCTTCTCCTGCAACAAGAAGGTTGGAAATTGCTTTTGTAAATCCGTCTCCTCCGATTTCCAGTCCTCCGTTCTGATAATGAAGCGTTGGATATACAAGAATCGGCACTTTTCTCATATCAATATCGTAGTTCATATACATACGGAGCATTGCAGGAATTCTCTTTTCGATGGTTCCCTCTCCTCCGATTTTTTCAATCATTGGAGTATCCAGCCATACGCCGCTTCCAAGAGGTGTTGTTACTCCTTTATGACGATCTGTACATTCACGGATAATAGATGCAGCTGCAACATCGCGTGTCTCCAGCGGATGCATAAATGCCTCACCTTCTGCATTTACAAGCATCGCTCCAAGAGAACGCACCTTCTCTGTTACAAGAGCTCCGTAAATCTGTGCCGGATATGCAACTCCTGTCGGATGATACTGAATGGTGTCCTGATAAAGAAGAGGCGCACCTGCACGATATCCGAGAATCAGTCCGTCTGCCGTTGCCCCGTAATGGTTGGATGTAGGGAAGTTCTGATAATGAAGGCGTCCTGCTCCTCCGGTTGCAATGATGACTGTTTTTGCTTTTGCCACCATGTAATCCTCTGTCTCCATATTTAAGAGAACAGCGCCTGCCACCTGACCTTTTTCGTCTTTAATCAGCTCTACAGCAGAAGTAAATTCCACAACCGGAATTCCTCTGTTGATTACTTCATCACGAAGAGTACGCATGATTTCCGCTCCGGAATAATCTTTGCAGGCATGCATTCTCTTTCTGGATGTTCCGCCGCCATGCGTTGTCACCATATTTCCTTCTTCGTCTTTATCAAACATGACGCCAAGCTTATTTAACCACTGGATCGCATCCGGTGCTTCCATAACAAGACGTTTTAAAAGCTCCGGTCTTGCAGCAAAATGACCGCCTCCAAACGCATCAAGATAATGCTGTACAGGAGAATCGTTTTCCTTATCAGCAGCCTGGATTCCGCCTTCTGCCATCATAGTATTGGCATCTCCAATACGCAGTTTTGTCACAATCATAACATTCGCACCGGCTTCATGGGCCTCGATGGCTGCAGAAGCACCTGCACCGCCGCCGCCGATTACCAGCACGTCTGTCTCATAATCTACTTTACTCAAATCTACCTTATCTGTCAACAGGCGGCTGTTGGAATGAAGAAGATGTCCAAGCTCTGCCGGAACCTTCTGCCCTTTATTTGGTCCGATTTTAATTTCTACAAATCCGTCTTCTCTGTAATCCGGATGAAATTCTTTCAGAAGGACATCTTTTTCCTCTGCTGTCATTCGTCTCGGCTCCATGCCCATACGCGCATCTCTTGTTGCTTCCACCTTTTTTACAGATTCAAGCATTTCTGGTGTAAACATATAGGTTGTCCTCCTTATTTCTCAATTTCCCTTGTATTGTAAAGTTCCTGCATCTCTGTAATCGGCTTCTGCATAATCTGCTCAATGAGTTCATCATATTCGCCGTGGTGAATTTCCTCCACTCTCTTATTGAGGTGCTCTGCTTCCGGTGCAATATATTTTCCTGTGAGACGTCTCGCGAGAACGCCCACCATCGGATGAGAAATGCCGGCCGGACATCTTACGGAACAGCAGCCGCAGCCTACACAGTCAAAGGATTCCTCCGCACATTTTTCCAGCTCTCCCCTCTGTGCATAAGCAATGTACTGCATAACATTTAAGTCCTGAGTACATGCTTTTGTACAGGCATTACAACCGATACAGCTGTAAATTTCCGGATAGAGCTCCATCATAACCTGCTGTGTCGGTTTGATTTCTTCTATATCATAAGTTCTTTTATCTGTCGGGAAAAACGGAATACTTGCAACATACATTCCCTCTTCCACCTGTGTCTGACAGGCAAGGCAGGTTTTCAGCTCATTTTTTCCCTTGATTCTGTAAATTGTAGCGCAGGCTCCGCAGAAACCGTGGCGGCAGCCGCAGCCTCTCTTTAATGTGTAGCCTGCATATTCCATAGCTGTCATGATGGTAAGGTCTGCCGGTACGCTGTATTTCTTACCGAAAAAATATACGTTTACCATTTTATCCATTTTCAAATACCTGTCCTTTCTATCAGTACTCCTGGGGCAATTCTTCAATTTCATCAAAGCGGAAAACAGGACCGTCTTTACATACATATTTCGATCCGATGTTGCATCGTCCGCATTTTCCTACTCCACATTTCATGCGAAGTTCAAGAGTTGTATACACCTGCTCATCGGTAAAGCCCATTTCCTTTAATCCCGCAAGAACAAACTTAATCATGATCGGCGGTCCGCAGACAAGAGCAACTTTATCTGTATCAAAACCGATTTCCTTTAAATATGTCGGAACAAATCCAACGTGACCATCCCAGCCTTCCTGTTCCCGGTCTATGGTAAGGTATACATTTACTCCTTCTGTTTTCATCCACACTTCCTGAATTTCCTTTAACTGAACCAGATCATCTGCAGAACGGGAGCCGTAAAGAATATCAACTGTACCATAATTCTCACGGTTATCAAGAACATAATTAATCACAGAACGAAGCGGCGCAAGACCGATTCCTCCTGCAATAAACAGAAGATTTTTCCCTTTTAATTCTGTCTCCACAGGAAAAGAATTTCCATATGGTCCTCTTACTGTAATTTCATCTCCAACAGAAAGGCTGTGAAGATAATCTGTAAGAACACCGCATTTTTTTATGCTGAATTCCTGATATTCTTTATTGGTGGGAGAAGATGTAATCGAAAACATTCCCTCACTGATACCCGGTGCACAGAGCATGGCGCACTGTCCCGGCATATGTTCGAAAAGCTTTCCGCCTTCCGGAGCATTGACCCGGAATGTTTTTACATCCGGTGTCTCCTCACGAATATCTGTAATAACTCCAACCTTTGGAATCAATGTGTCTAATGTATAATTTTTATGACAGGTGCATTCACTCATTCCCTGTTACCTCCCTGTTTCTGAAAGGACTTGATCACTTTTACAATATTTAACGCGGACGGACATTTTTCCACGCATCGTCCACAGCCTACGCAGGAATACATTCCATCGTTGTTTGCCGGGAAATATACAAGCTTGTGCATAAATCTCTGGCGAAATCTCTGCATCTGGCTTGTACGGTTATTTCCGTGTGCCATCATGGTAAAATCCGAATACATACAGGAATCCCAGCAGCGGTATCTCTGTACCCCATGACCTGTATCATAATCCTTAATGTCGTAGCACTGGCATGTAGGACATACAAAAGTACAGGTTCCACATGCAAGACACGGTTTATAAAGCTCCTCCCAGAGAGGAGAATCGAATTTTTCTTTTAAAGCGTCTCCATTCCAGCCATCAAGAGAAAGATCAGAATACGGAAGCTTATCCACAACGGCTCTTATGGAAGCCTTCTCTTTTTCCACACATTCCGCATCTTCTCCGCCTACTTCCTCCAGAAGGCTCTTCACTGTCTCTGTAAGCGCCTCTCCCTTGTCTGTATTTGGTTGCCAGAAAAGAGTATCTCCTGTCTGCCAGACAGAAACGTCTCCTGCCGGCTCTGCCGCATCAATCCCGAACGCCTTACAAAAACATGTCTCCTCTGGCTCAGAACAGGCAAATGCAACGATTGTTCCATGTTCTCTTCTTCCACCGGATCTGCAAGAAAGACTTTATCAAGAACTTCCACGCCTCTTACGTCACAGGCCTTCATTCCGAAAACAACAAAATCCTGCTCTTTTAACGCTTCCGGTTCTACCTTTATTTTCTTTCCGTCACGGACACAGGTATAAAGGTTCTCACTCTGTGGAAAAAAAGCATCTTTAGGCGATTTTACTGTTTTTAATGTGTCAAGATCGATCTCTGCCTCTTCACTCCACGCTGCAAAATTCGTCTGTCCGTTTGTATTTACCGGAAGATACAGCTCCCTTGCCTCTGCAATGAGAGCAAACAGCCCGGAAAGCTTTTCTTTTGCTATCTTATACATACCTTATCCCCTTTCTCACACACTGCCCGGCTCTGCATCATCAAAAGTAAAACTTGTAAGCGGACCTTTTGACTCAGCATCCTCTCCTGCCTGATACTCTCCGTAAAGCATATCAATATCTTTGATAAACTTTCTGTTAAACAGATGAAGGGGAATCCCCTGCGGACATACTCTGCTGCACTCGCCGCAGTCGGTACATCTTCCTGCCACATGGAAGGCACGGATAATATGGAACATTTTTTCCTCAAAAGAATCCGCATTCGCCTTCTGGCTGCTGTCAAATTTATTGCTGTCAAACACGCATTTTCTGCAGGAACATGCAGGGCATACATTACGACAGGCATTGCATCGGATACATTTGCTTAATTCCTTCTGGAAAAATGCAAATTTTTCTTCCGGGCTCATTGCCTCGATTCTCTCTACTTCTGCAAACCGGTCCGCATCTTTTGTATCTTTCGATTCGCCAAGAAGCTCATCATAAATCTGATGCTCTTTTCCTTTGCACACATGGCATCTCTCCAGCATTGCATCTTTATAGGAGCATGTTTTTTCTCCGTAAATGGTCTGAATTTTCAATGTATCACAAGCATCTTCCGCCTCAGCGCCCTGAATACTTTCAATTCCCTTAATTCCCATTTTTTTGATTTTCTCTATATCAAGCTTTCCTTTGCAGCCGATTCCGATAATATACGCTTTCTCCCTGTCTACACGATGTTCTTTTATAAGCTGATTGAAGCTGTATGTATCACATGGCTTTAAGAACACGAGAGTTTTCCCCTCCATTTTGGAGGCTGCAATCATATATTTACTTAAATTCGCACCACAAAATCCATTATATACAAGATTATCCAGATCTTCCGCCTTATCAAAAAACGCCGGCTCCGGATTGTAGGAGAGATCTCCTGCCTTCCATCCAAGAACCTGTGTTACCTCTCCGGAAGAAAGCAGTTCTTTTGCACGTTCAATCATTTCCCGCATCGCAAATCCTCCAGTCTCACATTTTTACCAAGAGAATAAATCTTTTCCACAAACTCATTCATAGTTGTAGAGAATTTTACACCTTCTGCAGCAGATACCCACTCCACGCGCGTACGGCCGTGCTCCACGCCAATATAATCCAGCATGGAAAAAAGAAGCGTCATTCTTCTTCTGGCATAATAATTTCCGG
This sequence comes from uncultured Blautia sp., assembly GCA_900541345.1. Classification (GTDB taxonomy): domain Bacteria; phylum Bacillota; class Clostridia; order Lachnospirales; family Lachnospiraceae; genus Blautia_A. The sequence continues at coordinate 47,866 of UQJE01000007.1, forward strand.
TGCTGTAATGACAGTCTCCCGGATGACAGCCGCACATAATCACGCCGTCTGCGCCTTTTTCAAAGGCTCTTAAAATAAACATTGGATTTACGCGGCAGGAGCATGGAACACGGATAATTTTTACATCTGCCGGATAGGTAAGACGGCTGCTTCCTGCAAGGTCTGCACCTGCATAGCTGCACCAGTTACAGCAGAATGCCACGATTTTCGGTCTGAATTCTTCTTTTGCTTCTATCGACATATTGCATCTACCTCCGCGATAATCTGTCTGTTTGAGAATCCCTGAAGGTCCATTGCACCGGAAGGACAGGTAACAGTGCAGGCACCGCAGCCCTGACACAAAGCGTCATTTACAACGGCAATTCGGCGCACCTCGCGGATTCCGTGGTCGTTTACTTCTTTTTCTTCATAAGTGATCGCTCCGTAAGGACATACGTTCGCGCATGTGGAGCATCCGTTGCAGAGAAGCTCATCGGATTTTGCAGTACATGGATTTGTCATAAGCTTGTCCTTTGCAAGAAGTCCAATCGCTTTTACTGCCGCAGCTCCCGCCTGAGCAACTGTCTCCGGAATATCCTTTGGTCCCTGGCATACACCGGAAAGGAAAATACCTGCGGTAGGAGATTCTACCGGGCGAAGCTTTGCGTGTGCTTCTGTAAGGAAATTATTTGTATCAATACTTGCAGTCAGCATAGTTGCAATCCGGCGTACATCCGGTTCCGGCTCAATCGCAGCCGCAAGAACAACCATATCTGCCTCTTTTAAAATCTGTTTATTATCAAGAAGGTCCACACCCTGTACAAGAAGTTTTCCATCCGGCTGCGGAATTACCTTTCCAACCTGACCTTTTACGTAGTTTACGCCGTACTGCTCTACTGCTCTCCTGTAAAACTCATCAAAGTTTTTACCAGGTGTACGAACATCAATATAAAATACGGTTACATTTACATCCGGATATTTGTCACGGATCAGCATGGCGTGTTTTGCTGTATACATACAACAGATTTTAGAGCAGTAGCTCTTTCCTCTGTCATCTGCACAGCGGCTTCCCACACATTGGATAAATACCATTTCCTTCGGCGCTTTTCCGTCTGAAAGGCGCTCAAGATGTCCCTTTGTAGGTCCTGCTGCATTCATAATACGCTCAAGCTCCAGAGAAGTAATAACGTCCTGCTCTGACTGTATGCGTACTCGTCATATTTATCCAGCTTAATCATGTCAAAACCGGTTGCCACTACAATAGCGCCGTATTTCTGTGTCACAATCTCGTCCTGCTGGTCATATTCAATTGCTCCTGCCTGACAGACTTTTGCACAGAGACCACATTTTCCTGTTTTAAACTTAATACAGTTTTCTCTGTCAATGACCGGCACATTTGGAATTGCCTGGGCAAACGGTGTGTAAATGGCGGTTCTGTTTCCAAGTCCTCTGTTAAACTCACTTGGAATTTTTTTGGAAGGACATTTTTCCTGACAGATGCCGCAGCCTGTACACTTATCCATATTTACGCTTCTTGCTTTTTTACGGATGTCTACTGTGAAATCGCCTACAAATCCAGTTACTTTTTCTACTTCACTATATGTATAGATATTGATTTTTTCGTGGGCTGCCGCCTCCACCATCTTCGGTGTCAGAATACAGGCAGAACAGTCAAGTGTAGGGAATGTCTTATCAAGCTGTGACATTCTTCCTCCGATACTTGGAGTTTTCTCCACAATGTCTACTTCATATCCTGCATCTGCAATATCAAGAGCAGTCTGGATTCCGGCAATACCGCCGCCAATTACAAGCGCTCTCTTTGTCACACGACTCTCGCCCGGTTTTAAAGGAGCATTTAAGTTTACTTTTGCAATGGCTGCTCTTGCAAGAATAACTGCTTTTTTTGTTGCCTCTTCCATATCCTTGTGAATCCAGGAGCAGTGCTCGCGGATATTTGCGATTTCCACCATATATGGATTCAGTCCGGCTCTCTCTGCAGCCTTTCTGAAGGTTGCCTCATGCATACGCGGGGAACAGGAGCATACTACGATTCCTGTAAGATTTTTTTCTTTAATCGCCTCTGCAATTTTCGCCTGTCCTGCTTCGGAGCACATATATGGATAATCTTCCGCATGGACAACACCCGGCTCAAGAAGAGCCATCTCTGCTACTTTTTTAACGTCTACCGTTGCAGCAATATTGCTTCCGCAATGACAGACAAATACGCCGATTCTCTGCATCAGCTTTACCTCCTGTATCTTCTGAATGCACTGACTAAAAGCTGCTGTGGAAGTTCCGGATCAAGAAGCTCCGGGATTTCATTTGGCGATAAATAATCCTGTCCCTTCTGACGGATCACCATCTGCCTTGCTGCATCAATTAATTTTCCCGGTTTCACATCCCTCGGACATCTCTCCACACAGGCAAAACAGGAAAGGCATTTCCACAGAGATTTTGAATTTACAAGTGCCTCTATATCTTCATTTACCACATAAGAAACAAACTGATGCGGTTTAATATCCATCTCATTAAAGGAAGGACAGGAAGCGGAGCATTTTCCGCATTTCATACACTTCAGTGGATTTACACCACTGATTTCTTTTATCATTTCTGCCTGACTCATACTCTGTCCTCCTTCACCCCAAGCGCTTCTGCAAGAAGCTCTGTGAAATAATATACAGGGAGACCGTTTTCTGTTTTATTTAAGTTATAAAGGCAAAGCGGACAGGCTGTAATCAGCATTTCTGCACCAAAGCCTTCTGCGCTTTCTGTAATTTTCTTGCACATATTCCCTGACATTTCTTTTTCTTTTAAGGAAATATATCCTCCGCAGCATTCATTTCTATATGGATAAATCACAGGCTCTCCTCCGATCGCACGGATAAATTCTTCTATGACAGAAGGATTTTCCGGATCATCAAAAGCCATAATTTTTCCCGGTCTTAAAAGAAGGCATCCATAATACGCTCCGATTTTTCTTCCCGTAAAAGGATTCACCACTTTTTCTTTTATCTTATCAAATCCCACACGGTCACGAAGCACTTCCAGATAGTGAAGAACCGTTGTCTCTCCCTTATATGGTTCAGAGAGCTGCATATAATTATTTGCTCTCGTCTGAATGTCTTCTACATTTTTCATATCGTCATTGACGCGCTTGATCACATGATGACAGGCAGAACAGAGTGTCACAAGATCCTGTCCTTTTTCCTTTGCATCATTCAGGGCGCGGACGGAGGAAAGCTTTGTGGCAATCTCATCTGTTCCAAGAGGATATACTCCTCCGCAGCACTGCCAGTTTTCAATTTCTTCCAGTTCGAAGCCCAGAGCTTTTGCAGAAGCTCTTGCGTAATCATCAAGAGCCTTCGCCTTTGTACGGAGTGTACACCCCGGATAATAACTGTACTTCATAGTTTCCTTTGTCCTTTCTGTAAAGCCTTATACTGTAAGGTCAAGCTGGGAAATAACTGCCTTCAGTGCCTCTGCACTTGCACGAAGTTTCTCAATTTCTTCCTGATTCATACGCATTGGGATTTTTCCCTGCACTCCGTTTGGACCTACAAGAGTCAGCGTACTTAAAGCCACATCCTCGATTCCATACTCTCCGTGCATCATGGTAGATACGGTTGTGATAGAATCAGAAGCAGAGAGAAGAATTGCACAGAGCTTACATACTGCTGTAGAAACTGCATAGAATGTAGCCCCTTTATTTGCAATAATCTTGCCGCCGGATTTCTGCACATATTCCAGCATTCCCTCTTTATCAAGCTCTTCTACATCTTTTCCAAGTTCTTTCATTGTATGATAAAATTCATCTACACTTACACCGGAAATATAAGCGCCTGTCCACGGAATGAAGGAAGTATCTCCATGCTCTCCAAATACATAGGCGTGAATGTTTTTCTGTGCCACTTTAAAATGTTCCGAAAGTCCGCAGCGCAGTCTTGCAGAATCCAGAATTGTACCGGAACCGATAATCTGATTCTCCGGAAGACCTGAAATTTTAGTAAATACATAAGTCATAATATCTACCGGATTGCTTACCATAATATAAAGAGCATTCGGAGCTGCTTTTACAATTTCCGGTGTAATGCTTTTTAAGATATTTACATTTGTCTGTGTCAGCTCAATTCTTGTCTGTCCCGGTTTCCGCGCAATACCGGATGTGATAATTACAATATCAGAGTCTTTTGCATCTGCATATTCTCCTGCCTTAATAGAAATCGGATCTCTGAAACATGTTCCCTGGGCGATATCCATAACCTCACCCTCTACTTTTTCCTTATTGATATCGATCAACACAATTTCTGATGCGATATCCGCACTTGATAAGGTATATGCAATTGTTGCTCCTACACTTCCTGCACCGATGATTGTAATTTTGCTGCTCATAACATTCTCCTCTCACTTTGTCTTTTTTTTAACAATTACAGATAAAAAAAATGGGGAACTTCTATTGCTTTTTTGTCTCCGCTTGACCGTTATTGACCTGAAATAGTTAATATTTTCCGCTTTATAGTTAAGTTCCGCTTGTATTAATATATCATATAAAAGTATAAAGAACAATACTTTTCTTTTTTTGTTAAAAAAAAGTCATATAAAACTTTTGTCAAAGTTTTATATGACTTTATAAAATAATACCAGGACTTTTTATTAAATTTTCTCTCTGTACTTACACAAGTCTTCTTACAGAAAGAATTGTTCTGTATGTCGCATCATTACTGATTTTGATTCCATCTCTTGAGTTGGAAGCATGCACAATCTGTCCATTACCCATATAAATTGCCACATGACCACCATAGCAGATTAAGTCTCCAGGCTGCGCCTCAGAATATGGCACTTCATATCCTGCATTCTGCTGCTCATAAGAAGTTCTCGGAATGCTCACACCAAAATTCGCATATACACTCTGTGTAAATCCGGAACAGTCAGCTCCTCCTGTAAGGCTAGTTCCACCCCATACATACGGATTTCCCACAAACTGTGTAGCAAAATCTACAACGGAAGAACCGGAGCCTGAATAAGACGGAGTATCCTGACTTTCATACTCTTCCTGAGATACTGTGTTATCAGAATCAATCACATTTCCATACTCGTCATATTCTACATCTTCAGAGCTTTCACTCTCTTCTGTGTATTCTTCCTCAGTGCTCTCTGTATCTTCGATTACATTTCCATCTTCGTCGTACTGAACTTCTTCGTTTTCTGCCTCTTCCTGGGCTGCCTGCTCTGCCGCCAGTCTTGCAGCCTCTTCTTCTGCTGCTCTTCTTGCAGCTTCTTCTGCTGCGATTCTCTCTGCTTCCAGTCTCTCAATCTCAGCCTGCTGTTCTGCAATCAGGTTTGCATATTCTGTTGCCTGCTGCTGTGCATATGCAATCTCAGCATCGCAGTTTGCAGAACTTGCTCTTCTTGCATCAATCTCATTCTGAAGAACAACGGACTGCTCTTCATAGGAAGCTTTCATCTCTTCCAGTTCAGCCTGCTCACTCTCGTATTTTGTCTGAAGTTTTTTTACTTCCTCGATAGTATTTACGTATTTTTCAAGACTCTTTCTGTCCTGATCATACATTTTCTGTGTATACTCTGCTCTTGTAAGAAGGTCTGACAGATTCTCTGCATTCATCATCATCTGGAACCAGGCATCGTCTCCGCCTTTTTCATAAAGGTACTGGATACGCTTTTTCATAGCTTCGTACTGTTTGTCACGTGCCTTCTGCGCTTTTCCCAGATCCTGTTTTGTACGAATAATATCTACTTCTTTTTCTGAAATATCATTCTTCAGCACATCAATGGAAACCATTACATCTACAAGATTTGCATCGAGAGTGGCGATTTCACTTTCCAGCTGCTGTTTTGCCGCCCAAAGCTCGTCCATACGTGCATATGTAGCGTCTAACTGCTGGCTTGTCCATGCCTGCTCTTCTCTTAATTCTTCTTCTCTTGATGCGCTTACGCTTACTACCTGAGTCCCACACATTAAAAGCGCCATTGCAAGGCACATAAGTCTTTTCTTCATAATCATTCACCCTCGTAACTTTTAATACTTATATGTAACATTTATGAAATATCTGTTTTAATTCTTCTACATATTAACATACTGTTACGCTGTTTGCAAGGGTTTTTTACAAAAAAGTTTAAAACTTTGTAACATTTAGAAACCTTTCCGAAACGATTACACAAGGAGCAGTGAAAGGATTACGAATTTATGACATATAAAAAAGCCATATTTATTAAGATATTTCCCAATAAAATGACTTTTTATTATGTATTTGATTTTTATTATAAAATTTCCTGTATAGCAGCCTCCTTCCACCGCAAATATGCAAATTTTTGTAACAATTTTGTTGCGCCGCCTTTTATGGACAGAAATCAAAACTCGCTTTGCTCAAACAGTTGATTTCTGTCCATTGCAGGCTTACAAAATTATTAAAATTTGCAATTATTTGCTTGTGAAAGAGGCAATCTGTTCTGTGGAAGGGCTACATAATATAAGCATCTCAAGTTCCCATTATCCATCCGTAATATGTACTTTCAATATGTACACCTACATTATAACCACTAGTCTCTCTAGGATAAGATACATCAACCCCAGTCACTAAATCTATAGTAGACCACTTATCTCGACATACTATTGCAGCCCCATCCATTCCGGGTCTCGTATCAACATCGTAAAGAATTTCTCTTCCTGAACATCTCGTTGTTTTTCCCCAAGAACTATACATAATTCCGTCTATTGTATTACTACTACCTGTCGTTTCATCGTAATATCCCAAAGCATATCCACTTCTAGGATAACCTGTTATTGTTATCTGTCTACTCGGAAGAGCCATCATTTCCGAATCAGGGACAAAAGCTACATTAATAGTGTTGGTCGAATTACCTATAGGTATATTCAAATTAACAACAGCAATATCACATTTTCTATAATTCAAAGTGTTTGAATCATTATAATTTAATTTTTCTAAATCTTTAGGGTATGAAATTTTTTCCCCTCGTGCTTCTCCATACGGAAATGTAGATTGATGGCGTCCGGGATATACATATATT
>UQJE01000008.1 GCA_900541345.1 uncultured Blautia sp.
AACTAGGGTGTGAACCAACATTTTCAATATCTGCGATATGGCGTTCTCCATAGAACACTTTATCGCCTAAATCATTACGAGAAAGCCCTGCTCTTTCACGGGCTTCTCTGATTGCCAGTCCTAAAGGTCTGAAATCAAAAGTTTGTGTTTCTTTTGCTTTTCTCATTTTAAATCACCTAGCATGAGTTTATACTTCATGCGATGTATTTAGAATGTGTTAAAATTGCATATAGTATGCAGTAATAATTCAAAAGCTGTTATCGTGTGCGGTAAATAAAAAAAACCGTTCCTAGATAATATACTTTTGTGCGTCTTGAAAAATAACGGGACGGTTTTGGATATAACCAGAACTGTCCTTTTTTATTGGCTCTGGTTAAAGGGGGCTATACCATGATTGCATACGGAAGAACGCTTTGCCGTTCTCAACTGGATAAATATTTCAGTCCACTATTACAATCATTATACCCTTTATATGAGTTAAAATTTCATATCAATAGAATTTATAAAACAGTCCGTTTGTGTAATTACACATTATCGGGCTGTTTTTGTTTTTCAAAAAAATTTTTTTGAAAATCTTGGTAGCTTGCCACCTCTTTGGGTAGTTAGGGTGCGGAAAGGGGGAAATAAACAAAAGTTTATTTCAATCCAGCACGGAAAGGAGGTGAGCAAATGAAAACATCTTCTTTCAAACAAGCCATTGAAGCACAGTTTGATTGCCTTTCAAAAAAAGTAATTAAACGTGCAGTAAAGAAAGGCTACCGTGATATGAAAAGGCGTGAAAAACACGAATGTTTATTTTCGGATATTCCAGATTATGAACAATCACGTTTTGGAGAATTGGATAAATACGAAAGTGATTATACTGTATTCAATATCTTAGGCATTGAAGTCTGGGTTGAGGACGACCAGTTAAGCGAAGCCCTTAAAACATTGACAGAGAAGAAACGCAACATTATTTTGTTGTCCTACTTTATGGATATGTCGGATAGTGAAATCAGTGAATTTATTAAAATTCCCCGCTCTAACGTCCAGTATCACAGAACAAAAACACTTGAAGCAATGAGAAAAATTATGGAGGAACGCAAATGAAGAAATACGAACATCTGCCTTTTGAAGTTATTTTATCAGCAACAGAGGGCGACCCAGAAGCGATTGAAGCCGTTATGAAATTTTATGACGGTTACATTTCCAAACTGTGCCTGCGTAAATTGTATGACGAACACGGTAACGTCTGCATGGTGGTAGACGCAGATTTAAAAAACAGAGTGCAAACAGCATTACTTGATATGCTGATGAATTTTGAAATTGTAGTGATGTAGTACATACAAGTGAAGTCTGGCACGTCCCCCTTTCCTGCCACTTCACTTGTCATTCTATTAAAATCAAAATCTGAAAGTTGATTTTAATAGGCTGAATAGCCGATAGCTCTTTGACAACTGAATAAAGCAGACAGATACGTTTGTGAGGTAGCAAGCCACGGGAACTGTACGCCACGACCTTTCCAAAAGAAAGCGAGCGACCCACGCAGTGATCCGAGAGCGACCGTTGGAAAAGTCGCTTTGCCACGACCTATCCTCACAGAATAATGATACGTCCGCATGGTGCGGTTCTGCCCACAAGAATGGGAATAGTTGAGATACTAACGGAGCTTTCCAAAGCCGTCTGTCTGCTTCTGTAACTTATAAATAGACACACAGTAAAGGGGGTGTTACATTATGTTAAATACTGATGTGTTAAATGATGTGATGTTCCAGCGAGGTAAGGTGTTGGAATATGAATAAAACGAAGATAAGAGCAACGGAACAGCCGATTGCTGTTGATATAGAGGGACTGTCTGCTATGTTATCTTGTGGTCGTGCTACTGCTAGAAAGATTGGTGAGCAGGCAGGAGCAAAAATTGTGATAGGTCGCAGGGTTCTTTATTCCATAGAAAAAGTCAAGAAATACTTGTTATATTTGGAAGAATAGAGCGATTTTCTATTTATGTTCTCTGGCGTGTGTAGTATAATAAGAAACGACAAAGCACGCTGTGAGAACAAGAAAAGAGGCTTTTTCAGAAAGGAATGGTTCTCATGGCAATTAGTAGAAAAGACCCAAAAGGAAGAAAATTAAGAGAGGGCGAAAACTGGCGTAATGATGGAAGATACAGTTATCGTTATACAGATGTAAGAACAGGCAAGAGATTGACAGTCTATGCACAAGATTTACCAGAGCTTCGAGAAAAAGAGAAACAGATTGCAAAGGATATGGAAGATAACATATTGACAGACGGAGCAATCAAAAAAATGACGCTCAACACGTTATTTGAGCGTTATATGGCAACTCGTGAGCTGGCTGATACTACAAGAGTTAGTTATGTTCGTGCTTGGGAAAACAGAGTAAAAGACGAGATTGGAAATATTAAAGTTGTTCAGCTTTTACCCTCACATATTAAAGCGTATTATGCGAAACTTTCCAAAGCTGGATATGCTTATTCTACAATCAAGTATATTCACAACCTGCTTTATCCTGCATTAGAAATGGCTGTTGATGATGATATTATCCGAAAGAACCCTGCAAAAAGTTCCATTAGTGATTATGGAAAACCAGCAGAGGAAAAAGAAGCCTTAACAGTTTCTCAACAAGAAAAGTTTATGGAGTTTGTAAAACAGAGCAATGTCTATAACACATATTATCCTATGTTTACCATAATGATTGGTACGGGGTTAAGGTGTGGGGAGCTTATTGGTCTTACATGGAAAGATATAAACATCAAGGCAAAAACGGTTAATGTAGACCACCAGCTCATTTATAAGAATTTAGGCGACGGTTGCAAGTTCCATATCTCAACACCAAAAACGGAGTCGGGTATTCGTATTATACCTATGACACAAGAAGTTGCAAAAGCCTTTGAGGAACAAAGGAAAATCAATTTCATGCTTGCAAAGGATAAGAGCATTGAGGTGGACGGGTATTCGGGGTTTGTCTTTACAGCAAAATCGGGCAGACCGCTTATGCCGAATGGCGTAAATAGTGTTTTATACAACATTGTAGACGCATATAACAAAACCGAAGTAGAGAGAGCAAAAAAAGAGCATAGGAAAGCAGAACTGTTACCAAAGTTTTCAGCTCATGTAATGCGTCACACAGCTTGTACCAGAATGGCAGAGTGCCGTATGGATGTAAAAGTTCTTCAATATATTATGGGACACGCTCATATAGATGTAACAATGGAAGTGTATAACCATATTGGAGAGCTGACAAGGATTGAAAATGAGATTGCAAGACTAGATAGTATGGTGTTAAATGCTTGACACCACAAAAAGAAAAATTGGTGTCAAATTGGTGTCAAAACAGAAAAAATCACAATTTCAAAAGAAATAAGATACTGCAAACCATTGATTTTAAAGGGTTTGCAAAAAAATAACAAAAATATTAGCACTCAACACTTGACAGTGCTAATAAAAAGTGTTATATTCCGTATAGAACAAAGAAAACACAATGTTCCCAAGGGAACAGTTCTTTTATAACGGAGGAAAGCCTATGAATATTAGTAAATTCACACAGAAATCTCTGCAGGCGGTCCAGAATTTGGAAAAGATTGCTTATGAGTACGGCAATCAGGAAATAGAGCAGGAGCATCTTTTATATGCTCTTTTAAGTCAGGAGGACAGCCTGATTCTCAAATTAATTGAGAAGATGGAGATTAATAAAGAATATTTTATCAATAAAGTAAAAATGGCTCTCGATGCCAGAGTAAAGGTATCAGGGGGAGAGCTTCGGTTTGGACAGTATCTGAACAAATCTCTTGTAAGCGCAGAAGATGAGGCGAGAGCAATGGGAGACGAGTATGTTTCTGTGGAACATCTCTTCCTTTCTCTTCTAAAATATCCAAGCCCTTCCATGAGTAAAATCTGGAATGAGTTTGGGATTACAAGAGAGCGTTTTCTTCAGGCATTGTCTACTGTCAGAGGAAACCAGAGAGTCGTAAGTGACAACCCGGAGGCAACATATGATACTTTAAATAAGTACGGCGAAGACCTTGTGGAAAAAGCAAGAAATCAAAAGCTTGATCCAGTTATCGGCCGTGACGGGGAAATTCGGAATATTATCCGCATTCTTTCCCGTAAAACAAAAAATAATCCGGTTCTGATCGGCGAGCCTGGTGTTGGTAAGACTGCAGCAATCGAAGGTCTTGCTCAGCGTATTGTAAGAGGAGACGTACCGGAAGGATTGAAGGATAAGAAGATTTTTGCACTTGATATGGGAGCTCTTGTAGCAGGAGCAAAATACAGAGGTGAGTTTGAGGAACGTCTGAAAGCCGTTCTGGAAGAAGTGAAAAAAAGCGAAGGAAATGTGATTCTTTTCATTGACGAGCTTCACCTGATTGTAGGTGCAGGCAAGACGGACGGCGCTATGGACGCAGGCAATATGTTAAAGCCAATGCTTGCAAGAGGAGAGCTTCACTGTATCGGAGCGACAACGCTTGATGAATACCGTCAGTACATTGAAAAGGACGCGGCTCTCGAGAGACGTTTCCAGCCAGTTCTTGTGGATGAGCCGACTGTGGAAGACACCATTTCCATTCTCCGTGGGCTGAAAGAAAGATATGAGGTTTATCATGGAGTAAAAATTACAGACAGCGCTCTTGTGGCAGCAGCAACTTTGTCTCACAGATACATTACAGACCGTTTCCTTCCGGACAAGGCAATCGACCTTGTAGACGAGGCATGTGCGCTGATTAAAACAGAACTGGATTCTATGCCGGCAGAGCTTGATGAGCAGAGACGAAAAATCATGCAGCTTGAAATTGAGGAGTCTGCTCTTAAAAAAGAGACAGATAATTTAAGCAAAGAACGTCTGGAAGCTCTTCAGAAGGAGCTGGCAGAGCTTAGGGACAGCTTTAATGCACAGAAAGCTCAGTGGGATAATGAGAAACATTCCGTAGAGAAACTTCAAAAGCTTCGTGAACAGATAGAGGAAGTAAACAAAAAAATTCAGAAGGCACAGCAGAATTATGATCTGGAAAAGGCGGCAGAGCTTCAGTATGGTGAGCTTCCGAAGCTTCAGCAGCAGCTTGAAATTGAGGAGCGGAATGTAAAAGAAGGAGACAGAAGCCTTGTTCATGAGGCTGTGACAGATGATGAAATTGCAAGGATCATTTCAAGATGGACAGGAATCCCGGTTTCCAGATTAACAGAAGGCGAACGGGCAAAACTTCTCACATTGGAAGATCAGCTTCATCGCCGTGTAGTTGGACAGGACGAGGGTGTGCGCCGTGTGACAGACGCGATTTTAAGGTCAAAAGCAGGAATCAAAGATCCCACAAAGCCCATTGGTTCCTTCCTTTTCCTTGGACCTACCGGTGTTGGTAAGACAGAGCTTGCAAAGACGCTTGCAGAAAATCTTTTTGACGATGAACAGAATATGGTTCGTATTGACATGAGTGAATATATGGAGAAATATTCTGTGTCCCGTCTTATTGGAGCTCCTCCGGGATATGTAGGATATGAAGAAGGCGGTCAGCTTACGGAGGCAGTTCGCCGGAAACCGTACAGTGTTGTGCTGTTTGATGAAATTGAGAAAGCGCACCCTGATGTGTTTAATGTGCTTCTCCAGGTTCTTGATGACGGACGCATTACAGATTCCCAGGGAAGAACGGTTGATTTTAAAAATACCATTCTTATTATGACTTCTAATATCGGCTCTCCTTATCTTCTTGACGGAATTGATGAGAAGGGAGAAATAAAACCGGAGGCAGAAGAAATGGTAATGAATGACCTTCGAGGCCATTTCCGTCCGGAATTTTTAAATCGTCTTGATGAAATTATTATGTTTAAGCCCTTGACAAAAGACAACATTGGTATGATAGTAGACTTGATGGTTCAGGAGCTTGACAGAAGACTTTCTGACCAGGAGCTGTCTCTGGAGTTGACAGACAGTGCAAGAAGCCATGTAATTGAGGAAGGATATGACCCGGTATACGGCGCAAGACCGCTGAAGCGTTATCTGCAGAAATATGTGGAGACACTTGCCGCAAGAAAAATCCTTTCCGGTGATGTACATGCAGGAGATACACTTGTTCTGGATATAGAGGACGGCAATTTTATTGTAAAGGTAAAGGATGGAAACAGATGATACCCAAGGACCCAATGATACTGTTAAGCTATGTGAATACACAGCTTCGGGATTACTACGATTCCCTGGATGCCCTCTGTACCTGCAGAGGTATGCGAAAAAAAGAACTGGTAGAGAAAATGGACGCCATAGATTATCACTATGACGAAGAGACAAACCAGTTTATCTAAGAAAAAAATCTTCCGGAAGTGGAAACTTCCGGGAGATTTTTTTGCATTTTTAAGGGAAAGTGTAAGGAAAATATATATTTATTATAGTTAGTCTGACAAATAAAAAAACAAAAAATAAATGTGATTAAAGTTTGAAAAAAGTGTGAAGTGCACAAAATTGACTTGTATTTTTTGTGCAAAAGTATATTATATATACTTAGTCAGACTAATGAAGTGCGAGGTGAAGAAATGACGTGGACAGAAGAAAAAGGGCAGGAGGAAAAAAGTCTGCAGATGCTTTTCATGGAAATCAGCAGACATTATGCCGGACGCTGTTTCCAGCAGATTGAAGAACTGGAAATCCATCCCAGTCAGATGCCTTTTATTATGATTTTGAGCAGACGGGATGGGTGTTCGCAGAAGGAAATAGCAGAATGTCTTGAAATTAAACCGCCAACTGTGAATGTAAGTATACAGCGTCTTGAAAAATCCGGAATGGTGTGCAGAAGAAAAGATGAGCAGGATCAGCGTATCATGCGGGTATATCTCACAGAAAAAGGAAGAGAAACCGTAAAGCGGATTATGAGAAAGGCAGAAGAAATGGAAAAAATTATGTTCCAGGACTTTTCAGAGACAGAGCTTTGCCTGTTGAGGCGCTTTTTTGAGCAGATGCTGAGTAATCTTCACAGTATGCCGGGAACACCTTTTGAAAAATGTAAATGTATAAAGAAAGAGAGGAAAGAGAAATGCTGAAGCTTATGAAATACCTGAAAAAGTCAGTCGGCTCTATTGTTCTTATTATAGGGCTTCTGTTTTTACAGGCATATTGCGACCTTTCTTTGCCGGATTACACATCAAAGATTATTAATGTGGGAATTCAGCAGAAGGGGATTGAGGATGGAGTACCGGAAAAAATCAGAGAATCTTCTCTTGAAAATCTGCAACTGTTTATGAGTCAGGAGGATAAAACGGAAATTTCGAATGCCTATAAGCAGGAAGATGGGATTTACGTTCTCCATGACGACATCACAAAGGAAGAAAGGGAAAACTTAAACGAAATTTTCTGTAAGCCGATGCTTATGCTGTCCGGATTTTCCTCAGACAGTGAGGAGAGTCAGGAGATGAGAAGCCAGATGGGGATTCCGGAAGGGGCGGATCCGGCAGAAGTTATGGCACAGCTTCCTCCGGAAGCCCTTGCGGGAATGACAGAGGAGATGGATGAGAAACTGAAAGATATGCCGGAATCCATACTGACACAGGCAGCTGTTTCTTATGTATATGAGGAATATGCGGATATGGGGGAAGATGTAGATGTAATCCAGATGAAATATCTTCTGATGTCCGGCGGAAAAATGCTTTTCATGGCGTTGATCATTATGATGGCAGCCATTTCTGTTACATTTTTATCAGCAAGAGTTGCGGCGTCTCTCGGCCATGACCTTCGAAACAGCATTTACAGAAAAGTTATGAGCTTTTCAAGCAGAGAATATCATAAATTTTCCACAGCTTCTCTGATTACCAGAAGCACGAATGATGTGCAGCAGGTACAGATGGTTATGGCAATGATCTTCCGAATCGTTTTGTATGCACCGATTCTGGGAATTGGAGGTGTGATACGTGTCCTCCAGACAGACGCTTCTATGACATGGATTCTTGGTGTGGCAGTTGTTCTGATTCTGGCAGTGATTATTCTGCTTTTTATGATCGCAATGCCCAAATTTACAAAGCTCCAGACTTTAATTGACAGGCTGAACCTTGTATCAAGAGAAATTCTTACAGGTATTCCTGTTATCCGGGCATTTAGCCGGGAAAAACACGAGGAGGAGCGTTTCGAGGAGGCAAATAAGACGCTGACAAAAACAAACCTTTTTGTAAACCGCTGTATGACTTTTATGATGCCGGTTATGATGTTGATTATGAATGGTGTTTCTGTTCTTATTATTTACAGCGGCTCTCATGCAGTGGATAATGGAACGATGCAGGTTGGTAATGTTATGGCATTTATCCAGTATGC
This sequence comes from uncultured Blautia sp., assembly GCA_900541345.1. Classification (GTDB taxonomy): domain Bacteria; phylum Bacillota; class Clostridia; order Lachnospirales; family Lachnospiraceae; genus Blautia_A. The sequence goes on from UQJE01000008.1 coordinate 8,281, forward strand.
AATGCAGATCATTATGTCGTTCTTAATGATTACTGCCATGTCCATTATGCTTCCAAGAGCAAATGTGGCGGCTCTTCGTATTGATGAGATTTTAAAAACAGAAGTTTCTATTAAAGATCCGGAAAATCCGGAGCATACAAAGGAGGAAGCAAAAGGAACTGTAGAATTTAACCATGTTTCCTTTGCTTATCCGGAGGCTGGAGAAAACGTTCTTACGGATATTCATTTTAAGGCAAAAAAAGGCGAGACGGTAGCCATTATCGGAAGTACGGGAAGCGGAAAGAGTACGCTTGTGAATCTGATTCCCAGATTTTACGATGTGACAGAAGGATCTGTTTCCGTAGATGGCGTAGATGTGCGTGATATGTCGCAGAAAGAGCTTAGAGACTGCATTGGTTATGTGCCGCAGAAAGGTGTTCTTTTCTCCGGAACGATCGATTCGAACATCCGTTATGGAAAAACAGATATTTCAGAAGAAGAAGTAAAAACAGCAGCACGGATCGCGCAGGCGCAGGATTTTATCGAGGAAAAACCAAAAGGGTACCATTCCCCTATCGCACAGGGAGGAACAAACGTATCCGGCGGCCAGAAGCAGCGCCTTTCGATTGCAAGAGCCATTGCGAAGAAACCGGAAATCTTTATTTTTGACGACAGTTTTTCCGCTCTTGACTTTAAAACAGACAGCAGACTTCGCAGCGCATTAAAAGAGCATACAAAAGATGCCACAACAATTATAGTGGCGCAGCGTATCAGCACAATTTTACATGCAGACAGGATTATTGTACTGGATGATGGTCATATGGCAGGAATGGGAACCCATGCAGAGCTTATGAAAAACTGCGAGGTTTACCGCCAGATTGCGATGTCTCAGTTATCAGAGGAGGAATTGGCATGAGTGAGCAGAAAAGAAGAGGTCCTATGGGGCATGGGCATGGAATGGCTGCCGGAGAAAAAGCCAAGGACTTCAAAGGTTCTATGAAAAAGCTTTTTAAATATATGGAGCATTATAAATTTCGGTTTGCCATAATGTTTGTGTTTGCAGTCGCAGGAACGGTGTTCAGCATTGTGGGACCGAAGATTCTGGGAAAGGCGACAACGGAGCTGTTTAATGGTCTTGTGGCAAAGGTAAACGGAACAGGAGGAATCAATTTTGAAAAAATCGGAATGATTCTTCTGTGGACACTTGGTCTTTACCTGGTAAGTTCCCTGTTTTCTCTGATTCAGGGCTTTGTTATGACAGGAATTTCCAATGACGTGACCTACAGTCTGCGTAAAGATATTTCAAAGAAGATGAACCGTCTTCCTATGAATTATTACGAGAGCCGTACAAACGGAGAAATTCTTTCCAGAATCACCAATGATGTGGATACGCTCCAAATGAGTTTAAATCAGAGTATGACACAGCTTATTACATCTGTGACAACTCTGATCGGAGTATTTATCATGATGCTTTCCATCAATGTGTGGATGACAGTTGCCGCAGTTTTAATTCTGCCTGTTTCCATGTTTATTATTCAGAAGGTCATGAAACATTCTCAGAAATATTTCCAGGCACAGCAGAAATATCTTGGAGAAGTAAATGGTCAGATTGAAGAGAATTTCGGCGGACATAACGTAGTAAAGGTATTTAATAAAGAAAATGACGTTGTAGAAGAATTTGAGAAAGATAATAAAAAGCTCTATGAATCGGCATGGAAATCTCAGTTTTTCTCAGGTATGATGATGCCGGTTATGCAGTTTGTAGGAAATCTGGGGTACGTGATGGTTGCTCTTTTAGGCGGAGTGTTTACTATTAAAGGAAGTATTGAGGTTGGAGACATTCAGTCTTTTTTCCAGTACATTCGAAACTTTACACAGCCGATTCAGCAGATTGCCCAGGTAGTAAACCTTTTGCAGTCCTCAGCGGCAGCTTCGGAGCGTGTGTTTGAATTTCTGGAGGAGCCGGAGGAAGACCAGACAGTGGAAAATGCGGCAGATATTACAAAACTTTCCGGAAATGTGGAATTTAATCATGTAAAATTCGGCTATAATCCGGATAAGATTATTATTCATGACTTTTCAGCAGATATTAAAGATGGACAGAAAATCGCTATCGTTGGTCCTACAGGAGCAGGAAAGACAACTATGGTAAAGCTTCTTATGCGTTTTTATGATATTAACGGAGGAAGCATTTCCATTGACGGACATAATGTAAAAGACTTCAACAGAAGCGAACTTCGTGAAATGTTCGGCATGGTGCTTCAGGATACCTGGCTGTTTTCCGGAACAATCAGGGAAAACATAAGATACGGACGTCTTGATGCGACAGATGAAGAAGTAGTTGCAGCAGCAAAGGCTGCTCATATCCATAACTTTATTATGCAGCAGCCGGGCGGTTATGATATGGTTCTTGATGAGGAGACAAGTAATATTTCTCAGGGACAGAAACAGCTTCTTACCATTGCGAGAGCCATTCTTGCGGATAACAGAATCCTTATTCTTGACGAGGCAACTTCCTCTGTTGATACGAGGACAGAAATGCAGATTCAGAAAGCAATGGATAACCTTATGAAGGGAAGAACAAGCTTTGTGATTGCCCATCGTTTGTCCACGATCAAAGATGCAGATTTGATTCTTGTTATGAAGGATGGAGATATTATTGAGCAGGGAAATCATGAGGAGCTTTTAAAAGCAGGAGGATTTTACGCGGATCTTTATAACAGCCAGTTTGAAAAAGCAGGTGCGTAATACTATACATTTGGGGCGGTCTGGTATATAATATCAGAAATAAATATTCAGGAGGATAAGGTTATGATTATTACAACCACACCGTCCATAGAAGGAAAAGAAATCCGGGAATACAGAGGAATCGTATTTGGAGAGGTAGTTTCCGGAGTGAATTTTGTAAAAGATTTTGCAGCAAGTCTTTCTGATATGTTTGGAGGACGTTCCAACACATACGAGGATGAACTGGTAAATGCGAGAACGAGAGCTCTGGCAGAAATGGAAGCGCGGGCAGTGCAGCTGGGAGCCAACGCAGTGGTAGGCGTTGATATTGATTATGAGGTGCTTGGTTCCGGAAACGGAATGCTGATGGTAACCGTAAGCGGTACAGCTGTGGTTGCTGTGTAGGTGCTGTATGAGTTCAGAAAATAAACAGGAAACAGGAAGTGCATTTCTTGAATTTGTTCTTCAGAAGCTTGAAAAAAGAGTGGAAGAAGTAAGTCTTTCTCTGGAAGAGGGACAGAAGGAAATTCAGGGAATGCACGAATATTACTGGGAAAACTATACGGAGATGGACCAGTACGGATATGAGGATTACGATAACCAGCAGGCTTTATTTCATCAGGTAAATGCCAATCAGCAGCAGCTTCTTTTGAAACAGCGTTTTATAAAAATGATGGATTCTCCGTTTTTCGGGAGAGTAGATTTTGTATATGAAGGCGAGGAAGAGCCGGAAACTTTTTATATTGGTATCGGAAATTTTTCAGAGCGCACAGGGCAGACGCCTCTTATTTACGATTGGAGAGCGCCGGTGAGCGGACTTTTTTACGATTACGATAAAGGTCCTGCGAAGTATGAAGCTCCAGTAGGAGAGCTTACCGGAGAAATTACATCCAAGTGGCAGTACAAAATCCGCAGCGGAAAAATGGTGTATGAGTTTGAGAGTGATGTAAAAATTGATGATGAGATTCTTGCGGCAGAGCTTGGAAGCACCGGTGAGGTACAGCTTAAAAATATTATCCGCACCATACAGAAAGAACAAAATGCCATTATTCGTAATACAAAAGACAGGATTCTTGTGATTCAGGGGGCGGCAGGAAGCGGAAAGACTTCCGTTGCGCTTCACAGGATTGCCTATCTTCTCTATCACGACAGAAAAAATCTGAAATCCTCAGATATTTTAATTTTATCTCCAAACAGTGTATTTTCCGATTATATTTCACATATTCTTCCGGAACTGGGAGAAGAAAATATACGGGAAATGAGCTTTGATCTTTTTGCCTACAAAGAGCTTAAGGATGTGGCAGCAGACTGTGAGGACAGATACGATCAGATAGAAAAGAATCTTAAGTTTCCGTTTCTGGCAGATTCTTTAAAGGAAAAGGAGACAGGGGAATTTACAGATAAAATAGAAGGCTTTCTTCTGGAACTGGAGGACAGTCTTATGAATTTCCGTGATGTGGAATACCGAGGTTTTGTAAAAACAGAAAAAGAGATCATTTCTCTTTTTTATTTTAAGTTTACAGATATTCCACTTTTGTCCAGAATGGACGCTGTGGCGGAATATTTTATTGACGAGGTGGAGACACTGAGAAACAGAGATATGGAGGAGGAAGAGCGGGAGGCTGTAAAAGAAAAGTTTCGAAGAATGTATGAGACGAGAGATGTGTACGTTCTTTACAATCGTTTTCTTGCGGCATCCGGATTTTCCATGCTCCCGAAAGTCCCCATTGAAAAGAGAAAGCTTCCATATGAAGATGTATATCCTGTTTTGTATTTCAAGTATCGCCTTTTAAGCAGGCAGGCGAAGGAAAATATCAGGCATCTTGTAGTAGATGAAATGCAGGATTATTCCAGACTGCAGTATAAAATTCTTCAGATGCTGTTTCCGTGTCGAATGACAATTCTGGGAGACAGGGCGCAGACGATGGAGGACAGAATACAGGACGTGACGACTTTCCTTCCTGAAATTTTTGGAAGAGATATTCGCACGATTTATATGAATAAAAGCTACCGCAATACGGTGGAGATTGCTTCTTATGCAAACAGCCTTGCCGGAATTGAAGGGATGGATTTATTTGAACGTCACGGAAAACCGGTAGAGAGACAGGAAGCAGTTTCTTTAAAAGAAGCTGCGGAAAAAATTGCAAAAGAGGTAAAAGCAGGAGAAACCTACGAGACGGAAGCTGTGATTCTTCCCAATGAGGAAAGTGCGTCTCTTTTTTCTTCTCTTTTGAGCGAAAGTTTGGGCGAGAAGGTTTCCTATCTTCACAGGGACAGCCGGAAATTCGAAAAAGGACTTACTGTCACTACATTTTATCTTGCAAAAGGACTGGAGTTTGACCGTGTATTTTCTGTCTTTCCAAAAGAAGAGGAAGGTGCTCTGTTTCGACAGGGAAGATATATTGCGGCAACGAGAGCACTCCATGAACTTCATGTGTATGAAATAAGAGATTTACAGCAATGATATGATGTTATGCTAATATAAAGGAAGTGAATATAACAGTTCATAGTTATTTCATAAACAGACAAGGGAAATTTCATTGACAAGTCTGTAATAGAATTGTAAAATATATTCCAAGGAACTTTATGAGACGAATAAAAGGAGGATACCATGAAGAATAAAAAGGTACTTGCAATGCTGGTGATGACCGTGGCACTTTCAGGCGTTCTGACTGCCTGCGGGTTTGGCGGAGATGAACCGGAGGAACAGGTAGTTGTGGAGGCGACTCCTACTCCAGAACCGACTGAGGCTCCAAAGCCTACAGCAACTCCGGCACCTGCAGATGGACAGAATACAACATATACATCAAAAGATAAGAGTATTGCGATTAAGCTTCCGGACGCAACCTGGGCAAATAAATCAGATGAAGAAAATCTGGTAAGCTTTGAGTCACCGGATCAGGGCAAAATTGTGATTACCCATGGAAAAGGTGAGGAAGATATGTCCTCTGCTGTAATTCCAAGTACAGAGGATATGGCAAATTCACTTGAGAAGGCTGCAGGTTTGTCTCCTGCAAGTGAGTATGAGATTCAGAATTATACAGCAAGCGATGTAAATGGAGTAAATGTTTATTCCTATAATGTAAAATATCACAAACCAGAAAAAACAGATGGAGTGATATGGACTGTAAAACGTGTTTATGCAAACGACGGAGAGTTTTATAATATTGAAGCATCCATTAAGAAAGACGATGAGAATCTTCTGAAAAAACTGCAGGATACTGTGGCAAGTTTCCAGATTTTAGGTGATTCATCTCTTAAGAGCGCCGCGCCGCAGCAGGCAGAGGGAAATACGGATGGAAGCACCTCCGCTGAAGGGCAGACAGGAGAAGGAACATCAGACAGCACCTCTTCAGGGGAAGGAACATCAGAGGGAAGTTCTTCCGGCACAACAAATTCCGGTGGCTTTACAGACGCACAGCTCAGTGATACAAGTCAGACAAGAACGATTTACCGCAATTCCGACGGACAGCCGCTTGTTATTTTCCCGGATGCTAACGGAAACTGGGTAGACAAAGATGGAAACAGCTACCGTTTTGCAAATGATGAAGACGTATATGATCAGAACGATGTAGATTATTATTATCATGGAGAAGCAGCAGACGTATATTATATGCCTGTACAGTAATTGCAGAAATGCGTAGAAGATGCTGCGCTGCAGTACGTATTTCGCAGCAAGGACGCCGGAGCGTTCTTGAATCAGAGAGTTCGGCTTTTGTCGAACTCTCTTTGCGATTTTTAAGAACCTGTGGTATGATGGTTGGCGGAGGAATGAAAAATGGAAGCATATGGAGAATTTGCCAGAGTCTACGATATTTTTATGGATAATGTAGATTATGACGCCTGGGCGTCTTATCTTACAAAAAGTCTGAAAGAGTACGGTGTGTGTGACGGTCTTGTTCTTGAACTGGGCTGTGGGACAGGAACTATGACAGAGCTTCTTGCAGAATCAGGATACGATATGATCGGTGTGGATAATGCGGAAGAAATGCTTGCAGAAGCAATGGAAAAAAGAGAGGAATCGGGACACGATATTTTATATCTTCTTCAGGATATGGAGGAGTTTGAACTGTACGGAACGGTACGTGCAGTGATAAGCGTGTGCGACAGTTTGAACTATATAACGGAGGAAGAAGACCTTCTTCACGTTTTTTCCCTGGTAAATAATTATCTCGACCCCAAAGGTACTTTTATCTTTGATATGAATACGGTATATAAATACAGGGAAATGCTGGGAAATACTACAATAGCAGAGAATAGGGAAGAGGGAAGTTTTATCTGGGAAAACGAGTATGACGAAGAAACAGGAATGAACGTTTACGGATTAACTCTTTTCCTTCCAAGAGAAGACGGGCTTTACGAAAAAACAGAAGAGGTTCATTACCAGAAAGCATATTCGGAAGAAAAAATAAAAGAGCTCCTTGAAAAGGCGGGTATGGAAGTTATAGCCGTTTATGACGCCTATACGAAAAATCCGCCATCTGCGGAAAGCGGAAGGCTTACATTTGTGGCAAGGGAGCATGGAAAAACAGAACAGGAGTGAAATATATGAGTGATTATATAATAAGAGCAACCGCGGCAAACAGTCAGATCCGCGCATTTGCAGCCGTGACAACAGATATGGTAGAGACAGCGAGAAAGGCACATAATACAAGCCCTGTGGCAACGGCGGCTTTGGGAAGACTTTTAACAGGCGGTGCGATGATGGGGACTATGATGAAGGGCGATAAGGATATTCTGACTCTTCAGATTCACGCAGGCGGTCCCCTTCAGGGAATTACGGTAACTGCAGATTCCAAAGGAAATGTAAAAGGATATGTTGGAAATCCAAATGTGTGTATTCCTGCAAACAGTAAGGGCAAGCTTGACGTAGCAGGTGCTGTAGGCGTTGGATTTATGAACATTATCAAGGATATGGGACTGAAAGAGCCTTATATGGGACAGGTTGCTCTTCAGACAAGTGAGATTGCAGACGACCTTACTTACTATTTTGCAACAAGTGAGCAGGTTCCCTCCGCAGTGGGACTTGGCGTTCTTATGAATAAAGATAATACGGTACGTCAGGCTGGAGGATTCATTGTACAGCTTATGCCTTTTGCGGAGGAATCCGTCATTGCAAAGCTGGAAGAAAATGTGCAGAAAATCACTTCTGTAACAAATCTTCTTGAGGAAGGGCATACACCGGAAAGCCTTCTTGAAAGAGTGCTCGAAGGCTTTGACATAGAAATCAATGACCGTATGGACACAAAATTCTACTGTAACTGCAGCAAGGAACGTGTGGAAAAAGCGCTGATCAGTATTGGAAGAAAAGAATTAAACGAACTGATCCAGGAGGGAAAAGAAGTGGAGATGAACTGCCATTTCTGTAATACAAATTACGTGTTCTCTGTGGAAGAATTAAAAGAAATCCTGAGAAGATGTAAAGCCAGATAGGAGGAGCTTATGAAACTGGGATTTATAAAGGTTGCTGCCGGAACACCGACAGTAACAGTGGCAGACTGTGAGGCAAACGGAAGAGAAATCCTCAGAATGATTCGGGAAATGGAAAAAGAGCAGGCAAAGGTTATGGCATTTCCGGAGCTTTGTATTACCGGCTATACCTGTCAGGATCTTTTCTGGCAGCGCACACTTCTTGATTCTGCGTGGAATACCCTTTTGTTTCTGGCAGAAGAAACGAAAGATACAGACGCGCTTATTTTTCTGGGAATTCCTGTGCGAAAGGGCGGAAAGCTTTACAATGCGGCTGCCGTTTTAAACAGAGGAAGAATTCTGGGAATCGTGCCAAAAACAAATCTTCCTAATTATAATGAATTTTATGAGCTTCGTCATTTTACTCCTGCAAAAGAGGGAGAGATAGATTATATAGAAGTAAATGGAGAGGATGTGCCGTTTGGTACAGACCTGATTTTTGCCTGTGAAAATATGCCGGAGTTTACAGTGTCTGCAGAAATCTGCGAAGATCTCTGGGTTCCAATGCCTCCAAGTATTTCTCATGCGCTGGCAGGAGCTCATATTATTGTAAATCTTTCCGCAAGCGATGAAATGGTGGGAAAAGACGCGTACAGAAGAACCATTGTAAACGGACAGTCTGCCCGTCTTGTATGCGGTTATATATATGCAACAGCAGGAGAAGGTGAATCCTCCCAGGATCTTGTTTTTGGAGGTCAGAATCTGATTGCGGAAAACGGAACGATTCTTTCAGAGGGAAAACGTTTCAAAAACAATGTGATTTATGGAGAAATTGATGTACAGCGTCTTGCAGATGACAGAAGGAGACTCTCCACTTATCCGGCGTCAGAGGAGTGCAGTCATGTACGGATTCCTTTTGAAACGGAAATCGGGGAAACTTCTCTTACGAGAAGATTTTCTCAAAGTCCTTTTGTACCGGAAGATAAAGAAGAGAGAGCGCTCTGCTGCGAATCTATTTTAAATATTCAGGCAATGGGACTGAAAAAACGTATGGAGCATGTACACAGTGAAAAGGCGATGGTCGGATTATCCGGCGGTCTGGATTCCACACTTGCCCTCCTTGTAATCGGAAGAACCTTTGATTTAATGGGGATTCCAAGAAGCAATATTCATTGCGTGACAATGCCATGCTTTGGAACAACGGACAGAACATACACGAATGCCTGTGAGTTAAGCAGACGTATGGGCGCTTCTTTAAGCGAGGTAAATATTAAAGAAGCGGTTTCTCAGCATTTCCGTGATATTGGACATGACCCTTCTGTTCATGATGTCACATATGAAAACAGTCAGGCAAGAGAGAGAACCCAGGTGCTTATGGATATGGCAAATCAGGAAGGCGCCATTCTTGTAGGAACAGGGGATTTATCTGAGTTGGCTCTTGGCTGGGCAACGTATAATGGTGACCACATGTCTATGTACGGAGTGAACGCTTCGGTTCCGAAGACGCTTGTGCGCCATATTGTACAGTATTATGCGGAAAATGCGGAAAATGCGGAAGATAAGGGACTTTCAGAGGTACTTTTTGATATTCTGGACACACCGGTAAGCCCGGAGCTTCTCCCGCCAAAAGACGGAGAAATCGCTCAGAAAACAGAAGATCTTGTAGGTCCTTATGAACTTCATGATTTTTATATTTACTATATGCTTCGTGCCGGTTTTGAGCCGAAGAAAATTTACGCTATTGCAAGTAAGACTTTTGAAGGTGTTTACGACAAAGAGACGATTCTTAAATGGCTGAAAACATTTTACAGACGATTTTTTGCACAGCAGTTTAAACGCTCCTGTGTTCCGGATGGACCAAAGGTGGGAAGTGTGGCGCTTTCCCCGAGAGGAGATCTTCGTATGCCAAGCGATGCAAGCGCAGCTGTGTGGCTTAGACAGCTAGAAGAATTATAACGAAATAAGGAAACAAAAAGGGCGGAGAACATTATGGGTTCTCCGCCTTTTTCAAAGCATCTGCAATGGAGTCAAGAAGCATCACAGATGTGTATTTCTGGTCTTCTGCATAGTGGATATTTTCAAGAGACTGATTTGTGTAAATCTGGCTTGCAAGGGATTCCAGGGCAGGCTCCATGAGCGGAAACATGGCAGCAGTGCTTTCACTTAAATTTACAAGATGGATGGATTGTATGCTGTCCGCGTCAACAGTGACTTCCACATCAAAGGTGTTGCTGTTTAACTTGATGGAGGAGGTATAAACGCCGGGTTTATATTTGTGGACAGCGCCGGAGGAGGAAAGTTTTCCCTTTCCAGGACCGAACATAAAAAATACCACAATCCCCAGAATCAGGGCAAGGGCAATAAAAATTGCGGTGTAAATGACTTCTTTCATATGTAGGACAACGATTTTTGTTTTGGAACTCATGGTATGCGCCTCCTGGTCTGTTTTCTATATTTTATTAGGAGAGAAGGGAAAATATGACTGGTTGTTTTTGCATTTGAGATAAGGTACAATAAATTTTAAATCAGGTAGGAAAAGGAGGACAGCTTATGTCGCTTCAGTTTATTATGGGAAGCTCCGGAACAGGAAAATCTCATTACATATATGAACGGGTGATCCAGGAGGCGGGAGAACATCCGGATGGTTTTTATTATGTAATTGTGCCGGAGCAGTTTACTATGCAGACACAGAAAACACTTGTGGAAATGAGCCCTTCCAAAGGGATTTTAAATATAGATGTTTTAAGTTTTGAACGTCTTGCTTACCGTGTTTTTGAGGAGACAGGCGGGGACGAAAAAGTTATTTTAGATGATACGGGAAAAACAATGGTTCTTCAGAAAATGGTACAGAAGCATCAGAAAGAGCTGCCCTATCTTGGCAGTCAGATGAAAAAGCCAGGTTATCTTGACGAGGTAAAGTCTCTTCTCTCGGAGTTTATGCAGTATGGAATTGGTGAGGAAGAGCTTTCTCAGATGGTGGAAAAAGCAGGAGACAGAGAGCTTCTTACCATGAAGCTTCGCGATGTGCACACTCTGTATCAGGGATTCCGAACCTATCTGGAAGGGCATTATATGACAGGGGAGGAAGTGATGGACGTACTCCTCCGTATGCTGCCTTTTTCAGAAAAGCTTCGGGGAAGCGTGATGGTGTTTGACGGTTTTACCGGCTTTACCCCCATTCAGAACCGGGTCATTGAAGAACTTTTGCGCATCTGCAGCCACATTTACGTGACAGTAACAATGGATGCAAAAGAAAATCCGTATATCAAAGGAAAATCCCATCAGCTTTTTTATATGGGAAGAAAAATGGTGCAGAGCCTTTCCGGTCTCACAAAAGATATAGAGGAGCCGGTGCTTCTTTATCATGGGAAAAATTCCAGGTTTTCCAAAGCTCCGGCGCTTCAATTTCTGGAGGAGCATATTTTCCGTTACAGAAAGGCTGCTTATGAGAAAAAACAGAATGAAATTTCCATATTTTGCGGGGAAAATCCCAAAAAAGAGATGGAAGAGGCGGTACAGAGGGCAGCACGTCTTGTTCGTACGGAGGGACTTCATTACGGGGATATTGCCATTATTACCGGAAATCTTGAGGAATATGGAACACTTGCAAAGCAGGTATTAACCGAGGCGGGAATCCCCTATTTCCTTGACGAAAAGCATACTGTCCTTATGAATCCTTTTGTGGAGTACATTCGTGCATCGATCGAGATGGCTGTGAAGGGATTTTCTTATGAAAGCGTATTCCGTTATCTTCGCTGCGGAATGTCTGATATTACAAGAGAAGAGGCAGATCTTCTGGAAAATTATGTGCTGGCACTTGGAATCCGGGGATTTGGGAAGTGGAAGGAGCACTGGGTGAGGATTTACCGGGGAATGGAGCCGGACAGCATTCAGCGTCTCAACGAAATCAGGGAGCGTTTTGTGGATGAGGTAAGCCCCCTTGCAGAAGGGTTTTCCGGGGGAAAACGGACAGTAGAGCAGTATTGCCGCATTGTATACGATTTCATTGTGAAGAACAGAAGCTTTTATAAGATTAAAGAAAGAGAAAAGGCTTTTAAGGAACAGGGAAACGCAGCGATGGAAAAGGAATACAGCCAGATTTACGGGATTGTGATGGAGCTTCTTGATTCTATGGTGGCAATTCTCGGGGAGGAGGAAGTCAGTCGTCAGGAATACAGCCAGCTTCTGGAAACCGGGCTTTCCGAGGCAAAAGTGGCATTGATTCCTCCCTCTCAGGACCAGATTGTAGTGGGAGACATGGAACGAACCCGTTTAAAAGGAATGAAGGCTTTATTTTTTGTTGGTGTAAATGAGGGAAATATTCCGAAAAATACGGAATCAGGCGGAATTCTCACAGAGCTTGACCGGGAGTTCATAGAGGAACAGGGAGTGGAGCTGGCTCCGGGACCAAAGGAGCAGATGAGCATTCAGAGATATTATCTTTATCTGAATCTTACGAAGCCGGAAAAATATCTCTGCCTTTCCTACAGTCTTTCAAACAATAGTGGAGAGGCGATAAGCCCTGCCTATTTAATTGGAAGCATTCAGAAGCTTTTTCCTGACACAGAGGCAGAAAAGAAAGAGAGCTGCGAGGATACTATGTCTGCTTTGGAACTTCCGGGAGCCGGGCTTTCCTATTTCATCAGGGGACTTTCTGAGGCTTCCAATGGAAAGGGAGATGATGTATTTAAAGAACTTTACAGCTGGTATCTGAAAAGTCCCATATATGCTCCTGTTGTAAAAAAACTTGTGGAAGCTGCTTTTACAAGAAAGCCGTCAGATGAAATCAGCAGAAGCGTGGCAAAGGTTTTATATGGAGAAGTTTCTCCGTACAGCGCCACAAGACTGGAACGGTTCGCAGCCTGCGCCTTTGCCCATTTTCTGCAGTACGGGCTTCGCCTGACAGAGCGTGCAGAATATGAATTCCGCGCGATGGATATGGGGAATATTATGCACATTGCACTTGAAAATTTTGCAGTGGAAGTGAGAAATCGTGGGCTTGAGTGGGCGGATTTAACAGAAGAGGTGCGAAACGAGATTGTGGATCAATGTCTTGATGATCTTGCGGCAGATTACGGAAATACTATTTTAAAGAGCAGTGCGAGAAACGAGGCGATGATTGAGAGGACGAGAAGGATTCTGCACCGTACTGTATGGGGGCTTCAGCAGCAGCTTCAGCATGGGAAGTTCAGACCGGAGAGTTTCGAGGTTTCTTTTGGAGGCGGACGCATCGATCGTGTAGATGTGATGGAAGAGGAAAATCAGGTGTATGTGAAAGTCATTGATTATAAGACAGGAAACACTACCTTTGACCTTGTGTATTTGTATTACGGACTGCAGCTGCAGCTTATGATTTATCTGGATGGCGCGCTTTCTGTAGAAAAGAAAAAATATCCGGGAAAAGAAGTCCTTCCAGCAGGAATATTTTATTACAATGTGAAAGACCCCATGATAAAAGAAAAAATAGACGCAGATGTGGAAGCAGTAAGCGGACGGATTTTAAAAGAACTGAAAATGAATGGTCTCGTACGGGCTGACAGGGAAATGATAGAAAAAATGGACAGAAGCCTTGTATCTCTTCCGGTGGCATTTAATAAAGACGGCAGTTTTCGAAAAAATTCTTCTGTTGCAACAAGAGAACAGTTTGATGTTCTCGGAAGGTTTGTAAAACAGAAAATCGAGAATATCAGAAGCTGTATTATGGAAGGAGACGTGGAAGTGAATCCTTATAAAATGGGAAAGAAGAGCGCCTGCGCGTATTGTCCTTACATTTCTGTCTGTGGGTTTGACAGAAAGATGCCGGGGTATGAGTACCGGAATTTAAAGATGTTTGACGATAAAGAGCTGTGGCAGATATTTGAGGAGGAAGAATAAATGGCAGTTTCATGGACGGAAGAACAGAAGCAGGTAATTTCTCTGCGGGACAGGAACATTCTTGTAAGCGCAGCGGCAGGATCCGGAAAAACGGCAGTTCTTGTACAGAGGATTTTAAGTAAGATTCTCGATAAAAAAAATCCGGTGGATATTGACAGAATGCTGATCATGACATTTACAAGAGCGGCAGCGGGAGAAATGAAGGAGAGGATTTCAAGAGCTCTTGAGGATGCTCTTTACGAAGACCCGGAAAACGAACATCTTCAGAGGCAGATGACGCTTATCCACACAGCCCAGATTACGACTATTGACGGCTTCTGTTCTTATCTGATACGAAATTATTTTCATCTGATTGGGCTTGATCCGGGATGTCGGACAGCGGAAGAAGGGGAATTAAAGCTTTTAAAAGAAGATGTGCTGAAAGAGCTTTTTGAAGATTTTTACAGCAGAAATGACGAAGATTTTTTGAATTTTGTGGAATGCTATGCGCCGGGAAAGACAGACGAGGGATTAAAAGAGCTGGTGTTAAAGCTATACGATACGGCAATGAGTAATCCTTATCCTGTGGAATGGCTTGGCGATTGTATAAAGGCATATGAAATAGAAGATGAAGAAGAGCTGGAAAAACAGGAATGGTTTCAGGTTTTGTGGGATAGCGTGAAGCAGGAGCTTGCCCAGGCGGAGGCTCTTTTTACCCAGGGAATCTCCGTGTGTCAGGAGCCAGGAGGACCGTGTCTTTATGAGGAGGCGCTTCAAAGTGATATGCTTCTTATAGATGAACTTCAGCTTCTCTGTGAAAAGCAGGATTTTGACGGGATGGCGTCGTTGCTTTCTGCTCTGAAATTTGCGCGCCTTTCTGCGAAAAAAGCAGAAGATGTAGAAGAATACAAAAAGGAGCAGGTAAAAAAGCTTCGGGAGGAAGGGAAAGGGCTTTTAAAAGATCTTTCTGAGAGGTATTTTTCGGAGAGTCTAAAGGAGGCGGCAGAAACAATCCTATGCTGCAAAAAGCCGGTGGAGATTCTTATTCGCCTTACAGAAGAATTTATGGAACGCTTCGAGGAAAAGAAGCGAGAAAAAAATATTATTGATTTTACAGATATGGAGCATTTTGCGCTCCGGATTCTTGTGACAAAAGAAGGAGATACCTTTACGCCAAGTCAGGCTGCAAAGGAACTTTCGGAAAAATACGATGAGGTTCTTGTGGATGAGTATCAGGACAGTAATCTCGTGCAGGAGGTTCTCACAAATCTTGTTTCCGGGTGGGTAAATCAGAGAAAAAACATTTTCATGGTGGGAGATGTGAAGCAGAGTATTTATCGTTTTCGCCTTGCAAGACCGGAGCTTTTCATGGAAAAATATAAAACATACTCGACAGAGGAAGGAAAAGAGCAGAGAATCGACCTTCATAAAAATTTCAGAAGCCGAAGCGAGGTTCTGGGAAGCGTCAATTATATTTTTCGCCAGATTATGGGAGAAGATTTGGGAGGCGTAGCCTATGATGAGGCAGCGGCGCTTTATCCAGGCGCTGTGTTTCCAGAAGGGCAAAATCCGGAATTTGTTAAAACAGAGGTGCTTCTTATAGAAAAAGACAGCGAAGAACTTTCAGAGGAGGCAATTGACAACGATCAGGAGCTAGAAGCACTTGCCATTGCTCATAAAATTCAGGAAATGAAGGGAAAGGAACAGGTTCTCGATAAAGAAACAGGGGAATACCGACCTATAGAATACGGGGATATTGTGATTCTTCTGCGCACTGCCACAGGGTGGACAGAAACATTTGGGGAGGTACTTTCCTCACAGGGAATTCCGTCTTATAGTGCTTCAAAAACAGGATATTTTTCTGCAACGGAGGTAGTTGCTATGTTGGATTATCTTAGAATTTGTGACAATCCGCTTCAGGATATTCCTCTGGCAGGCGTACTGCATTCTCCTATTGTAGGCTGTACTTCGCAGGAGCTGGGAATCCTCCGCGCGGAACATAAAGAGGGAATGCTTTTTGATGCCGTATGTGCGTGGGTGCGTGAGGGAAAAATGGAAAATGAGGAAGAATCTGTGCTTTTTGAGAAGCTTTCCTGTTTTTTGTCTCTTCTTACAAATGTCAGGGATATGGCGGAATATACCCCGGTTCATCAGTTAATTGTATATATTCTGGATAAAACGGGATATGGGAATTATGCGGCGGCACTTCCTGACGGAGAACAGAGAAGAGCAAACCTTTCTATGTTAATAGAAAAAGCAATGGATTATGAAAAAACAAGTTACCGCGGGCTTTTTAATTTTGTGCGCTATATTGAAAAGCTTCAGAAATTTCAGGTAGACTACGGAGAAGTGAACTTGTCCGGCGCAGGGGAAGGTTCTGTGCAGATTATGACAATCCATAAAAGTAAAGGGCTTGAATTTCCGGTTGTATTTGCGGCGGGGATGGGGAAACAGTTTAATTTCAGCGATATAAATGCAGGACTTTTGATTCATCACGAGCTTGGAATCGGAACGGATGCCATTCTTCCGGAAAAAAGAATTACTTCTACGACTTTGTATAAACAGATGTTACGAAGAGCTATTTTAAAAGAAAGTCTGGGAGAGGAGATTCGTGTTCTTTATGTTGCTTTGACGCGTGCAAAAGAAAAACTGATTCTTACAGGGACGATAGGAAAGCTGGAAGAAAGAATCCGCGGGCTTTCCGGTTTTTTAAAACAGGATGAGGAGCTGCTCCCTGTGGGAAACCGCATGAAGGCAAAGACTTACTGGGATTATCTTCTGCCCGCCCTCATAAGGCACAGGGCAATGGAGCCGCTTTTAGAAGAATATGGGATTTTTTCCAACAGAAGAAATCCCCTTTACGAAGGAGGCTGTGATTTTGTCATAAAAAAAATAACAGCAAAAGATCTTGTAAAAGAAGAGGTGGAGATTCAGGCGGAAATGGAAATTCGAAGAGAAGTTCTGGAAAACTGGGACGTTTCTCTTGAATACAATAAAGAAATAAAAGAAGAGCTGGAAAGAAGATTTTCTTTTGTTTATCCTTACGAATTTTTACGGGAGATTCCGGTAAAGGTGAGCGTATCGGAATTAAATAAAAGAGCGTATCATGATTTCTATGAAAAAGAAGAAAATATAGTGGAGGAGACGGAAGAAGGGGAGCTTCCTGTTGTGCCGGAGTTTATCGAAAAGCAGGAGGTATATACAGGCGCATCAAGAGGAACGGCTTACCACCGAGTGATGGAGTGCCTGGATTACAGCCGAACATCTTCCGCAGAAGAAATTAAGATACAGATAAAAGAACTGCTTATGCAGAAGAAATTAAAAGAAAAAGAAGCAGAGTGCGTCCGCCCGGGAGATATTTTCGCCTTTGTTACCTCTTCTTTGGGACAGAGAATGAAAGAAGCAGCGGAAAACAGGCTTCTTTTCCGGGAACAGCCCTTTGTTATCTCAAGAGAGGCAGAAGAATTAAATCCTGACTGGGAAGGAGAGCGTATTCTTGTGCAGGGTATTATGGACGCTTACTTTATGGAAGACGGAGAGCTGATTCTTGTGGATTATAAGACAGATAAAGTGAAAAAAGGAGAGGAAAAAGCTCTTTCAGAACGGTACAGAAACCAGATTTTGGATTATGCTGAGGCGCTTTCACGGGCAGCAGGAAAGCCGGTAAAGGAGGCGTATATCTATTCTTTTGCGCTGGGGAAAGAGATAGAGGTGGAGTGATTTTACACCCTCCACCCGGCAGGATACTTATTTTTCAGAATCCCGTTTACCAGTTTCCCGAATCCAATGGGATACCTTTCCACGCAGAGGAGCTGCCAGCCTTTTGATTTGGCGGCTTCCTGCGGTTCAATATTTAAAGTCTCTCCTTTTAAGTATCGTGTAATTCTTTCATCGTTTACAGAGAGCGAAATACAGGAAGCAGCTTCGCCTTTTCGAATGGCAAGTGCAAGAGGCTGCGATGGTTCAAACCGATTCTTTTTTATATCCCCCAGATACAGCCCATTTCTTAAAAAAGCCAGTCCGCGGAAATCGCAGGATACAGGGGGAAGATAATAGGCTTTGTCTTTTCGGATTTCTACCCGGTTCCAGTCAAAGGGATGACCGCCGAGGGAGGAAAGACCGATTTCTTTCAAAAATTCATCTATCCATTTTACTGCATTTTTATCTGGTTTCGTGTGGGGAGCGGAGACACCGCCCTGCGTGGAAAGCCCAGGTTTTTGAATAAGAGCCATAAAATGTCCTTCTCCGTTCATTTTATGCGGAAAGAGACGCACACAGCGTTTCAGGCGTTCTTCCCCGTTGCCGGCGGAAGGGATTCCCTCTGTAAAACCTTCGTACCAGGGAAGTTCCACAAGGTCTGCTTCCGGTCTGTTTTCCAGAAGGAAAGAAACGCTTCCTTCGTCTTCTTTCGGGGAAAAGGTACAGGTAGAGTAAAGGAGAAGACCTCCGGGACGCAGCATATCAAATCCGTTTAAGAGAAGTTCTCGTTGGATTTCGGAAAGTTCATCTGATTTTTCCGGCGTCCAGTCGAGAGAGAGAGCTTCTTCTTTTCGGAACATTCCCTCTCCTGAGCAGGGGGCATCCAGAATAATTTTATGGAAAAATTCCGGGAAGGTGCGTGCAAGTTTTTCCGGCGGCTCATTCGCTACAAATACATTGGGAATGCCAAAAAGCTCAATGTTTCGAAGGAGAGCTCTTGCTCTTGACGTGCTGATGTCGTTTGCGATAAGAAGCCCTTCGCCTTTTAATGCTGCTCCAAGAGCCGTTGCCTTTCCTCCGGGTGCAGCGCACATATCAAGAACGTATTCGCCGGGAGTAACGGGAATCCTGGAAGCAGGAGTCATAGCGCTTGGCTCCTGGAGATAATAAAGCCCTGCCTGATAAAGGGGACAGCGGGAGGGACGGCTTTCCTCCTCATAAAAATATCCGTTTTTTATCCAGGGAATGGGAGTTACGGGAAAAGGAACAATGCGCTCAAATTCTTCGCAGGTAATTTTATCTGTATTTACACGAAGCCCAAAGGTTCTGGGAGCTTCAAAGCTTTTTAAAAAGAGAGGATATTCTTCTCCCAGGAGTGATTTCATTCGCTCCAGAAAAGCGGGATGAAGAGTTTCGGTTTTATTCTGGTTCATATGACCTCCTGATAAAAATATTTTTGTCCGGTGTAAAAAGACTGAAATTATCTTAACATATATGTTTCGAAAAGTATAGATGAAAATACTATTGACAAACCTATATTATATGATGTATAGTATTATCAACAAAACAATATTGATAAGTCATATAATATTATAAAATGAAAAAGGAAGTGAGAAGATGGTATTTAATACAGGCGCGGCTCTTCTTGACGCGATTGTTCTGGCAGTTGTATCGAAAGAGAAAGAAGGGACGTACGGCTATAAGATTACCCAGGATGTGAGAGGTGTTCTGGAAGTATCAGAATCTACTCTTTATCCTGTTTTGAGAAGACTTCAGAAGGACGACTGTCTGGAAGTATATGATATGGCGTATGAGGGAAGAAACAGACGATACTATAAGCTTACAGAAAAGGGGAGTGCACAGTTGAATTTATATAAAGTAGAATGGAAAAACTACTCATCAAAGATTTCCAAAATGCTCGAGGGAGGAATAGGAATATGAACAGAATGCAGTTTATGAGAGAGTTGTCCCATCTTCTTTCTGACATATCAGAAGCAGAACGAGAGGAAGCCCTGGAATATTACGAAAATTATTTTGAGGACGCAGGTGCAGAAAGAGAAGCCGAAGTGATCCGGGAGCTGGGAAGTCCGGGAAAAGTAGCGGCAATCATTAAAGCAGACTTAAGTGCAGGCTCCGGAGATTACGGGGAATATACAGAACGGGGCTATACAGATACAAGAGCCAAAGAAGAGGGGCAGATGCCGGGGGAATATACGGCAGGAAGAAGCGAAAGCCGTGCGGAACGCGGGTATCAGGCCGGAAGAAAGAAGAGAAATCCGGTGGCAATCGGTCTTATTATTCTGGGACTTGTCATTTTATCACCTTTTCTGGTGGGAGCGACAGGAGGAATTCTTGGAGTTGTTATAGCGATAGCCTTGATTCCATTTCTTGCAGTGTTTGCAGTGGGGGCGTGTGTACTTGGATTTTTTGCAGGAGCGGCTGCTTGTGTGGCTACAGGAATCAGTCTTTGCTTCACTTATCCGGGAGCCGGTGTTTTAACTCTTGGAATCGGATGCCTGTTTGCGGCAGCAGCGATTCTCAGTGTTTTGATTTTGGTATGGAGCGTTGGAACAGCTCTTCCTTGGATTTTAAGGAAAGTAACAGATGGACTTCATAACCTCATTCATAAAGAAGAAAAAAGAAAGGATGGTGCAGAAATATGAAAAAATTTACAAAAGGAATGTTGATTACAGCCGGTGTTTTTGGTGTGTTGGGAATTGGGCTTTCTGCAGGCGGAGTAGCAATGGGCGCAACGGTGGACAGCGTGAAAATTCTCAGAGATTTTCGTGACAGAGTAAATACAGAGCTTACAGAGACAGGATACTACGATGACGATTACGATGAACATGATGATTATGATGATTTCGATGAACATGACGACGATGATTATGTTGAGCGCGGTGACAGGGCAGTTACAAAGCCATCTGAGACGGTGCAGGGAACAACAGAGGACGGTGTGCGCTCCTATACTTTCAATGATGTGACAAAGCTTGATGTAGAACTTACCTGGGATTCTTTTGTAATGGAAAGCTGGGACAGGAATGATTTTGGTGTAGAAATTGAAGGAGATGAAAAAGAAGAAGTATCTGTTCAGCAGCAGGGACAGGAAGTGAAGCTGGTAAGCAAAAATCTGGGAGAAAAACAGGAAGAGCAAAGAATTGTTACTTTGTATTATCCCCAAAATACAAGTTTTCGCGAGGTAGATATTGAAATCGGAGCGGGCTCTGCAGAGCTTATGGATGCGATTACAGCAGATGAATTCAGCTTTACCGTAGGTGCCGGGGAAGGAAATGCATATGACCGCATTAATGCAGGAGAGATCAGTCTGGAAGTTGGGGTTGGTATATTGGATCTTGATATAATAGAAGCCTGGGAAATTGATGGGGAATGCGGAATGGGAAGTCTGGATGCTACCTTTGCAGGACGAGAAGAGGATTATTTTATAAAAACAGAGGGCGGACTTAGCAGCATAGTAATTGGAAGCAATGAGCTTGGCGGTATAGCAGGAAATCATAGTTTTGGAAATAAAGGAGCTGCTCATACAGCGGAGTTTGAATGTGGAATGGGAAGCATCAACATTGATTTCGAGGAGGAATAATTATGGAAAACAAACGCTTATATAAATCAGATGTAAATTGTATGATCTGCGGCGTATGCGGAGGAATTGCAGAATACTTCAATATTGATCCTACACTGATTCGGATTATATGGGTGATTTTAAGCTGCTTCTGGGGCGCTGGAATTCTTGCATACTTCCTCTGTGCCATTATTATGCCAAAATCACATGTATAAATCCTGAATTTCTGTCCATACTCCAGAAGAAAAGGAGGAGTGGACAGATGAACCGCGACAAAGAAATTAAAGAATATCTGGAGGGGAAGCTCTCCGGAGAAGAGAACATGAAATACGAAATTGCAGAGGAGCTGGGGCTTCTTGATAAGGTTTTGGAAAGCGGCTGGAAAAGTCTTTCTGCAAAAGAAACAGGACGAATTGGCGGACTGATGACACGAAGAAAAAAGAAAACAGAAAATGTGTAAAAGAAAATCTCCGGGATAAAAAACATTCCGGGGATTTTTTGGTAAACGATATACATGGTCTTTCTTTACAATCACACAGGTTTTGTGTAAAATAGCAATATAAAAAAGGAGGTTTAAAATCATGGACGTAAAAAGAGTGTTTTTAATTGTTCTTGACAGCTACGGAATCGGCAATGCGCCGGACGCAGCGGACTTTGGAGATGAAGGCAGCAATACTCTGGCAACGATTGTAAAGTCAGAGAAATACCATACACCAAATATGTGTAAACTCGGTCTTTTTAACATTGACGGAGTGGAAGCACAGCCGAAAGAAGAAAAACCTTCCGGAGCATTTGGAAGATTTACAGAGGCATCAAAGGGAAAAGATACCACAATCGGCCACTGGGAGATTGCGGGAATTATTTCACGCCGTCCGCTTCCTGTTTATCCAGACGGTTTTCCAAAAGAGGTGCTTGATGAGTTTACGCGCCGCACAGGACGCGAGGTACTTTGCAATAAACCGTATTCCGGAACGGAAGTTATTAAGGATTATGGGGATGAGCATGTAAAAACAGGAAAGCTGATTGTGTATACTTCAGCAGACAGCGTATTTCAGATTGCGGCACATGAAGATGTGGTTCCTCTTGAGGATTTATATGAATACTGCCGTATTGCAAGAGAAATCCTCACAGGAGAACACAGTGTGGGAAGAGTGATTGCAAGGCCGTTTGTAGGAGAGAGCGGAAATTATACACGTACTCCGCATAGACATGATTTCTCTCTTGTTCCGCCGTCTGTGACTATGATGGACGTTTTGACAGAAAAGGGATACGACACAAAGGGAGTAGGAAAAATTTTTGATATTTTCGCAGGAAAAAATGTACAGACTACTGTGTCTATCAAAAATAATGTAGATGGCATGGATAAAACTCTGGAAATTCAGAAGGAAGATTTCAATGGTCTTTGCTTCGTAAATCTTGTTGATTTTGATATGCTTTACGGACACAGAAATGACATAGACGGTTATGCAAATGCAGCGACTGTTTTCGACGAACAGCTTGGAGAATTTCTGAACAACATGAGAGATGACGATGTTCTCATGATTACTGCGGACCACGGCTGTGATCCGGGATTTAAGGGAACAGATCACAGCAGAGAATGTGTGCCTATGCTGATGTACGGAAAAGCAGTAAAAGAGGGCGTAAATCTTGGAACAAGAAATACGTTTTCCGATATGGCAGCTACTGTTCTTGATATGTTTGGAATTCAGGGCGGAACAGAGGGAACAAGTTTCTGGGGAGAAGTGAAAAAATAAAAGGCACAGCAGGAGGTGTGTAGATGGAACGGCAGGAATTAATACGCAGGGCTTTTGAAGCCCAGAAAAAAGCGTATGCTCCTTATTCTCATTTTCAGGTGGGAGCTGCTCTTCTCTGTATGGACGGAGAGATTTTTGAGGGGTGTAATATTGAAAACGCGTCATACGGAGCAACGAACTGTGCGGAGCGAACTGCGTTTTTCAAGGCAGTTTCCGAGGGAAAACGAGAGTTTAAATCGATTGCCATTGTCGGCAAACCGGAATCGGCAGAGGAGTTTGAATATTGTGCGCCCTGTGGCATTTGTCGCCAGGTAATGGCAGAATTCTGCGACACGCAGAATTTTGAGATCATTCTTCCGCGTTCGGGAAATGATTACAGAGTGTATAAATTGGAACAGCTTCTTCCGCTGAGTTTTACGTCAGAAAATCTGAAAAAATAAATAAAAGACAGACAGGACTGCTGCAGAAATGTGGCAGTTCTGTTTTTTGTATTTTCCTAAAGAAGTATTTTTTGTTGACAAAAATAATGTTATCTGGTATTCTTTTTACAAGTTAGACAATGCTAATCACCTCAAAAGAGGTGTTTTTCTTTTACTTATGATTAGCTATAACTAATTGAAATCAATTAAAACTAATTAAAACTAATATTGAGCAGGTGAAGCGTATGATGATTAACAGGAGATTGATCGGTACGGTCAGGGAAAGTAAAAAATACATCGTTGGGGAAGAATAAGCTGATAGATGAGAAATAGATGGAGGTTGTAAATGAAAAAAACTTTGTTTGGTATATTTTATCTTTGGCGTTAAGACGATTCCTACGGCATAGGGAAATGAAAGAGGCCGGCTTTGCAGATTCAAGCCGGCCAAAATAAATGTTTTATTTTTCCTGTGTGCAGGATAATTTTGTTTCTGAAATGTATTTTTTTAATACTCGAAAAGTATCTGCACTAATATCATGTTCGATTTTGCAGGCTTCTTCGGAAGCTGTCTGAGGATCGACTCCAAGACTGATCAGCCAATCTGAAAGTACAGTGTGGCGTTCGAAAATTTCAGAAGCGAGCGCTTCCCCTTTTGGTGTGAAAAAAATATAACCTTCATTTGAAACCGTAACAAAATCTTTGCTTTTTAAATTTTTCATGGCAACGCTGACGCTTGGTTTTGAATAGCCTAATTCTGTGGCAATGTCAATCGAGCGTACAACGGGAAGACGTTTGCTTAGTATATAAATCGTTTCCAGATAATCTTCTACAGATTCTTCGGAACGATGACTGATATATCCCATGATGGTACCTCCTATCTGGTAATATGTTATCATTTCAAATATAAAATTGCAAGAAACAAAGAAAATAAAAAAAAATCAATAAAACTATTGACAAAATAAAGAAATTAGAATAAACTAACCACAGTAAATCAAGAATAACTGAGACGCCGCAAGATTGGCCGATCAGAAGAATGGAGTGTGTTATATGCTTATGGATTTATCAGAGGCTAAAGAAGGCGTAGAATATATCGTAAAGGACATTTTGACAGATGACGAAGAGTTGAATGCATTCCTGTTTTCGCTGGGCTGTTATAGTGGAGAACCAATCACTGTAATTGCACACCGCAAGGGCGGATGCGTGGTATCCATTAAAGACGGAAGATATAATATTGATAATGATTTAGCGAGAGCTATTTCAATATAATAAGAAAAAAACGGTGATTTCAGTCACTGTTTTTTTAAGAAAAGTGGTTAGCCAATGCTAATCGCGCAAAGTTGAAGGAGGAGACAGAATGAGAATTGCGTTGACAGGAAATCCCAATAGTGGAAAAACAACCATGTACAATGCCCTCACGGGAAGAAACGAACGTGTTGGAAACTGGGCCGGCGTTACGGTAGAAAAGAAGGAGAGTCCGATCAAAAAAGGATATTTTGACGGAACAGAAGAATTGATTGCGGTGGATTTGCCGGGAGCTTATTCTATGTCTCCGTTCACTTCGGAGGAAAGTATTACCAGCAGTTATGTAAAAAATGAAAATCCGGATGCGATCATCAATATTGTAGATGCGACCAACTTAAGCAGAAGTTTATTTTTTACAACGCAGCTTTTGGAGCTTGGGATTCCGGTAGTGGTAGCACTGAACAAAAGTGACATTACAGAGAAGAAGAAAACGGAAATTGATGTAAACAAACTGGCAGATAAGCTGGGGTGTCCGGTAATTAAAACTGTATCTACCACTGCAGGACATGAGGGCTTAAAAGAAGTAGTGAATCAGGCTGCGGCATTAAAGGGATGTGGTCAGAAAGCACCTTATGTACAGGCGGATATTGACCTGCAGGACAAAGCACAGGTGGAAGATGCGGATAGAAAACGTTTTGCGTTTGTAAATGAAATCGTAAAAGCGGTAGAAAAGAGAAAAGTTTTAACAAAAGAGAAAAATAAACAGGACAGCATTGATGCGGTACTTACCAATAAATTTATTGGGATTCCGATTTTTGCAGTAATTATGTTCGGTGTGTTTTACATATCACAGTCTACAGTCGGAACGTGGATTGCAGACTGGCTGGTTGGCTGGATTGAGACGTTCCAGGGCTGGGTTGCAGGATTAGTTGAGAATGCAAGTCCATTCCTTCAGGCTCTTCTGGTTGATGGAATCATTGGCGGAGTAGGCGCTGTTGTCGGCTTCCTGCCGCTTGTAATGGTTATGTACTTTCTGATTGCTCTTTTAGAGGACTGCGGATATATGGCCCGTGCCACAGTAGTTCTTGATCCGATTTTTAAGAGAGTCGGACTTTCCGGAAAATCTGTCATTCCAATGGTAATTGGAACAGGATGTGCGATTCCGGGAATTATGGCCTGCCGTACAATCCGTAATGAAAGAGAAAGAAGAGCAACTGCAATGCTGACACCGTTCATGCCTTGTGGAGCAAAACTTCCGGTTATCGCATTGTTTGCAGGCGCATTTTTCGCAGACGCTTCATGGGTAGGACCTACCATGTATCTGGTTGGAATCCTGCTGATCTTCCTGGGTGCATTGCTGGTGAAAAAGATTACAGGATATAAATATCGTAAATCTTTCTTTATTATTGAGCTTCCGGAATATAAGATTCCAAGCCTGAAACGGGCAACACTTTCCATGCTTTCCCGTGGTAAGGCATACATCGTGAAAGCGGGAACGATTATTTTAGTATGCAACACAGTGGTACAGATCATGCAGAGCTTTAACTGGCAGTTCCAGGTGGTAGAAGAAGGAATGGAACACACTTCAATCCTGGCATCGATTGCATCACCATTTGCAGTGCTTCTGATTCCTCTTGGATTCGGTGTATGGCAGCTTGCAGCAGCAGCGATTACTGGCTTTATTGCAAAAGAAAACGTAGTCGGTACACTTGCGGTTGTATATGGACTTACAAATTTTATTGATACAGATGAACTGGCACTTGTTGGCGGAGCAAATGAAGTAGCTATGGTCATGGGACTTACAAAAGTAGCGGCGCTTGCATATCTGATGTTCAATCTTTTTACGCCGCCTTGCTTTGCAGCTCTCGGCGCTATGAATTCGGAAATGCAGGATAGAAAATGGCTGTGGGGCGGTATTGCATTACAGTTATGTACCGGTTATACAGTTGCCTTTCTTGTATATCAGATTGGCACGCTGATTACGACAGGGGCAGTTGGAAGCGGCTTTGTTCCCGGACTGATCGCAGTAGCAGCATTTGCAGTGATATTGGTTGTATTGATTCAGAGAAAAGAAAAAACGTTCAGTGCAGAATACCGTCTGCACGCATAAAACAGCGGAAAGGATGGCAGAGTATGGCAAATTTCCTGGTTATAGGTATTATATTGTTAATTGTGGGTATTGCAGTTACTTATATATGGAAGGCAAAAAAAAGCGGAGCCAAATGTATCGGCTGTCCGTCAGCAGGAGGGTGTTCCGGGAAAGACGGGCACACCGGATGTAATTGCAAATGCCATAGTGCAGAAAATAAGTAAGGTTAAAAAGAGCCTGCACCTGTGGAAAAGGTGTGGGCTTTCTTTTAATAAAAAAACAGGAAATGAGGTGATAGGTTGAAACAGCATAGGTTTTGGGCATGGGCAATGATAGGTTGTCTCGTTATGCTATTCTATACCGGAAAGAAACACAAATAAACAATCACACAGAAGAATAAAAAAGGAGAATATATATGGATATTTTAAAATTTAAGAATGTTGCTTTGTTTGCCGGAGGGGTATTATTTGGTACAGCGGGAGTGAAACTCCTTTCAAGCAGAGATGCAAAAAATGTATATGTAAAAGGAACCGCAGCTGTTCTCAGAGCAAAGGATTGTTTGATGAAGACAGCAGAGACAGTTCAGGAAAATGCAGAAGATATTCTGGCAGAGGCAAAACAGATCAACGAAGAACGTGCGGCAGAAGAAGAGGCTGCGGTACAGGAGGATATTAATCTGGATAACACAGGTTCTGAGACAGAGGAAGTATAATTGAAATTTATGATTAAGCATGAGATTCCGGGGAGAATCCGTATTCATGTGGCGCAAAAGCAGATGTCTTATCAGGAGGCAGATGCATTATTGTATTATCTGAATACGCTGGAATATATCACGCAGGCAAAGGTTTATAGAAGGACGGCCGATGCCTGCGTTTGCTTTACGGGGAAGAGAGAGCCGGTGATTCAGGCTCTGCGAGAGTTCCGATATACGTCTGTAAAAGTTCCGGATGAAGTTTTTGCAAATTCCGGAAGAAAAATAAATGATGCTTATCAGGAAAAGCTGATTGGCAAAGTGTTGTTTCACTATGCAGGGAAACTTCTTTTGCCATATCCGGTCAGAAAAGCAGTAATTTTGTGTAAGGCTCTGCATTATTTGAAAGAAGGCTGGAAGAGTCTTGCTAAGAAAAAACTGGAAGTATCCGTATTAGATGCCACTGCGATCGGTGTCTCAATTATGCGCGGAGATATAAGAACAGCATCGTCTGTTATGTTTTTGCTTGGTCTGGGAGAGACATTGGAAGAGTGGACGCATAAAAAATCAGTGGGAGATCTGGCGCGCAGCATGTCCTTAAATACTGCAAAAGTCTGGATGAAGAGCGGAGAGCAGGAAGTACTTGTCGATTCTGGAAAAATCAAGGAAGGTGACACGATTATAGTGCATATGGGGAATGTTGTTCCTTTTGACGGGATTGTGTCTGAGGGAGAAGGAATGGTCAATCAGTCTTCTATTACAGGCGAACCGCTTCCGGTTTTGAAGAAAGAGGGCGGATATGTATATGCAGGGAGTGTGTTGGAAGAAGGAGAACTTATCTGTACGGTAAAAAAAGCAGGCGGCGCTTCGCGGTATGAGAAAA
Source organism: uncultured Blautia sp. (assembly GCA_900541345.1). GTDB lineage: Bacteria > Bacillota > Clostridia > Lachnospirales > Lachnospiraceae > Blautia_A. Next base: position 36,603 of record UQJE01000008.1, read on the forward strand.
TTGTAGAAATGATCGAAGAATCTGAGAAATTAAAATCTTCGGTAGAAGGCAGGGCAGAAAAACTTGCAGACAGATTGGTTCCGGTTACCTTTGCAGGAACAGCGCTCACATGGCTTCTTACAAGAAATATTGCGAAAGCTCTGGCTGTACTCATGGTAGATTTTTCCTGTGCCTTAAAGCTTACAATGCCGCTCACTGTATTATCTGCAATCCGTCAGGCAGGTACTTATGATATTACCGTGAAAGGCGGTAAATTTTTAGAAGCGGTTGCGGAAGCAGAAACGATTGTACTGGATAAAACGGGGACGCTTACGGAAGCAAGACCAACTGTGAAAATGATTGTTCCTTTCTGTGAAGAAAGCGAAAATGAGCTGCTCCGCATAGCGGCCTGTCTGGAGGAACATTTTCCGCATTCTATGGCAAAAGCCGTTGTGGCAGCAGCAAAACAGGCAGGACTTGAGCATGAAGAAATGCACTCGAAAGTGGAGTATATAGTAGCACATGGTATATCTTCCGGTATAGGAGAAAAACGTGTTCTTATCGGAAGCGCTCATTTTATTTTTGAAGATGAAAAATGTATAATCCCAGAAAAATATCAGGAACAATTCGACGGTCTTCCAACAGAATATTCTCACTTATATATGGCGATTGATGGTGTTCTTTCAGCGGTAATATGCATCGAAGATCCTTTGCGCCGGGAAAGTGCCGGTGTGATATGTGCTTTAAGAGAAGCGGGATTTCGGAAAATTGTTATGATGACAGGGGATAGTGAGCGTACAGCAGCAGTGATTGCGAAAAAAGTAGGCGTTGATGAATATTATTCGGAAGTGCTTCCGGAGGATAAAGCCGGATTTATCGAGAAGGAAAAAGCAAAAGGAAAGAAAGTTCTTATGGTAGGGGACGGAGTCAACGATTCACCTGCACTCTCAGCGGCAGATGCAGGAATTGCAGTCAGTGACGGAGCTGAGCTTGCAAGGGAAATTGCGGATATTACAATTTCAGCAGAGAATCTGTATCAGATTGTGCGGTTAAAGTATCTGAGCCATGCAATGATGAAGCGGATAAATAGAAATTACAGGGAGATTGTAGGAATTAATACACTGCTCATTTTGTTAGGAGTAGGAGGAGTGATACAGCCGACTGCTACTGCAATGCTGCATAATATTTCTACCATAGCGATTGGTTTGAAAAGCATGAAAAATCTTCCGGAAACTGAAGAAATTTAAAAAGTAAAGGCAACGGCAGCTATTGAGATGACCGTTGTCTTTTTCTGTAAAAAGTTCACACTTATTTCAGACTTATCACACCTTCAGGGAATTGAAGAAAAATCTCTGGAATGCTATACTGAGTATAGAATGAAGTACAATGCAAAAAAAGACATTATAAATCTTCCACAGGAGTGAAAAATATGGGTGAACGAAAAGAAGACTATGTGAAACTTGAGAACGTTTCTAAAATATACGGTTCCAAAGAAGTAAAGATTGTGGCAGTAGATGAAATCAGCTTTCAGATTGCAGAAGGAGAGTTTGTTGTAATTGTAGGTCCAAGCGGCGCGGGCAAAACTACGGTTTTGAATATTCTTGGAGGAATGGACAAGGCCACAAGCGGCAAAGTTTTGGTAGACGGACACGACATTGCGGGATATACAAACAAACAGCTTACTGCATACAGAAGAGAGGACATAGGATTTGTTTTCCAGTTTTATAATCTTGTACCAAATCTTACAGCGCTGGAAAATGTAGAGCTTGCGCTTCAGATATGCAAAAATCCGCTGGATGCAAAGACTGTGCTTTCTGAGGTGGGATTAAAAGACCGTCTGGGAAATTTCCCGGCGCAGCTTTCCGGTGGAGAGCAGCAGAGAGTTTCCATTGCAAGAGCTCTTGCAAAAAATCCAAAGCTTCTTTTGTGCGATGAGCCGACAGGAGCCCTTGATTATCAGACTGGAAAGGCAATTTTAAAGCTCCTTCAGGATATGTGCCGAGAGAAAGGAATGACAGTGATTGTCATCACCCATAACTCTGCGCTTACCCCTATGGCAGACAGAGTAATAAAAATTAAAAATGGAAAAGTTTCCAGAATGACTTTAAATGATAACCCCACACCGGTAGAAGAAATTGAGTGGTAGGTGAAGAATATGAAAGCATTACATAAAGATTTCTGGATGGAAATACGAAAGAACAAAGCAAGATTTATTTCTATTTTTCTGATTGTGGCGCTGGGAGTTGCCTTTTTCTCAGGGATTCAGGCGGCATCTCCTGACATGCGTTTTTCCGGGGACGCCTACTATGACGAATCCCGTCTTATGGATTTAAAAGTAGTGGGGACGCTTGGTCTTACAGAAGAGGATGTGGAAGCTCTCAAAAAAATAGAGGGTGTGGAAAGTGCGGAGGGCGCTTACGGAACAGACGTAATATGTGGAGAGGGAGAGGATCAGAAGGTACTCCATGTGGAATCCCTCAATAAAAGTGTGAATCAGATTAAGGTGCAAAAAGGAAAAATCCCGGAAAAAAAAGGAGAGATTTTTCTTGATAGGGAGTATGCGCTGGCTAGGGGATATGAGGTAGGAGATTCCATAAAACTGAAACAGGAGGAAGAGGGACTTCTCCTGGAAGAAAATTATACTGTTTGCGGAATCGGTACAAGTCCTCTTTATATTTCGTTTAACAGGGGAAATACAACCCTTGGCTCCGGTGAAATCAGCGGTTTTGCCTATGTGGTCCCGGAAGATTTTGATCAGGAGGTTTACACACAGATTTATCTTCGTTTTCATGGCTCCGAAGATCTTACGAGTTATACAGATGCTTACGACAATCTGATTGAAAAGGTACAGGGCACTGTGGAAGGAATCGAGAAGGAACGGTGCGAAATCCGATATAATGATGTAAAAGAAGAGGCGGAGGATGCTTTAAAAGAAGCGGAAAAAGAGCTAAAAGACGGAGAAAAAGAATTAAAAGACGGGAAAAAGGAGTTAAAAGACGGAGAAAAAGAGTTTGCCGATGCAAAGAAGGAAGTAGAGGACGGAGAAAAAGAGCTTGCTGATGCAAAGAAGAAGATTTCCGATGGGCAGGAACAGCTGGAGACTGCGAAAAATCAGGCGGCAGACGGGCAGAGTCAGTTAAATGCAGCAAAAGAAAAAATAAGCGCCGGCTGGACAGAATTTCATGCAAATCAGGATAAAGTAAATGCAGGAAAAAAAGAGCTTGCCAGTGCAAAAGAAGAACTTGCCAAAGGAAAAAAAGAGCTTGCAGAGGGAAAGAAGACTCTGGAAGAGCAGAAAAAGAATCTGGAAGATAAACAGAAAGAAATTGAGGCAGGAAAGGCAGCCATTCCCGCTGCAAGAGAAGAGTTAAACACACAGAAACAGATGTGTGAGGAAGGGCTAAAAGCTGTGGAAGCAGGAGAGGCAGAGCTTTCGAAAGGAGAGGCTGCGCTTTCTGGTTTAAAAGAACAGCTTTCGGGACTTACAAGCCAGTATGACAGTTTACATACCGAGCTTCAGAATGTGCAGGCACAGCTTTCGACAGTACGAAGCCAGTATGAGGAGGCAGTAAACAGCGGAACAGCAGCAGAGGAAGAACTGAATGCTCTTTTAAATCAGATTTCTGTTTTGGAGGAGAAGGAAGGAAGCCTTTCTGTCCAGGCGGAGACGCTTCGTTCTCAGGTGGAGACTTTGAAAGCGACAGTCACCGAGACGGAGCAGACGATTACTGCGCAGAAACAGACCTTTGCACAAAAAAGGGCAGAGCTGGAAGGAGCACTTTCTGAGATTTCTTCAGGCCTTATTTCTCTTGAAGAAAAAGAACAGCAGTTAATGCAGGCAGAGAAACAGATTCAGGCAGGACAGAAAGAAATTGAAAAAGGATTTGCCCAGCTGAAAAAACAGGAAGAAAAACTTCCGGCAGCAGAGGAGGAAATCAGCAAAAACGAAAAACTTCTGGAAGAGAGCCAGAAACAGCTTGATGCAGCAGAAAAAACACTTTCAGAAGGACAGAGCGAACTAGATGCGCAGGCTGAAAAGCTTGCTGCTGCATGGAGTCAGATTTCTGAAAGTGAAAAAACACTTTCGGAAGGACAGGCGGAGATTGCTGCAAATGAAAAGAAAATCTCTGACGGAGAAAAGGAAATAGAAGAAAACGAAAAGAAGCTTTCCGACGGCAAAAAGGAAATAGAAGAAAACGAAAAGAAGCTTGAGGATGCCAGAAAAGAGATAGAAGACGGAGAAAAAGAGCTGGCAGATGGAAAAAAAGAGTATGAAGACGCAAAAAAAGAGATAGAGGAATTGGAAGAGCCGGAATGGCTCATTACTGACAGAAACGATCTTCCGGAATATTCGGATTACGGAGATAATGCAGACAGAATTCGAAATATCGGTCAGGTTTTTCCTGTTATTTTCTTTTTGGTGGCGGCGCTTATCAGTCTTACAACCATGACGAGAATGGTGGAGGATCAGAGAACCCAGATCGGAACTTTAAAGGCACTCGGTTACAGTAAGTTTGCCATTATGTCAAAATACATAAATTATGCACTGCTTGCAACTGTGGGAGGAAGCATCTGCGGAGTTCTCATCGGAGAAAAAGTCCTTCCGTATATTATTATATCGGCTTATGGCATTATGTATCACAACATGGCATCAAATCTTCAGATTCATTATGAGTTTACATATGCTGTGACGGCATCTGTGGATGCAGTTGTGTGTACACTTGGCGCAACTTTATTTTCCTGCTACAGGGAGCTTTCAGAAACGCCGGCTTCTCTTATGAGACCGCCTGCGCCAAAAGAAGGAAAGAGAGTACTTCTGGAGAGGATTACGTTCTTCTGGAAGCATTTAAGCTTCTCATGGAAGTCTACACTTCGAAATCTGTTTCGCTATAAAAAACGCCTTTTTATGACGATTTTCGGGATTGCGGGAAGTATGGCTCTTATGCTTGTTGGATTCGGTATTCAGGATTCTATTATGGATATTGCGCTTCGGCAGTATTCTAAACTGCAGCATTATGACGGAACCATTATCAGTGATGAAGATGCAGGGAAAAAAGAACGGGAAGAGCTGGAAAAATTCCTTCAGGAAGATGAAAGGATTTCACGGTATACAGATGTACAGTTTACAAAGATGGAGACTCCGGCAGGAAAATCCAATTTAAGTGTTTATGTATATGTACCGGAAAATCTGGAGAACTTTAAGGAGGATGTAACTTTACAGAATCGCCGGACAAAGGAGCAGTATGAGCTTAGTGATGAGGGAGCTGCCATCAGTGAGAAGACGGCGAAGCTTGCCGGGCTTTCAGTGGGAGATACGATTACGCTTATACAGGATAATAAGCCTTATCAGGTAAAAGTGGACATTATTACTGAAAACTACATGGGACATTATATTTATATGACGCCGAAGGTATACGAGGAAGCCTTCCATAAAAAACCGGATTTTGAGAATATTATTTTTACAGTAAAGGACGAAGCCAAAGAAAATATGGAGCAGGTGGGAAATGAGATATTGGAATTTCCGGCGGCTTTAAGCATCAGCTATACAAGCAGTCTTGCAGACCAGCTTGATCGTATGCTGAGCACTCTTGAGACGGTGATAGTGGTTCTTATTGTATCAGCAGGAATGCTTGCTTTCGTAGTTCTTTATAACCTGAATAATATTAATATTACAGAGCGCCAGAGAGAGCTTGCAACCTTGAAGGTACTGGGCTTTTATGACCAGGAGGTTTCGCAGTATGTATTCCGGGAAAATGTGCTTCTTACAATTATCGGTGTAATTGCAGGTGCAGCCTTCGGTATTCTTCTTCACAGATATGTGATTACCACAGTGGAAGTGGATGCAGTTATGTTCGGGCGGAACATCAAACCACTGAGCTTTTTATACAGCGCATTGTTTACCTGTGGCTTTTCTGTTTTTGTAAATATGGTGATGCACTTTAAGTTAAAGAAGATTGATATGGTAGAATCGCTGAAAAGCGTGGAATAAGTGTGAAATCGAAGGACATCTTCTTGACAAAAAAAGAAATATTCATTATAGTAGAAGCCATGATAACGGCTGTGAAGAAGAGGAGTAATCTGCTGGAGCACACAGAGAGAAATGTCCGCAGGCTGGAAGACATTTTATGCAGAAATCAGATGAAAGTAGCTTTGGAGCCGGAGAGCTGAAAGACAGGTAAGTTCTTCCGTATCCCGCGTTAAGGGAAATGAGATGTGCGTATTTTCGCATAATGAAGGTGGTACCGCGACGACAATCGCCCTTCACACATTCGTGTGAAGGGCGTTTTACTTTCAGACAGACATTCTTCACACAGAGGAAACTCACAGATAAATTTTTAAATATTTACCAGGAGGACATTATGAGCAAAGAACTTGCAAAAACTTATGATCCCAAAGGCATTGAAGAGCGCCTTTACAAAAAATGGATGGATAACGGGTACTTCCACGCAAAAGTAAATCCAGACAAGAAACCTTTTACCATTGTGATGCCGCCGCCAAACGTAACAGGACAGCTTCACATGGGACACGCCCTTGATGAAACCATGCAGGATATTTTAATCCGTTTTAAGAGAATGCAGGGATATGAAGCTTTATGGCAGCCGGGTACAGACCATGCAGCTATTGCTACAGAGGTTAAGGTTATTGAAAAACTGAAAAAAGAAGGCATTGACAAAAACGAAATCGGAAGAGAAGAGTTTTTAAAACATGCCTGGGAGTGGAAAGAAGAATACGGCGGAAAAATCATCAATCAGTTAAAGAAGCTTGGTGCTTCTGCTGACTGGGAGAGAGAACGTTTTACAATGGACGAGGGATGCTCAAAGGCGGTACAGGAAGTATTTATCAAGCTGTACGAAAAAGGCTATATTTACAAAGGATCCCGTATTATCAACTGGTGTCCTGTATGCCAGACTTCCATTTCCGATGCAGAGGTAGAGCATGAGGATCAGGAAGGATTTTTCTGGCACATCAATTACCCCATCGTTGGAGAAGAAGGAAGATTCGTGGAAATTGCAACAACACGTCCGGAAACGCTTCTTGGAGATACTGCAGTTGCCGTAAATCCGGAAGATGAGAGATATAAAGACATTGTTGGAAAAATGCTGAAGCTTCCGCTTACAGACAGAGAGATTCCGGTTATTGCAGACGAGTATGTAGATAAAGAATTTGGTACAGGCTGTGTGAAAATCACACCGGCGCATGACCCGAATGACTTTGAGGTGGGACGCCGTCATAATCTTCCGGAAATCAATATTATGAACGATGACGCTACGATTAACAGCCTTGGAGGAAAATATGCAGGTATGGACCGCTATGAAGCACGTAAGGCAATGGTAGCGGATCTTGAGGAGCAGGGTCTTCTTGTAAAGGTAGTTCCACATTCTCACAATGTAGGAACACATGACCGCTGCGGAACAACTGTAGAGCCTATGATCAAACCGCAGTGGTTTGTAAAAATGGATGAGATGGCAAAGGCTGCTATTGAAGCACTTGAAAATAAGGAGCTCACTTTCGTTCCGGAGCGTTTTGATAAGACGTATCTGCACTGGCTTGAAAATATCCGTGACTGGTGTATTTCCCGTCAGCTCTGGTGGGGACACAGAATCCCGGCATATTACTGCGATGAGTGCGGTGAAGTAGTTGTTGCTGCAGAAATGCCTGAAAAATGCCCGAAATGTGGATGTACACATCTTCATCAGGATGAAGATACACTTGATACATGGTTCAGTTCTGCGCTGTGGCCGTTCTCCACTCTTGGATGGCCGGAAAACACAGAGGAGATGGATTACTTCTATCCTACAGACGTTCTTGTAACAGGATATGATATTATTTTCTTCTGGGTTATCCGTATGGTATTTTCCGCTATTGAGCAGACAGGAAAGGTGCCGTTCCATCATGTGCTGATCCACGGACTTGTAAGAGATTCCCAGGGACGCAAGATGAGTAAATCACTTGGAAACGGAATTGATCCTCTTGAAGTAATTGACAAATACGGAGCAGATGCCCTTCGTCTTACTCTTATGACAGGAAATGCACCTGGAAACGATATGCGTTTCTATTGGGAGAGAGTAGAGTCAAGCCGTAATTTTGCAAATAAAATCTGGAATGCTTCCCGTTTTATTATGATGAATCTGGAAGGAAAAACAGTAACAGAACCGGAAAATGTGGCAGATTTCTGTGCGGAAGATAAATGGATTCTTTCTCATCTGAATACGGTAATCCGTGAAGTGACAGAGAACATGGACAAATACGAGCTTGGTATTGCAGTACAGAAAGTTTACGATTTCCTTTGGGATGAACTTTGCGACTGGTATATTGAGATGGCTAAGGTTCGTCTCTGGAAGGCAGATGAAAATCCGGAGGCTGCAAATGCAGCTTTGTGGACACTTCGCACAGCGCTTACAGAAGGCTTAAAGCTTCTTCATCCATATATGCCGTTTATTACAGAAGAAATTTTCTGCACCCTTCTTCCGGAGGAGGAATCTATTATGATTTCCAACTGGCCGGAATATAAAGAAGAGTGGTCCTTCCCTGAGGCAGAGCTTGCAGTAGAAAGCTTCAAAGAAGTAGTGCGTGGAATACGTAATACAAGAACAGAGATGAACGTACCTGCAAATAAAAAAACAAATGTTTATATTGTAGGAAAGAATGCAGAAGTATGCAGAATGTATGAAGAAAGCAGCAGATCTTTTGTAAATCTTGCCCTTGCAAAAGACATTCATGTTCAGGAAGATAAGGCGGGAATCGGTGAGGATGCAGTATCTGTTGTTGTTTCCAACGCAGTGGTATACCTTCCGCTTGAGGATCTGGTAGACAGAGAAAAAGAACTGGAACGTCTTACAAAAGAGAAAGAGCGTCTCACAAAGGAAATTGCCCGCTGTGAGGGAATGCTCAACAATCCAAATTTTGTAAACAAAGCACCTGAAGCAAAGGTAGCAGCAGAAAAAGAAAAGCTTCAGAAATACATTGAGATGAAAGAAAAAGTCAGCACACAGCTTTCTCAGCTTGAGAAATAATAAAGGAGTGGTTGGATGAATAAACAAAAGCTCTGTGATTTCTGTAACAGGATTTCCTTGATTCTTCAGGCACTGGGCTGTGCGGTCATGTATTTTTTGATTGAGGCGATGAGCCGTCATTCTTTTACGGAAGCATGGAATTTTATGGTGAATAAGCCTCTTGTATTTGCATATAACGCAGGATTTATTTTTACTACAATGCTTATTTCCTATCTGTTTCGGAGACGAGTATTCTGGAGAGCATTTGTCAGCATATTCTGGCTGCTCCTCGGAATCACAAACGGTATTCTTCTTATGAACCGTGTTACTCCTTTTACAGGACCGGATATTGCGATGGTGACAGACGGACTTGCCATTGCTAAGAAATATCTGCCCTCATATGGTGTTACCCTTGTGTACATCGTACTGGGCATTCTGGCAGTGATTCTTCTGGGAATGTTTATCAAAGCGCCAAAGTATAAAGGACCTCTTAAATACCGTTATAATGTTCCGCTGGTGCTTGCCGGAGTTCTTGCTTTTGGCGGAATTACACAGCTTGCATTGGAAAAGAGAGTATTATCCAATTACTTTGGAAATATCGCTTTTGCCTACGAAGATTATGGATATCCCTACTGTCTGGCAACGACGATTTTTAATACGGGAATCAGCTGCCCAAGGGATTATTCCCCGGAGGAGATAGAGAGAATCCAGAAGACAGAGGAAAATCTTCCGAAAACAAAAGAGGAGAAAAAGCCGAATATTCTGTTTTTACAGCTGGAATCCTTTTTTGACCCGACCCTTGTAAATTATCTGAATATATCGGAAGACCCGATTCCTACATTCCGAAAGCTTATGAAGGAATATTCTTCAGGATATTTTAAAGTTCCATCTGTGGGTGCTGGTACGGCAAATACAGAATTTGAGACAATTACAGGAATGAGTCTTCACTATTTCGGACCTGGAGAATATCCGTATAAGAGTATTCTCAAGGAGACTACATGTGAAAGCGCACCGTATGTGTTAAAGAATCTGGGATACGCTACACATGCCATCCATAACAATGAGGCGAATTTCTACGGAAGAAGAAGTATTTTCCCGAATTTGGGGTTTGATACCTTCACTTCCGAAGAATATATGCCGGAAGAAGATGAGAAAAATCTTTTAGGCTGGGTAAAGGACGAAATCCTTACAGACGAAATTATCAAATGTATGGACGCTACAGAAGAATCAGATTACGTGTATACCATTTCTGTACAGGGACATGGAGATTATCCGGCAGAGCCGGTTCTGAATGATCCGGAAATTACCGTTTCCGGTTCTCCTACAGAGGAACAGGATTATAAATGGGAGTACTATGTAAATGAAATCAGAGATATGGACAACTTTGTAAAGAAACTTACAGATGCTCTTTCTGAATATCCGGAGGATGTGGTTCTTGTTATGTATGGAGACCATCTTCCTACTATGGATCTTACTGTAGAAGATGTAAAAAATAAGTATCTTTTCCAGACGGAATATGTAATATGGGATAATTTTGGTCTTGAGAAAAAAGATGAAAATCTTTCCGCATATCAGATGGCAGCGGAGGTTCTTGACAGAGTAGGAATCCATGAGGGAACAGTTTTCCGTTATCACCAGGCAAGAAGAAATACAAAGAATTACCAGGTGGATCTGGAAACTCTTCAGTATGATCTTCTTTACGGAGAAAGATACGCATACGACGGCGAAAATCCTTTTGAGAGAACAAAGATGAAAATGGGACTTTATGATGTAACTCTGGATTCTATTTCTCTTGTGTCGCCTTTGGACTTTACATATTATATTCACGGTACAAACTTTACGCCGTCCAGTCAGGTGAAGTTAAACGGCGACTGGTACGATACGGTATATGTAAATCCGACTACTCTTATTATTTCCGGTACGGAGCTTACAGATTTTGACCGTCTGTCTGTTGTACAGCGAAGTAACAGTTCAACGAGAAAGGCATTAAGTAAGAGTTATGACCGCTCCTGTTATGCCCTCTTTGATGAAAATAAGTGGAAATTAAATAAAGAATAGAAAAATCGTAACATCGTGTCGTATAATTTGTTACGATTAGGACTGGACATCTTCCACCACTCATATATAATGGTATCGTAACGGTTTTTAAAATCCGTACAATACATTATAGATAAGTGGTGGAATTTTTTATGAATTACGAAGAAGCAGTTGCTTATATTGAGGAAACACCGAAATTTACAAAGAAAAACAGCCTGGAACACACAAAGGAATGCTTAAGAAGACTGGGAAGTCCGGAAAAGCAGTTTAAGGTGATTCATGTGGCAGGAACAAACGGAAAAGGAAGTACCTGTGCGTTTATTACTTCTGTGCTCAGGGAAGCAGGGTATTCCTGTGGACTTTTTACTTCTCCGCATCTTGTCCGGATTAACGAGCGGTTCCAGATTAATGAGACAGAAATTGACGATGAAACATTTTTAAATGCTTTTGAGAAAGTAAAATATCTTGCGGACGAGCTTGTAGCGGAGGGAAGCTATCATCCAACCTATTTCGAAATGCTTTTCCTTATGGGAATGGTGATTTTCGCAGAGGCAGGTGTGGATTATGTGACTCTTGAGACAGGACTTGGAGGAAGACTGGATGCCACGACGGCAGTGGAAGATCCGGCGGCCTGTGTGATCACTTCCATCAGTCTGGATCATATGCAGTATCTTGGAAACACAGTCGGGGAAATTGCAGGGGAGAAGGCAGGGATTATTGTTCCCGGAGTTCCCGTGATTTTCGATGGCAACTCAGAAGAAGCGGCAGAGGTAATACGAAAAAAAGCAGAGGAACTTCAAAGCCCTTATTTTGAGGTGAAGCAGGAAGATACCGAAATTTATAAAAATACAAGGACAGGCATTGATTTTTCGCTGAAGAATGGGTATTATGGGGATATTATATTTTCCATTCCCTTCATTGCGAAATATCAGGTTATGAATGCGTCTCTTGCTTTAAAGACAATGGAGGTATTAAAGGAGAAGATTCCTGTTTCTGTTGAAAATTTAAAGGACGGACTTCTGCGCACAAGATGGCAGGGAAGAATGGAAACGGTGCTTCCCGGCGTAATCGTAGACGGAGCCCATAACGAGGACGGCGTGGAAAAATTTGTGGAGACAGCTGCACATTTTCAGAAGGAATGTCCTCTGACTCTTCTTTTTTCCGCAGTGGATGATAAGGACTATAAAGATATGATTTCCTCTATATGCGGAAAAATCAGGCTTTCCCATGTTGTCGTAACGCAGGTGGGCGGATACCGTGAGGTTCCGGCAGAAGAATTTGCGAAGCTTTTCCGTGAAAACGGCTGTACAGACGTACGGGTGAGTGAGAGAACAGAGGAGGCCTTTCCACTGGCGCTTACATTAAAAGGGGACGACGGAATGCTGTTTTGTGTAGGTTCTCTTTATCTTGTAGGTGAAGTGAAAGATGTGATTAGGAGAAAAAAATATGATTGATTACGAAGAGGAACTGAAAAAGTTTGAACCATGTCTCGACGTGGCAGATGCAGAAGGAGCAATTTATGATCGGGAGCTGACAGACATTCTCGATATTCTTCAGGAGATGCTGCGGGAAGCAAAAAGCAACAGACGGGTAAGATAAGGAGAAAGCAATGAACTGCATGAATTGTGGCACACGCCTGACGGATATGGATCTTGATTATTGCCCGCGCTGCGGCTGCAATGTCCTGATCCAGAAAAAGGTGGAATATCTTTCTAAGCTTTATTACAATCAGGGTCTGGAAAAAGCGAGTATCCGAGACCTTTCCGGGGCAATTAGCTGTCTGAAGCAGAGCCTTACATATAATAAGGCAAATATCCAGGCAAGAAATCTTCTGGGACTTGTATATTTTGAGACGGGAGAAGTTGTGGCGGCTTTAAGTGAGTGGGTGATCAGCAAAAACCTTCAGCCTGCAAGAAATCTCGCCTCAGAATATATTAATAAGCTTCAGGCAAATTCCAATAAACTGGAAGCAATTAATGAAACAATTAAAAAGTACAACCATGCGCTTGCTCTTTGCAGAGAAGGTCACGAGGATATGGCTGCCATTCAGCTTCGAAAGATTTTGACTCAGAATCCAAAGCTGATTAAGGGATACCATCTTTTGGCTCTGATTCAGATGAAAAACCAGGAATGGAATAAAGCGAGAAGAATCCTGAAAAAAGCTGCGAAAATTGATAAGACAAACACGACTACTCTGCGCTTTTTAAGAGAGATTGATGAGCAGACAGGCGTTACCACCCGCCTTGAGAAGAAAAGCAAAGGAAGATTTCTTGAAGGAAACAGCGAGAGTATTGACAGGGACAGGGATACGGCTGTGAATACAGCACCGTATAAAGAACGGTCAAAAGCATCCTTATTTTTTACTCTGGCAGCAGGATTCGCAGCAGGAGCGGCGGCGCTTTGGTTCCTTGCAGTTCCTGCAATTCGCCAGGGAATTTACAGGGAGGCAAATGAGCAGATCATCAATTACAGCGAGTCTCTTGCAAGCCAGGGAGCAGAACTTTCAAAGGTACAGGGAGAGGTACAGCAGTCTGATGATACAGCAGAGGCTGCGGCAAAACAGATAGAAGAGGAAAAACAGAAAAGCCAGAGTTATGAGGCTCTCTTTAATGCTTACGCAGCCATGCAGCAGGAGGATATGGACAGCGCTGCACTGGAAATTCAGAAAGTACATGCCGATGTCCTTTCGGATAGCATGAAAGGGATTTATACCACAATCTGTAATAATACAGGAGTTACCGGAATTGAGGGCACCTCTGACGGAGAGCAGGATACGGGAACAGGTGACGGCTCTTCGGAAGCGGGAGCAGGCGAGGAAGATACCGGAATGTCCGAGGGAAGTGAAGGCGACTACAGCGACGAAAATGGTTACGAGGACGGAAATGATTACAGCAGCGAAGATGGCGGCTATGAAGATGGAAGCGATTATGGCGGCGAAGAAAGTTATGAATAACGGGCACAGCGAATGAGAAGCCTCCAAAAAGGGGATGTACGACAGGTACGTCCTTTTTTTGTACCTTAAAATAATAAAACACACATATTTTTTTGGCAAATGGGAATAAAAAGAAAATAAGGGGGAAATTATCATGGAACCTGTTTTTAAAACAGAGGGAACCTGTCTTACGATCATACTTCCGGGAGAGGTGGATCATCCGGTATCTGACTATGTACGGAAAACTGCGGATAGGATTATGGAAAAAATTTATATTAAGACGATTGAATTTGATTTTTCGGAGACTACATTTATGGATAGCTCCGGGATTGGTCTGATTATGGGAAGATACAGAACCCTTGGTATGTGCAGCGGATGTATCAGAGCTATCCATGTAAATCGCCATATTGAAAAAATTCTTCGCATTTCAGGAGTAAGTAAATTCATGGAAATCAGCAAAGAGACAGAAGCCGTTTAGAAAGGGAGGGTGCGTGTTATGGAAAACACCAATGAAATGACCATTGTTTTTGAGAGCAGACCTGTAAATGAAAGCCTTGCACGGGTGGCAGTGGCAGCGTTTAGCACACAATTAAATCCTACACTTGAGGAAGTTGCAGACTTAAAGACAGCCGTTTCGGAGGCTGTCACAAACTGTATTATACACGGATATGAGGGGGAGATACATAAGATCTGGCTTACCTGTCGGCTAAAAGGACAGGAGCTTTTTGTGGATGTAAAGGATGAGGGAGTGGGAATTCCGGATGTGAAAAAAGCAATGGAGCCGCTTTATACTACGAAACCGGAAAAAGACCGTTCCGGAATGGGATTTACCTTTATGGAGGCATTTATGGATGAGATTTCTGTAGAATCAAAAGTAGGAGAGGGAACTGTAGTCCACATGAAAAAAGCAATAAGGAGATAAAAATGAATCAGACTCTTGCTCTCATCGGGCGCGCACACCAGGGGGATAAAGAAGCAAGAGATACCTTATTTGAGGAAAATACGGGACTAATTTACAGCGTTGCGAGGCGTTTCACAGGAAGAGGCGTGGAAATGGAAGACCTTTTTCAGATTGGAAGCATTGGACTTTTAAAGGCTGTAGATAAGTTTAACCTGGAGTATGAAGTACAGTTTTCTACTTATGCAGTTCCTATGATTGCCGGGGAAATCAAGCGTTATCTTCGGGATGATGGTATTCTGAAAGTAAGCCGCTCCCTGAAAGAAAATCATTACCGAATTTATAAAGCAAGAGAAAGTCTGGAGAGAATGCTTGGGAGAGAACCGACTTTAACGGAACTTGAAAAAGAACTGGATATGCCAATGGAAGAGCTGGTAATGACAATGGAATCCGGCGCAGAGGTGGAATCTCTCCAGAAAACGATTTACCAGGGAGAAGGGCAGGAGATTTCTCTTCTGGATAAGCTGCCGGAAAAGGAAAATCAGCAGGAACACCTTTTAAACAGGCTGTTTTTGGAAGAAATTTTAAAGGATTTAGATGCACGGGAGAGAAGGCTTATATATATGCGTTATTTTCAGGACATGACACAGACGGAAATTGCAAAAATTATGGAAATATCGCAGGTGCAGGTGTCCAGAATGGAAAAAAGGATACTGAAACGACTTCAGGAAAAGGCGGAGAGAGGGGAGGCTTGAATTTCGCAGGGACATCCGGATTTTGGAAAATGTTTCTATTGTAGAGAAAACAGACTTTACAGAAGAAGAATTAAGTGCTATAAATGAAATCTGTAGGGAGTAATTTTCCTAAATCTGACAAACAGGGAAGAAAGGAAACAGAATAATGAACATGGAAAAATATAGGGAATATCTTTTTGATACCTGCCGCCGTATTTTTGCTGTAGACAGCCCGAGCGGTTATACAACAAAGGTTATGAAACTGATTTGTGAAATGGCGGAAGAGATGGGTTATTCTTTTGAACTCACAAAAAAAGGCTGCGGTATCATTACAATTCCGGGGCACAGAGAAGAAAAAACAGTGGCTCTTTCTGCTCATGTAGATACATTGGGGCTGATGGTGCGCTCTATTACATCAGACGGACAATTAAAATTCACTCCGGTAGGAGGTCCCCTCCTTCCTACTTTGGACGGAGAATACTGCACGATTTATACTCGATCAGGGAAAACGTATACAGGTACTATTTTAAGTTTGAGCCCTGCAATCCATGTTTATGCAGACAGCAAGAGCAGAGAGCGTGATGCGGATAACATGGCAGTGCGCATTGACGAGAAAGTAAAAAATGCAGAAGATGTAAAGGCTCTCGGAATTGAAACAGGAGATTATATATGCATTGATACGAAGACAACAATTACTCCATCCGGATTTTTGAAGTCAAGATTTATTGATGATAAGGGCAGTGTTGCCTGTCTCATGACTATTTTAAAAATTATGAAAGAAGAAAAGCTGGTTCCGGAATATAAAACGAAGTTTTTCATTTCTGTTTATGAGGAAGTAGGACATGGAGCTTCTTACATTCCATCAGATATTTCTGAGATGCTTTCTGTAGATATGGGATGTATCGGGGAAGATTTAAGCTGTACAGAATATGACGTATCTATTTGCGCAAAAGATTCCGGCGGACCTTACGACTACGATCTTACAGGACGTTTGATTCAGCTTGCAAAAGATAATGGACTTGCTTATGCAGTAGATATTTATCCATTTTATGGATCAGACATAGGCGCTGCAAGAGCAGCAGGAAATGATATTAAAGGCGGACTGATTGGACCGGGTGTTCATGCTTCTCATGGAATGGAGAGAACGCATCTGGAGGGTATGGAAAATACCATTCGTCTTGCCCTGCTTTATATGGGCTGCGGAAATCTATAGGAATAAGGTTTCCTGTTCTGTAAAGTAAAAAGCTGTCGGTTTCCGAAAGGAAATGCGACAGCTTTTTTGCATATGTCTTCTGTTTCTTACGCTTTGGCAGCGCCTTTTTTAAACAGCATATTTCCATATCTGGAAAGTGCGTTTAATACAATCATTCCCAGAACAGCACAGGAGATGATTTCTCCGGCTCCCACTGTTACCATCATAAAAGGAATGGGAAGGTTAATTCCATATCCATAATGAAGGACGAAGGGAACGATTACTGTGTTTGCCACAATAGGGGGAACAGGAGCAAGCCATTTGTTGCTGCGAAGCTTATAAGTAAAGACTGCGCCGATCAAAGTGGCAATGCTTCCGAAAATAATATCTGCCGGAATACCTCCGCCAAGAATATTGGAGATGATACATCCTACAAACAGACCTGGAATTGCGGCTGGTGTGAAGTACGGCAGAATGGTAAGAGCTTCTGAGAAACGAATCTGCACTTCTCCGAAACTAAGTGGTGCAAATAATAGAGTGATTACTACATAAATCGCACCGATTGCTGCTGCCTGTACAAGAAACAGGGTACTTTTGTTTTTCATATTTACTTGTCTCCTTTAGTTTTGTTTTACGAGTGGAAGGTCGCGAACACTCGATTCATTTTACGCCGGGAATCGGCGGAAAGCCCTGTAAGACCTTATTTTTGCATTAAAATACAAAGCAGATTTCCAGTGGATGCCTGCGTGTAAGGGCTTTACAACGGATATGAGTATA
>UQJE01000009.1 GCA_900541345.1 uncultured Blautia sp.
GTTCTCCTTCTTCTATCTCATACAAAACCGCCGCCATATGTTTGCAATAATTTCCTTCTTCTGCATACGGACATGTACATGTCATATCATAAACCCGATCATCCCGAATCTCTATTTCTACATCATAATCCTCTGTTCCTTCTACTACTGCTGTATATCCTGTCGAAGTCTGTTCCAATGAAGTAACATAACCTTCCTCATAATAATTCAGTCCACGTTCCAATATATGTGTACGAAACAAATCTTTCCATGGTTTCATTGACTTTATCCCCTCAACCGTTCCTAATACAATCTTTCTATATTCTATTTTAACCGATTTCCACCCATAACACAATAAAATCACCCAAAAGAAAAAGACCGCATTTCTACGGCCTTCTCCTTCTTTACCTCACCTCATAAACAACCTTCACAAAAACACCTCTTTTGTTACACCTATATGTACCGTACTTTTGCTGATTCCAAACTTCTTCGCCGTCTGGCGGACAGTAGCCTTTGTCTTTATAATATAATCACCAATTTCTACTGCACGCTCTTCAATATAATCTTTCAAGGAAAATCCCCCGAAAATACCGTTTTTACAATGTATGCCTAACTTTTCATGTATATGTTTTAAGTTCTCATTCATCCTTTCTCCTGTACTCTCCCGGCGTCTGCCCACATTCCCTCAAAAATATTTTTCCGAAATATGCACTTGTGGAAAATCCTGTTTCCATAGCAATCAACGTAATTGTCATATCTGTAGATGTGAGGAGTTTTTTTGCCTGCTGAATACGATAGTGAATCAGATAATGAAACGGGGATTCTCCCAATCCAGTCTGAAAACACCGAAGGCACTCCCGCTTGCTCACGGACGCAGACGCTGCGATTTCTTCCAGTGTCAACTTTCTATTATTTCTTCCATACGATTTATGATATCTTTCACATTTTACTTAAAGTCAAAGAACGTTACCCTGACATAGCGGTTTCCTCTCTGTCCTTAAACAAATTAGAACATCTTATTAAAAACATGGATAATTCCTATTCCCAACATTCCTTTTCCATGATAAAGTTATCTGGAGGAGGAATTATTATGAACTATCAGATACTTATTCTGGACCTTGACGGTACTTTAACAAATTCACGCAAAGAGCTCACAGAACCTACACGAAAAGCCCTTATCGAAATTCAGGAAGAAGGAAAAAAAATTGTTCTTGCAAGCGGACGCCCTATTAATGGTGTTGCCCCTCTTGCGGAAAAACTTGAACTTTCCAAATACGGCGGATATATGCTTTCCTTTAACGGTGCAAGAATTACGCAGTGCTCTACCGGGGAAATCATTTACAACAAAACACTTCCCTGCGAAGTATTTAAGCCTGTGTATGATATTGTAAAAGAATATGAAGGTGTAGACCTGATTACTTACGACGGAAATTGTATTTATTCCGGACTGACTACAAATGAATACACGGAAAAAGAATCATTCATTAACAGCATGGAAATTATTCACAAGGAAAACTTTATAGAAAGTCTGACCTTCCCTGTAAACAAACTTCTTGTACCTGGAAAGCCGGAAATCCTTCAGAAAATCATGCCGGTTCTTCAGAAAAAATTCCATAAGCTTTTAAGCATTTATCTGTCAGAACCGTCTTTCCTGGAAATCATGCCTCAGAATATTGATAAGGCACATTCTCTGCAAAAGCTTTTAAGCAGCATCGGGCTTACTGCCGATTCTATGATCTGCTGCGGAGACGGATTTAATGATATTTCCATGATTGAATACGCAGGCCTTGGCGTTGCTATGGAAAATGCTCAGCCCATTGTAAAAGAATCTGCTGACTTTATTACAAAATCAAATGATGAGGACGGTATTCTTCACGTAATCAACACCTTCCTTCGAGCATAATCTGCTTTACATAAAAAACATCTGTTTTGATCACCAAATAAATTAAAAGATACGGGGGCCATGCCTCCCGTATCTCTCATATCTGCTTATTCTGCCGCTTCTGCATCTGCTTCTTCTGTGCCGTCTTCTGCTGTATCTGCGCTGTCTTCAAAAGGAATCACAGCTCCGTCATATGTTTCATTAATGTATTCTTTGATTTCATCTGACTTAAGAACTTCAACAAGGGCTTTTATTGCTTCGCTGTCTTCATTTCCCTCTTTTACTGCAATCAGATTCACATATGTTTTTGCTGCTTCAGAATCGGATTTTTCATATGCCAGAGAATCCTTTGCAACAGAATAGTCTGCCTGAAGAGCATAATTTCCATTTAATACCACATAAGACATATCCTGTACCACACGTGGAATCTGGGCAGCTTCCAGTTCTATAATCTCTACATTATGAGGATTTTCCTCAATATCATTTTTTGTTGCTTCCAGTCCCACACCTTCTTTTAACTTAATGATGCCGTTGTCCTGAAGGAGAAGAAGCGCTCTCGCCTCATTTGTCGTATCATTTGGAACTGCAATGGTATCGCCTTCTTCTATATCGTCAAGGCTTTCTTTTTTGCCCGGGTAAATTCCAAAGGGCTCATAATGAATATCTCCCGCATCTACAAGATGAGTTCCCTTTTCCTCATTAAAGCTTTCCAGATACGGAATATGCTGGAAATAATTTGCATCGAAGTCTCCGCTCTCCACTACTTCATTTGGAATAATATAATCCTCAAATATTTTCACCTCAAGTTCATATCCTTTTTCTTCAAGAAGAGGTTTTGCCTGCTCCAGAATCTCTGCATGCGGAGTTGCGGACGCTGCCACACTGATTGTCTTATCTTCATCTGCAAATACATTTACGCTGAACGCTCCTGTTAAAATAGCTCCTGTTAAAACGGCTGCGATTATTTTTCTGTTCATTTTCTTTTCCTCCAAATTCCATTATTATTTAAAAACTTATTTTCTTTTATCCAGTTTAGATGCGACATGCATTCCCACAGACTGAAAAATCTGAAACAATACGATAAGTAAAATAACCGTGACTATCATAATTCCTGTTTCATATCTGTAATATCCGTACTGAATGGCAATTGCGCCAAGACCGCCGCCACCGCAGCAGCCTGCCATCGCAGAATATCCAAGAATTGTTCCAATGGCTATGGTTGCTCCTGTCAAAAGAGAAGTTCTTCCCTCCACAAGAAGTACCTTCCACACAATCTGGAATGTTCCTGCTCCCATAGACCTTGCTGCCTCCACAACGCCTTCATCTACTTCCTTCAGGGAAGATTCCACCATACGTCCAATAAATGGAATCGCCGCTACCGTCAGAGAAACGATGGTCGCTGTCGGACCGTAAATCTTTCCTACCATTAATCTTGTAAACGGAATAAGCACAATTAACAATATGAGAAACGGTACGCTTCGCACAATATTTGCGATAACATCAAGCACCTTATAAATCACTTTATTCGGCTTTAAGCCTCCCTTATCCGAGATCGTTAAAAGCACCCCCATAGGAAGCCCAAAGAGATAACCCAGAACCGTAGCACAGAGGGTCATATAAAGTGTTTCTCCTACTCCTGTTATTATCATCTGAATCACTTCATCTGTCCACATACTCCGGCGCCTCCTCCACTGCAAGTCCTCTCTCTTCAAGGTACTTTTTCATTTCTTCTACATTTTTGCTGTCCTTCATAAATTCCAGAACCATTTCGCCCTTTGCAACACCGCCTACATTTTTCGTATCTGCACGGAGAATGTTTACCGGCTCACGGAAATTTAATACAAGATTGGAAATTACCGGTTCAAATGCAGAATTCTCAGAAAATACAATACGAATAATCGTTCCACTTTGTATCTCACCGGGAAGTCCTGATGTTTTTGTCTCCACATCTGTTCCTGCGTCTCTTCGTATGATTTCTTTTGCCACTGCTGATTTTGGTCTTGAAAAAATCTCTGACACAAGTCCCTGCTCTACAACCTGTCCCTCATTCATAATGGCAACATGCGTACAGATTTCTCTGACAACCGACATCTGATGGGTAATGATCACAATTGTGATTCCAAATTTTTTGTTGATGTCTTTTAAAAGCTCCAGAATAGATGAGGTAGTCTGCGGATCAAGGGCGCTTGTGGCCTCATCACAGAGAAGAATCTTCGGGTCCGATGCAAGTGCTCTGGCAATTGCAACCCTCTGTTTCTGTCCTCCGGAAAGCTGTGACGGATAAGCTTTTTTCTTATCTTTTAATCCTACAATTTCCAAAAGCTCCTCTGCCCGTTTCCTTGCTTCCTGTTTCTTTTTTCCCTGGATATAAAGAGGAAAACACACATTTTCCAGCACTGATTTCTGCATGAGAAGATTAAAATGCTGAAAAATCATTCCTATGCTTTCCCTCTGCTTTCGAAGCTCCTTCTCAGAAAAATCTCCCAGCGATTTTCCGTCTATTAATACCCTGCCCTCTGAGGGCTGTTCCAAAAAATTCATACACCGGACAAGTGTACTTTTTCCTGCACCGGACATTCCGATGATTCCATATATATCTCCTGACTCTATGGACAGGCTGATATTTTTTAACGCCTCTACTTTTCCATCTTTTGATGAAAAAGTCTTGCACACATTTTCTATTACAATTCCTGCCATTTCTTTTCCTTCCCTTTTTGTTGATACGCATACTATACTACGTTTTGAAAAAATGCGCTAATTCAAAAAAAATACAGCCAGCTATAGGATAAATCTATAGCTGGCTTGTTTTTCACTGCATTGCTCTATATTTATATTTTGAAATCTCCTCCAGATATTTTTTTCCAAGTAAACTGATCGGCGCTCCCTTTCTCGCAAGATAACCGATTGTCATGACTTCATCCGACTTTAATCTGACTGCGCAGTATTCTGAACCATTCAGTTTCTCGCAGATAATCCCGGAACACAAAGTATAGCCGTTTAATCCAACCATTAAATTTAAGAAGGTCGCCCTGTCATCTGCCTTGATCAGACGCTTATACTCATATGTGCTTAAAACTTCCTCTGCAAAATAAAACGAATTGTATTCTCCCTGTTCAAAAGAAAGGCACGGATACTCCAAAAGTTCGGAAAGCTCTATTTCCTCCCTGTCTGCAAGAGGATGCCCCTTCCACATATACACATAAATACTGCACTTTAACAGCTCGTGAAATTCCAGATTAAATTCATGGAAAAGCTTCGTGAGTATCTTACTGTTAAAGTCATTAAGATAAAGAATCCCTATTTCACTTTTAAAATTTTTTACATTCTCTATTACAGAGTAGGTTTTTGTCTCATGAATCGCAAATTCATATTCATCCATCCCAAACTGCTTTACCATCTCCACAAAAGCATCTACCGCAAACGTATAATGCTGCGTGGAAACGCTGAACTTCTTTTTGGAAGGTTTTTTTGAAATATATTTTGATTCCATCAGTTCATACTGTTCCACGACCTGACGGGCATAGCCCAGAAATTCCTCTCCCTCCGGCGTAACAAAAATCCCTCTGTTGCTTCTTCTGAAAAGCTCCACACCGATTTCTTCTTCCAGATCCTTCACTGTCGAAGACAGACTTGGCTGTGAAATAAAAAGATTTCTTGCCGCCTCATTCATAGAGCCTGCATTTGCTATGGCGATTACATATCGAAGTTGTGTCAGTGTCATTGTTTCGCTCTCCTGTCATAAATTACTTTCATTATAAATCCAATATAGATTTTTGTGAAGACTTTGTGAAGTCTTATATTTCCTCTTGACTTTTATCTTCTATGTGTTATAGTACATATAGAACAAAAGGAAAGGTATTAACAGAGAGGAGAATGACTTATGATGATGCCTAGTATTTTTGGAGAAAACTTATTTGATGACTGGATGGACTTCCCATTTGAAAATGAATTTTTTGGAAAGAAAAACCCTCTTTATGGAAAACATGCAAAGAACATGATGAAAACAGATGTCCGTGAAACAGACAACAGCTATGAAGTTGACATTGATCTGCCGGGCTTTAAAAAAGATGAAATTTCTGTTGAACTGAAAGACGGCTATCTTACTATAAATGCCGCCAAAGGTCTTGACAAAGATCAAAAGGATAAGGACGGAAGCTATATCCGCCGGGAACGTTATGCCGGCAGCATGACAAGAAGCTTCTTTGTGGGAAACGGAATCACAAAAGAAGAAATTCATGCAAAATATGAAAACGGTATTCTGATGCTTTCCGTTCCTAAAAAAGCAGCAAAAGCAGTAGAAAATAATCACTATATTTCCATTGAGGGATAAAATCCCTGTTTATAATAATTTCTTCCCCCTATAAAAGAGGACTCCGCCAGTGCGGAATCCTCTTTTTTTATTCTGCCGCTATTTCTTTCGGAGCGTTTGCTTCTCTTTCTTTTTTCTTCTTTGCCGTTAAAAGAATTCCGCTTGTAATCGCTGTAAAAGGCGCTACTGTCACAAGCCCGAAGCTTCCTACAATTGTATCCAGAATTTCTGCTGAAACATACTTATAATTCAAAATATTATCAATAGGGGTTCCCTGGGCCATAAAGGTCATAAGAAGGGCAATGTATCCCCCTGAATATGCAAGGAGAAGTGTCGTTGTCATAGTTCCCATTGCAGCACGCCCCACATTCATTCCGGAGCGGGCAGCTTCTCTCCAGGAAATATCCGGTTTTTTTTCGATAACTTCGTTTACTGCTGAGGTAATATCAACCGCAAGGTCCATCATCGCTCCGGATGCACCGATAAAAATACCGCTCATAAAGATTTGTGTAAGATTCAAATCCTGATAGCCGGCATACAGAAGGCTCTCAGAATATGACATGACTGCTCCGTGAATTTTGAATAAATCTGTAAAAATACAGCCGATGACACAGGTCATCAACACGCCAAGAAGCGCTCCGCTGCTTGCAGCCGCCGTTTTTCTGTCAAACCCGTATACAAGGAAAATAATCAGCACAGTCAGAAATGCTGTAATTAAAATCCCGCACCAGATGGGATTCACTCCTTCCAGATATGCAGGAACCATAATTTTCCATATAGTAAGCACCGTTATCACAAACGAATACACTGCACGAAGTCCTGTTTTTCCCGCAAAAAGAACAAGAAGCACCACAAACATAGCTCCTAGGAGCAGTTCTTTGTCCAGGCGGAAATGATCTGACATCATAACCGAAAGAATCTCATCTCCCTTATGGCTGATAACCACCTGCGCTACATCTCCTGTTTCAAACATCTTATCTGACTCAAGAGAACCGCTTAACATATTGACACCGTTTGTTTCTTTTCCCTTAAACATTCCGTCCAGAATTTTAATCTTACAATACTGCTCTCCTGACTGAATCAGACCGGTTCTTTTCACTGTACTCTCATCTGTAGAAAGGACCTTTGCCCTTACTCTTTCTGTTCCCTTATAAATAGCAGCATCCTCATAGCCTGTTGGAAGGGCCATGAGGATAAGAATTAACAGTACTGCTATAATGGAAACAGAGCTTTTTTTAAGCCTGCCTGCCATATTATTTTACTCCTGTAAGAGCTGCCATCTTGTTAAAGATATCTGTATTGTCGTAGTAACCGCTGAAGTCTTCCTGTCCTGCGCCCATTGCGAATACTTCTACCGGAAGTCCTGTATGTGCATAAGAGGAAAAGCTGATACCTGATTTATTATTCAGAATATGTGTAATAGTTACAGTGAGCGGCTCATAGCTTCCGTAAAGAATATATTCTTCCTGTCCGAACTCTTTTTCTTCACCTGTGCGGCTCATTGTCTCCTCGTAAGCAGCTTTTAATTTATTGTATTCATAATCTGTCATTACAAGAGTATCTTTACCTTCTGATTCTGGATGTTTGTCCTTGCTGTCTGCCTTATTGGTAGACTCTTCCTCTCCCTGAGGAGCCTGAAGTCCAAAGAGCTCTGTTACATCTTTCATAACCGTATCAAAATCTGTTTTATTTTCTTTGTATCCTGCTACGTAGTCCTGATCGAATTTTGCATAGGAAATTTTCTGATTTTTCATGTTCTCAAGGAATGCATCGTAATCTGTTCCCGCAAATCCCATACCAAGACCGCCTGTCTCATGGTCGCCTGTTACAAGAATTAAAGTTTCCTCCGGATGCTCATTATAGAACTCAACCGCTTTTCCAACAGCATCATCCATAGCCTTTGTATCTGCGATTGTTGTAGCTGCATCATTTGCATGACAGGCCCAGTCAATTTTTCCGCCTTCACACATCATAAAGAATCCGTTGTCATTATCAAGAACTTCGATTCCTTTTTCCACATAATCTGCAAGACCCCATTCTCCTTCTTCCAGATCGATAGCATAGCTCATAGCATCGCTGTCTGCAAGAGTTTCATCAATTACAATGGCTTTTCCGTCCTCTGCTGTGAGTGCCTCTGCATCCGCTTTTGTATTGATCACTTTATATCCAGCTTCCTCTGCAAGCTGGTACAGATCTGTCTTATCTTCCTCTGCTCCTGTAGGCTGAAGAAGTCCGCCGCCTGCAAAGTAATCAAACTCGCTTGCGATCATTTCTTCACCAATTTCATAGTAACTGTTTCTTGATGCCTGATGTGCATAAAAAGCAGCCGGAGTTGCATGATTTAAGTTTACAGAAGAAAGGATACCAATCTTATATCCCAGCTGGCTTTTCAGCTTTTCTGCGATTGTTTCAAAAGATGTCTCCTTATTTTCATCCATGTTGATTGTTCCGCTGTGTGTTTTGTGACCTGTGGAAATGGAAGTTGCTGTAGAAGCGGAATCCGGGTTAAAAGATGTACTGTCATAAGTCTGTGCAGAACCTGCTACAGGGAAGTTCATCATATTTAATTTATTTTCACTTGTAAGAATATCATCTCCGTCATCTTCAAGGGCATTCAGATAATAATTTGTAGTCTGCACCTGCGGATAGCTCATTCCGTCTCCAATAAACAGGAAAATATATTTTGGAACTTTAGTCTCTGCAGTTGTCTCTGCTGCTTCCTGAGCAGCCTCCTCTGCAAATACTGCCTGTGCCGGTACACTGCCTGCAAGAACTGCTGCCGCCATAAGTAATGCGCTGATTTTCTTTACTTTCATAATCTTTTCTCCTCGTCATCTCTTTTTCAAATATAATACAATTGTGTTTCTGACAAAGAGAATTATAGCGAATTCATATAAAGCCCGCTGTCCTGCTTTCGTTAAATAGAAGTTAAACTTTGAAATAGAATGTAAAACGATTCATCAAACTATTACCATCCTCTTTGTCATTCAATGTCATCTATTTTTTGTATCATTAATTGTTTTATCTATTTTTACAAATAGAGGTACAAGAACGATGTTCCTGTACCTCTAAAATTCTTCCGATTACATTTTTATTCTATTCCTTCTAGATCCGCCTCTGTAATAGATCTGACATTTGTATTGCGACCGCTTTCATCTGTTGGCAATTCCAGTTTTCCTTCGTTAATCAACTGTACTGCTTTTTCATGCAGTTCTTCATCCCAGTTGTATCCAGTCAATTTCCAGTTTCCGGTCAGCTTGGGAGCCTCTAAAGCACCGCCTTTTACATTCATAATGTAATCACCGATCAGCTCACGGACACCACCGATATCTCCCCTTACATCAATTTCCAAAATCTTCGGAAGCTCTTCACCTTCCTTATAAATTTCGCCATATGTGGTAAGCTGAGAAGCTGCACGATAATTATTTACTGCGACGCTCAGAATATCATTCTCTGCAATTTCTGTTCCGTCTGGACGTGTCAAATTCTGAATGCGTTCTCCCGGTTCCTTTGAGATATCAATCTCATAATTTACACCGCTGAAAATATCATAATTGAATCCAGGGATTTCTTCATTGAAAGAAATTGTCAAATCACCGTCTTTAAATGTATTATAATAACTTGCAGACCATTCCATATACTTTTTAAGCTGAGCACCAGTCATTTCCATCTTATACAAAGTATTTGCATATTTGTAAATGAGAGAAAGGTCACATTTACGAATATCACCATTCTGCATATTAGTCGCATCATTAAAGAGTGCCACTGCCGACACATCCGCACCAGTGTAATACATCTGTACTTCGTTAATCAAATCTATCAGAGCAGATTCCTGCAATTTTGCCTGCGCAATTCCGTTGATTTCGGATTCCGGAGCAAGCGGACCTCCTGTCAGTGTTCCAATCACTGTATTGGCATCTTCTTTCGCGCATGTGTCCGCATCTGCCAACGCTTCCATAAATCCTTTGTCAGCTTCATAATCTTCCACCGCATAGATTGCAGAAGTCTTATCTGCTACTTCAAAGGAACCATCTTCCTGCTCTTCCACCGTCAGTTTAACCTGCGCTAATGTTTTGCCCGCATCCAAATTTTCTACGATCAGAACCCCATTTACTTCCGTTCCTTCCACCAGTTTATGCTCATGCGCCGCAAGGATTACATCTAATTCCGGACATGCATTTGCCAAATCTACTACTCCCGAGTTATCCACTTCGTATTCATTAGATTCTCCCATGTGCTCCGCAGCAACAATGATATCTGCCTGATCTCCAATTTCTTCAATAATTTTCTTGGTCTCTTCTACCGGATCCGTCACCTTGTATCCTTCCAGATTTGCGGAATCCCATCTGGTAATGTTCGGTGTCACCATACCAATCAAAGCAATTTTCACACCATCCTTTTCAACTATGGTGTATGAAGTACCAGTCAGAAGCTTTCCCTCTTCATCATAGACATTGCCGTTCAAAACCGGCATCTGCGCACCTTTCATGACATGTTTCAAAGTGTCAACTCCATAATTAAATTCATGATTTCCAAGAACCCACGCATCGTATTTCATATAATTCATTGCCTGGATCATCGGGTGTACTTCATCCTCAAGAAATAAATCTGACGAATTCCCCTGAATCGTATCGCCGACATCTACAAGAATCGTATTATCGGTACGGATTTCATTTAAAATCGTTTGAATCTGCGCCATACTTCCAGATGTACTTTCTTCGTTTACAGCGTAATCATACGGTGCAAATTTCCCATGAAGGTCACTGGTGGAAAGAATCTGAATTTCCTTTGTCTCGCCGGTTTCTTCCGCGTATGCCGGAACGCATCCAAGCATTACTGCAGACGCCAGAGCAAACAGTATTACATGGTTTCTCTTTCTCATAATAGATCCCCCTTTAATTTTCATATTTATCATATGATTTCATTATGTTTTTATAATTCTCAAATAATTTTGTATATTATTTGTCATGACATGTCCTATATTATCAGTTAAAGGTGAAATCCAATACCTGTGTTTTGTAAAAACCAGATTAATTTTTTCAAATTCTTTGTAACGAAAGATGAAATAAATATTATAAACTATAATAACAGAAAACACAGAAGGACTGCCAATGACAATCCTTCTGTGTTTTCTACTCCATTAATTCCATCTGCACTTCCCCAAGATTGTCCTTCGTAATTATCTTATAAGGAAGTCGGATATATTTTCCATTTAAAAGCTCAAATTCTTCAGGAAGTGGTTTTTCTGTTTTTATGGAATAGGCAAGCTCCAGCATTCCCTGTGCCTGTCCTCTGAAATTATTAAGAACTGTTCCCAACATTTCTCCTTTCTTCACTGCATCGAGTCCTACAACCGTTCCGTCAATACCAAGTACTACAGGCCAGTCTTTGTCAGACTCTTTCATTCCCATGTCCTTGAGCGTATCAATTGCACCAAGCGCCATATCGTCATTATTGGCAAATACAACCTCTATTTCATCTCCATAAGATTCCAGAAACTGCTTCATTTTATTTGCCGCCTGATCCCTGTTCCAGTTTGCAATTCCATCCTCAAGCTTTTCCACAAGATATCCGCTGTCTGTAACTTCGTTAATCACTGACATACTCCGTACCATAGAATCATTATGACCGGGTTCTCCTTCAAGCATCACATACTGGAGAATCCCATCGCCGTTTTTATCAATGGATGTAAAGTTTTTTTCACATTCTTCTACAAGAATCTCTCCCTGCATTTCTCCTGATTCAAAGGCATCGGCTCCCACGTAGTACAGCTTATCCCATCGTTCCAGATCCTCCTCTACAAGTTCCCGGTTAAAGAAAATCACAGGAATGTCACTGCTCTTTGCTTTCTCAATAATTGTAGATGCATCTGTTCTGTCCACCAGATTGATACACACAATATCAAAATTATCCCCTATAAAATCATCCATCTGATCGTTCTGCACAATCTGGCTGTTTTTGGCGCTTTTTATTTCCAGTGTAATAGGAATCCCCCACTCTTTTTCTTTTTCCTTTGCGTACTCCTGAAAACTGGATACCATCTGAGATACAAACGTATCATATTGATCATACACACTGATCCCTATTTTCAAGCTTTCTTTTTCTTCCTCACCTGCTCCGGGATTTCCGCAGCCGCACATAAGCGCTACACCTGTAAAGATAACACAAAGTCCTGCCCTTCTCCGCACTTTTCTCATATTCTTCCTCCTTATTGATTGGAAAACAGAAGACGTTCGTTTTCCGACTCATATAAAGTCTCTCTTGTAACAAGCTTATACATAATATCGTATTCTTCCGCTACGTATCCTTTCTCCTGCTTTTCCACAAGAGCTTTTATTCCATTGTACCCCATATTAAATTCATTCTGATACACAAAGGCTTCTATTTTTCCATTATCCAGGTCACTGACTGTCTGTGCCGTATTTCCAATTCCATAAACTTTTACAGGTCTCTTATCTGTGGAAACAGGAGCAACGGTACGGTCAAACTCATACCGGTACTGATCCCACGCCTTTGCAGCTTCCTCTGTTGTATACTTGTCAAGAGCGGTAATGTAACGATATTCCCGCATCACTTCGCCTATATAAAGACTTAAATTGAAATCTCCTTTCTGACGGGAACGTGCCACAGTTTCTACGCCGCCTTCATGAAGCGCAGCCATAAGTCCCTCATATCTTTCCTTCACACTATCCCTTTCCATGTATTCTCGTATAACAGCTACTGTTTCCTTTTTTCCCTCTTTCTCCATATCTTTAAGAATTTTTTCTCCCAGCATCTGTCCCATGGCATAATTATCTGCACTGATATGAGCTTCTGTCTTTGGCATTTCACTTTCTATCCCTGTCTCAACTGTCACTACCGGAACAGAAAATTCATCATCCTTCAAATACTGTCCGATTCCTTCACTGTCAACAGCAGCAAGAAGAATTCCATTGGCACCATCCTGAATTTCCCGTTTTATCATATCCATCTGCTCTTTTGCCGTTCTGGCATTTCCCATTGTCACATACCGGATATCCACCTCGAAATCCTTCTCTGCCTGATTGATTCCTTCCATAAGTGTATCCCACTCATTTGGACTGTCTTCATAAAGAACAACAGAATATAGCGCCTGTTCTGCGTTTTTATCTTTGTAAACTGCACCGTAATAATAGACAACACCAAGTGTTATCACCGCTGCCAGCGCAGCTATAAATCCTCTCCAGTATTTCAGCCTTCCCATTTACTATTCCTCTTTCTTCTTTTCTTCCACATTTTCTGTCTTTGGTAAATGAATACGTACGGTCGTTCCTTCGTCAGGCTCACTTAAAATTTCCAGCCCGTATTCTGTTCCAAAATAAAGCTGGATTCTCTGATGCACATTTCGTATTCCGATACCGGAGCCTTTGCTTCTGATTCTTGTTCCGTCTGTAAGAATGTTTTCTACCTGCTCTTTCTGCATACCAAGACCGTTATCTTCCACCTCGATAAATAAATCACTGTCTTTTGTATATGCCCGAACATAAATCTCACCGTCGCCATCCATATATTCCATTCCATAGTAAATCGCATTTTCTATTAGCGGCTGTATAATCAGTTTAATGGTTTTATACTTTTCAATTCCCTCTTCTATTTCAAAGTAAGAGGTGAATTTATTTTTGTATCTGTACTTCTGGATATCAAGATAATTCTTGGCATGCTGCAGCTCCTCTCCTATTGTGATTATGTTTTTTCCTTTGGAAAGACTGATTCTGAAAAGTCTGGAAAGAGCCTGTACCATAGAAATCGCATCTTCATACTTCTCAGCCTCTATCATCCACATAATCGAATCCAGAGTGTTGTAAAGGAAATGCGGATTAATCTGAGACTGAAGCGCATCAAGCTCACTTTTTCTTTTTTCTTCCTGTTCCTTTACAATATCGTCTGTCAGTTGACGAAGCTGTTCTACCATAGATCGGATTGTCTCCCCCAGATGCTGAATTTCCGGAGGTCCTCCAATATAAATCTGAGGCTCTCTGTCTATCCCGATTCCGGTAAGGGAGTCTTCCAGATTCCTTAATGGTTTTGCCACCCTTATCGCTACAAACTGATTTGCAAAAATCATAACAAGAATAGCCACAATGATGATCATAACAGCCATTGTCCTTGTTCTGCTGAAATCTCCCAGAAACTTTTCCATCGGCATGACACTTACAATTTTCCAGCCTGTATAACCCACTGTTTTCACAGCGACCATTCTGTCTTCCCCTTCAAAAGTCTCTCTGTGCGCTCCATCATCATAGCCTTTTGCAACTTCATTATTTTCCTGTATTCTGTCAGAAAAAATAAGATTCTGTCTGGGATGATAAATAATTTTTCCGTTGCTGTCCATAAGATATACATATCCCATATTCTGGCTGTTTACCTTTGCAAAAAGCTGACGGATACCGCTGAAATCCATATCTACAAGGAGAATTCCCTCTGACATTTTTCCACTGTTTGTAAGCTCCACACCACGGCTTAGTGAAATCACCCAATAATAACGGTTCGTACTGTTTTCAAAAAT
Source organism: uncultured Blautia sp. (assembly GCA_900541345.1). Lineage (GTDB taxonomy): Bacteria > Bacillota > Clostridia > Lachnospirales > Lachnospiraceae > Blautia_A. The sequence continues at coordinate 14,695 of UQJE01000009.1, forward strand.
ATTCTGCACATGTAAATCCGAAAAATGAAGGTTCTCCATTTTATCCTGGGCATCCATAAACCATTTCTGTTTTGTTACATCTACGTTTTCCTTCACACTGCCCATCGGAACTGAGCTTATTAATTCTCCTGTATCTGTGAAGCACGCCAGACCCACAAGACTGTCTTTGTACACCTCATAAAGCAGATTCATTTCCTGGCTCATATTTTCTTCATCCAGATCCGTATTTTTTATTACATTATAATAAATCGCATCTGAAATACGCATCATATTTCGAAGATATGTATTCAGATTGATCTCTACCTGATCGATCACCTGCTTGCTGTTATTTAAAACCATGTCCTCTGCAGCACTTCCATATCCCCGGTACAGGAAAACCCCTACAAATCCCATTCCCAGAATTGCCACCAGCGTAAAGGAGGCCGCAATTACAAACTGAATTCCTTTATGATTAAAATATTCTCCAAACTGCCTCAGTTTTTCTTTTATATATCTCATACGTCCTTATCTTTCCTGTCTGCTTCCATCGCCATATTCGCGCGGTATTTTGAAGGAGAAATCCCATACTGCTTTTTAAAAACATAGCTGAAATAATTGGGCTCTGTATATCCTACTGCCTCGGCAATCACATACGTTTTATCTTCTGTTGTACGCAGAAGCTCAACTGCGTGTTCCAGTCGAATTTTTGTAAGATATGCCACAAAGCTTAATCCCACCTCTTTTTTAAAGATAGTAGAAAAATACGCAGCACTTACATTCAGCTGGTGACACAGTGTTTCCGCAGAAAGGTCATTTTCTTTATAGTGCTCACCAATATATGCCTTTGCCTGCTCTGTAAGCCGAATCGTAGAATCGCTTCTCTCATGGCGGAGCGTGTGGCGAAGATTATTACAGATTTCCCTAAGCCAGCTCTCCAGCTCATCTACAGAAAGGTGCTTATAAAGCTCCTGCCACGGAATATGCTCTCCTGCCCCGAATATCTGCTTTGTACGAAGCTTATAGGAACGGCCGATTTTCATAAGCTCTGTAGAAAGTTCCATACAAATAAGCTGATACTGGTTTGGTGTAATACATCCATTTCGAAGGCTGTCCATAAAAGACTGAATCGCTTCATCTGTCTCTTTTCTGTCACCGATTTTTACAGCACGGACAAGATTCTGAAAATCATATTCCATAAACGCCACAGAGTCCTGAGGATTGGGCTCTATATCTTTGATATAAAGAACCTGACTTCCGCCTAAAATAGTTCTGTATTCCATAGCCGTCTTCGCTTCCTGGTAGGAGGACAATAATGTATCCAGTGAATTACATGGCTGTCCTACTGCACCGGTAACCTGTACGTCCAGAACACGGGAACCCATCTTACATATCTGGTCCACGTGATACAGTACGTTTTCTATTTCTTTATCTTCCTGAAGCATAAATATAAAAATCACTTCATCCAGATAGTTAATGCAGTAAAAAGACATTTTTTCCTTAAGGTACTCCTCCGCCATATCGCGAAGAGAAAAATTCAAAAGCTGAGCTGTTTTTTCCGACTGCTCTTTTACGGCTGCTTCTGCGTAAAGATTGACTGCAACATAATATGGAGCATTTAAATCAAGCTCATACATCTCCATCATATTTTTCAGACGTTCTCCCGTGATTTTGCCTTCCAGAACACCCATAACAAACTGTTCCTGCATTGCAGGGAGACTTTTCCTGTAATATTCATAAAGCTTATTTACATTTCTGTGCTGGTTAAATTCCTCATCCAGTTTCTTCTTTATTTTCCCGAAAACATTTTCCATATCCTTTGAACTGATTGGTTTTAAAAGATACTCCTCCGCTTCCAGATGGACCGCCTCTCTGGCAAACTCAAAATCATCAAACCCGGAATAAATAACAACCTTAATATTCCGGTAATTTTCCTTCAGTTTCTTACATAAAGTAAGTCCGTCCATATATGGCATCTTAATATCTGTCATCACCACATCTACATGGAGCTGCTCTGCCATTTCCAGGGCTTCCTGCCCGTTCTCTGCTGTTCCTGCAAGGCAAAATCCCAGGGCCTCCCAGTCAATCTTCTTCTTCATAGCCTCCAGCACATCTGTCTCATCGTCTACAAGCAAAATATTATATAACTCCATACCCTATCCTCACTTAACTCCTAAATTCACATAACTCAATATCCTTTATTATACCACGATACCCCATATCATAAAACCAAAAATATGTCTTTCCCCGCCTTACTTCCCCTCACTGTATATCGCAGCAAAACAGACAAAAAACAGGCGGTCGGGTCCTATTCCCAATCGCCTGTTCTCTGTTTTCCTCTATTCCCTTCCCCTGTCCGAACTCTCGCTTCCTTGCGTGCCCGAGAGGGGAGTTTGCGGGGGCGTGCGGGCTTCGCAACTTTGAGCCCGCCCCCTCATTCTTTTTATTTTTTAGTAATATATTTACGAATATCAAGTGCGATAGCAACAACGATAACGATACCCTGTGCGATATACTGGTAGTTTGTATTTACTCCAAGGAACTGGAGAGCAGATTTCAGAAGCTCGAATACTGCTACACCGATGATAACACCGGATACTTTACCAATACCACCGTTTACAGATACACCACCGATTGTACAAGCTGCAATAGCTTCCAGCTCGTAACCCATACCCATGTTAACACTTGTTCCACCGGATTTACCACCGAGAAGGAAACCAGCGATTGCGTACATAGCTGCTGCTGTGATGTAAATGATAATTTTTGTTTTCTTAACATTAACACCGGAAACCTCTGCTGCAACCTCGTTTCCACCAATTGCATACATATATTTTCCGTGACGTGTGTAGTTATAAACAAACCAGAAAATAGCAGCTGCAATGATCAGGTAGATGAACAGTAACGGAATCGGTCCAACCTTACCCTGTGTAACTGCAATATAGTCTGCACGGTATCCACCAATCGGAACAGAGTTTGTTACAACAAGTGCAATACCATAAACAATAAGCTGCATACCAAGTGTACCAATGAATGCCGGTACATTCAGATAAGAAATAACAACACCGTTAATTACACCAAAAACTGCACAGATTGCAATAACAATAAGAAGAACTACCCATACGTTTAATACAGGAAAATTCGGCCAAATCTTACCAGGTGCATCCGGTTTCTGGAGCATAATACCTGCAAGACAAGCACTTAAACCAACAACACGTCCTGCAGAAAGGTCTGTACCTTTTGTGATCAGGCAGGCGCTGACACCAAGAGCGATAATAACACGAGGCGCTGCGTTGATCGCAAGGTTCATAAGGTTTCTAAAGCTTCTGAATGTTGGTACTGTAATACTTACATAAAGTACCAGGATCATTAACAGTACAATAATACCGTTATCCAGTAAAAGTTTTTTCAAATCAAATTTTTTTGACTTATCCATTGTTTCTCCTCCCTCTTTTAGAACTGTGTTGCATAGTGCATAACATTTTCCTGTGTCATTTCATTACCGGAAACCTCACCTGTGATTTTTCCGTTACACATAACCATAACACGGTTTGATACACCAAGTAACTCAGGCATCTCAGAAGAAATCATGATGATTCCTTTTCCCTGTTTTGCCAGATCGATCATAATCTGGTAAATCTCATATTTTGCACCTACGTCAATACCACGAGTAGGCTCGTCCATGATCAGGACATCCGGGTTGTTTGCAAGCCAACGGGAAATAATAACCTTCTGCTGGTTACCACCGGAAAGAGACTGAATCAGGGTTTTACTGCTTGGAGTTTTAATACTCAGTTTTGATACGTTATCCTGAACAAGCTCCTCGATTTTTTTCTTATTCAGTTTGATACCTGCTTCCAGATACTGGTTCAGAGAAGCGATGGATACGTTATCGGCAATAGACAGACATCCGAGAATACCGGAACCACGACGGTCTTCTGTAATCATACCGATACCATTATTAATGGCATCCTGAGGACGTTTAATATCAAGAGTTTTGCCATTAAGTTTTACTTCTCCGCTTACCGTATGGCGAATACCGAAAATTGCTTCCATAAGCTCTGTACGCTGTGCACCTACAAGTCCGCCGAATCCAAGGATTTCTCCTTTTCTCAGTTTAAAGGAACAGTTTTTGAAAGAACCGTCATGAATACTTGTAAAATTATTTACCTCAAGGAGAACGTCTCCCGGATTGTTATCAAGAGGAGGATAAATATTTGTAAGCTCACGACCAACCATCTGTTTTACAATTTCATCATCACTGATGTTTTTCATTTCCCATGTTCCAACGTAGCATCCGTCTCGCATGATTGTAATATCATCGGAAATCTGACGAAGCTCTGCCATTTTATGAGAAATAAATACAAAGGATACTCCTCTGTCACGTAAATCACGAACAATTCTAAATAATGCCTCTACCTCGTTATCAGTTAAGGAAGATGTCGGCTCATCAAGAATAATAAGCTTTGCTTCCTGAGAAACAGCCTTTGCGATTTCAATTGACTGCATCTGGGAAATAGACAAATGGCCAAGTTTTTTTCTTGGGTCAAATGGCATTTTTACGTTCTCCAGCCATTTCTTTGCCTCTTCATTCATTGTTTTATGATCGATTACCTTAATCGGACCAAAAGATTTTACAGGGAATCGACCAAGGTACATATTTTCTGCAATGGTACGCTCCGGAACCGGCTGCAGCTCCTGATGCACCATAGCAAGTCCTTTATGTAATGCTTCATCCGGATTCTGAATATTAACCTTCTCACCATCAACAAAGACTTCCCCTTCGTCCATGTGATAGATACCAAACAGACATTTCATGAGCGTGGATTTACCTGCACCGTTCTCGCCCATCAGAGCATGGACAGTTCCCGGACGTACTTTCAGATTAACTTTGTCCAGTGCCTTAACACCCGGAAAGCTTTTGCTTACTCCGCGCATTTCCAATCTATATTCTGCCATCCCACTCTCTCCTTTCATATGTTTTCATAAAATCAGGTGTGTCTCTTTCAACACACCTGATAGTTTGATTCTGTTTAATTCATTCCCTCAAATATAATTATTTGATTTTTTCAAGAATTTCTGCTGCATTGTCAGCAGTAACTTTTACGTAGTCTACCATGTTAACTGGCTCAACTTCTTCACCTTTCAGGAATTTAACTGCCTGAGCTGCTGCTTCCTGAGCCTGGCTGAAGTGATCGTTGAATACTGTACCTGTGAAGTTTCCGTCTACGATGTTCTGAACAGCATCTGTAAGAGCGTCAACACCAACAAGGTAGATGTCTTCGTTTATTGTTCTTCCAGCTGCCTGAATTGCCTGAAGAGCACCAAGAGCCATAGCGTCGTTGTTACAGAATACAACTTCTACCTGATCGCCGAACTGTGTAAGAGCGTCCTGTGTGATCTGCTGTCCTTTAGCCTGATCCCAGTCACCTCTCTGCATAAGAAGTTCTTCTACTTCCATACCACCATCTGTAAGAGCTTTTACAGAGAACTCTGTTCTGTACTGAGCATCTACGTTCTCCGGGTCACCCTGAATCATGATGTAGGAAACTTTTCCATCACCGTTGATGTCACCTTTTGTTTCTGTTTCAAGGATTTCTTCACCCTGGAATGTACCGGACTGTCTGGCATCTGCGCCAACGTATGTAGCTTTGATTCCTTCTTCTGCCCATCTGTTGGATTCTGTTTCGTCTGGCTGACGGTTGATGTAAACTACAGGGATTCCAGCTTCGTTACACATATCTGTAATCTGTGGAGCGGAAGAAGCCTGTACAAGGTTCAGGATCATAACGTCAACTTTGTCTGTGATGAAGTTGTTGATCTGGTTTGTCTGCTCAGCCTGATCATTTTTACCATCCTGTACAATGATGTTTTCCTCTTTGAATCCAAGGTCTTCTGTCAGGTAACGAACCAGTTCTGTACGATACAGTGTCATGAAGTTATCAGCGAACTGATAAATACTGATACCGATTTTTGTGTTTTCTACATCAACACCTTCCATGTCGATTGCTTCTGCTGTTTCTTCTGCAGCTTCCTCAGCAGCTTCTTCTGTTGTCTCTTCTGTAGCTTCTTCTGTTGCAGCCTCTTCTGCGAATACGCATGTAGCACCAGCAACTGTTGTTACGCCCATTGTTAAGCAAAGTAAGCTAGCCAGTAATTTTCTTTTCATTGTAAAACGTCCTCCTTTTTTTGCGGTTCTCTCCGCTTCATGTTTTACATTTTAGCAACTTCTGTTCAAAAAGAACATACAAATTTTTTCTCATGTCCTATAAATTTCTTAACAGTTTTGGTTATCTGTTATAAAAATCTTCTTATATATTGTGCATTCTGTACACCTCTTTCCGTCTTCTCTTTTATATTCCCATCTCCTATCTGACCGGATATGTGCTATAATATTTTTTACATAAACACAGGAGGCCAATATGAATAAAAAAGAAATATCGGAAATAAAAAAACAGTTTTCTCCAGATAACTGCTGTATTACCCGTATATGCGGCTGTTATGTTGACGGAGAAAAAAATAAAAAAACAGAACTGAAGGAAGCATTTTTATCTCTATCAGAAGAAGAAATGTTTAAATACTTTGATATTTTCAAAAAAACCCTGTCCGGCACAATAGGAAAGAATCTCCTGAATATGGATTTTCCTCTTGACCAGGAACAGGAAGGCGGAACTCAGTATTTTCTGCGAAAACTGAAAGAAAGCAAGCTGAAAGATGATTCTCTTGTGGAAAGCTTCTATGACAAAATCATTGAAAATTATGAGTACGGGGAAAACTATTATATTATTCTTATCCATGCAGTTTATGATATTCCCGGAAAATCTTCCGACGGACAGGATATGTTTGATGCTTCTGATGAGATTTATGAACACATTCTCTGCAGCATCTGCCCTGTAAAGCTTTCCAAAGCCGGGTTGTGCTATAATGCTCAGACAAATAATATAGAAGACAGAATCCGTGACTGGATTGTGGAAATGCCGGATCTTGGTTTTCTTTTTCCTGTTTTTAATGACAGAAGTACGGATCTTCACAGTATACTTTACTATACAAAAAATGCAGAAGCTCTCCGCTCCGTCTTTATAGATGAAATTTTTGGCTGTACTGCTCCCCTTTCTGCCGGAGGACAGAGAGATTCCTTCAACACCCTTGTGGAAGAAACCCTGGGTGAGGACTGCGCCTACGACACAGTCGTAACTATTCATGAACGATTAAATGAAATTATCGAAGCGCAGAAAGACGAACCAGAACCTGTCGTTCTCACAAAACATGAGGTAAAACGTCTCTTTGAGGACTGTGGCATAGAAGAAGAAAAACTTGAACGATTTGATGAGCAATATGAGCTTACAGCCGGAGAAAAATCTTCTCTTATGGCTTCTAATATTACAAATACAAGAAAATTTGAGATTAAAACCCCCGATGTTGTAATAAACGTTTCCCCTGACCGGGCTGATCTCGTGGAAACAAGAATGATTGACGGCAGAAAATGTCTTGTGATCCCAATGGAAGACAATGTGGAAGTAAACGGCATCCGGGTTACTATGCAGGACTTTTCAAAATCACAGGAGGAAGACATATAATATGGAAGCAAAAGATAAAAAAATACTTTTTTTTGATATTGATGGAACACTTTTAACACCGCCACCATTCTCCATTCCGGAAAGTACAGTTATCGGACTGAAAAAAGCCCAGGAGCAGGGACACCTTACTTTTATCAACTCCGGCCGAACCCGTTTTCTTATTCCTGAAAATATAAGAGCCCTCGGTTTTGACGGCTATGTATGCGGCTGCGGTTCCCAGATTTATCTTCATGACGAACTGATTTTTGAACAGACCATTTCTCATGATGTATGCGAAGAAACAGTGCGCCTCCTTCGGGAATGTAAAATCGGAACGATTTTCGAGCGTCCTACCGGGCTTCTTATGGATGGCGCTGCTCCTGTACAATGTTCTCTCACGAAAAATTTTATAGGAAAAGTACCTGTGGAAGACCTGTCTGTTTTCCAAGAAAAAGACACCTACACCTTTGATAAATTTTTAATTGAAGTTTTTCCTGATTCCGATTTTGAGACTTTCCGGAACTTCAGCAAAGATAAGTACCTTCTTTTTCAGCACAGAGAAAACATTTATGAAGTCACACGGAAGGACACAAGCAAAGCAACCGGAATCCAGTTTCTTCTTGATTATTTCAACCTTCCTCTTGAAAGCAGTTATGCTTTCGGTGACAGCAACAACGACCTGCCCATGCTGAAATACGCCGGAAACAGCATTGCTATGGGAAATGCAATGAAAGAAATCCTGCCGTTCTGCACATACCAGACAACAGATATTGAAAATAATGGAATTTACAATGCGCTGAAACATTTTGGATTGATCGGATAAAAAGAATAAAACGACAGAGGCGCTGCTTCACAGTCAGATAACAACTGTGAAGCAGCGCCCCTTTTTAACCGTCTATTCTATTTGTCTTCCTGTATTTCTTCATAACATAGATATAATATGGAATCAGCGGAATCAACGCCGCAATCCAGGCTGCCGGATCTGCCAGGCACACACCTGCAAAACTTGTTTTTCCTGCAATAAAGAAAACAATTCCTGCTCTTGCCACAAGCTCAAATATACCTCCAAGCATTGGAACAAGTCCATATCCCATACCCTGCAGCGCATTTCTGTAAAGGAAGATGCTTCCAAGGAACGGATATGCCCAGAATACTGTCCTGAAATATGTAACCGATACATCCAGCACCTCTGTCTCTGACGGACTTACAAAGATGCAGGTAAGATATTTTCCAAAGAAAAATACCATCACCATAGAAATTACACTCCAGCCGAGAATCATAAGCTGCGTACTTTTTACACCTGCTTTTACACGATCCATCTTTCCGGCTCCCCGGTTCTGTCCTACAAATGTAGCTGCAGTTGCTCCAAATGCCACAAAAATTGTAGTCACAATATTCTGCAGTTTTCCTGCTGCGGAAAATCCCGCCATATGAACAGCTCCGTAAACATTAACCGCACCCTGCACAATAATCGTTCCGATTGCTGTAATAGAAAACTGCAGTCCCATTGGAATACCAAGTGCAAGAAGTCTTTTAAAGCTGTTTACAGAAACTTGAAAATTCTTTTTCTCCAAATGAAGAAGCGGCATTTTTTTCTTAATGTAAACGAGACAAAGAAGCGCTGAAATTCCCTGAGCAATTACAGTTGCATATGCACAGCCTTCTACTCCCATGCCAAAACACACAATAAAAACAATATCCAGCACTATGTTAAGCAGTGCGGAAATGATAAGAAAATACAACGGCGATTTGGAATCCCCTAAAGCACGCAAAAAAGAGGATAAGGCATTATAAGCTGCCGTAACTGCAAGTCCTGCGTAAATAATCGCCATATATTTGACTACGTCCCCGATAACCTCGTCCGGCGTGTTCATCATACGGAGAATCGGCGCATTTGCAATCTCAAACCCAACTGTCATCGCAATGGTAAACGCTGCTGTCAGATAAATGGACATTGCCACATAATGACGCATCTCATCGTATTTCTTTGCCCCGAAAAGCTGAGATACTAAAATGGCAAAACCACTTGTCAGTCCATTCAGCCACCCTGTTACAAAAAACATCAGAGAGCCTGTGCTTCCAATGGCTGCCAGCGCATTTACACCAATAAACTGTCCTGCAATAATTGAATCCGCAATATTATAAAACTGCTGAAAAATATTTCCGAGACACATGGGAATCATAAACTGTATAATCAGTTTCACAGGACTTCCCACTGTCATGTCATTTGTTGTACTCTTTCCCATGAATAGTTCCCTTCCTGCTTCTTTTAATCCGGCAAAACAGCATCGGAAAATCCGATGCTGTTTCTGTTCCTTATTCTGCTGTTTCTGTCAGTTCCGGAGTTGCTGTTGCTTCTGCCTCCGGTGTTGTTTCCGCTTCTTCCGGTGCTTCTGTTGTTTCTGCCTCTTCCGGAGCTTCTGTTGTTTCTGCCTCCGGTGTTTCTGTTACCTCCGGCATTTTCATTGTAAATTTATGAGTATCTGTGATTTTCAGTGTTTTAAGTACTTTGTCATCCGCCTTAATTTCTGCATCCTCAAGCCATTTATCCGTTGTTTCTGTGTAATACTCTGTTTTCTTTTCAGATTCCAGAGATTCTCTTTTCGACTCTGTTGCCTCTTCATCAAGCTTTTTATCAAGACGCACTACATAATAGCCTGTATCTGTCTCTATCACTTCAGGAGCCATTTCTCCTTCCTTCAGCCCGCGAAGAACTTCAAGAACCTCTTTCGGATAGTAGGCGGAATCTCCATCCTCTTCTTTACTCTCTGCAGTTGTAAAGGTTCCGGTAAGAGCGTTGTAACTTTCATCTGCAGCTTTTGCTGCCTCGCTCATATCTCCAGTCGGGTCTTCTTTCATCTTGTCCAGGATTTCCTGGGCCTGCTCTTTTTTCTTCTTTTTATCGTCTTCTGTGAGCTCCTCTCCACTTGTGGAAATGCTTACATATGTGAAGGAAGACTGATTTGCTTCCTCGTCTGTCACTTCTACTTTAGCCTCATCCATAATCGCATCATACATTCTCTGTTTATATGTCTGAAGCTCAAGATATGTTTTTACCTGCTCTTCTGTAACAGAAAGCTCTGCGATTGTCTCCTCGCTGTTTGCTTCTATAAATGCTTTTGCTGCCTCGGCAATTGCCTTTTCATCTTCTTCTGTTACTTCTACCTTATAATCTGCTGCCTTATCTTTCATAATATACATAAGCTCAACCTGTTTTAAGGTATCTTTTGCAGCCTGCTCTCCGTATGTTTCTCCGGTTTTTTCATCAGCAACCGTATCCCAGATATTCACACCGCTTCCTGTAAAGCTTGCGTACATAGCATCCATCTGTGCCTGCTGCTGTCTTGCCGCAATACTTACAACACCCATCGGTATTTCTGTTCCGTTTACCGTTGCAACTGTTTTTGTTCCATCTAATTTTTTCTCACCGCATCCGGTAAGCATACCTGCTGCCAGTACGCCTGCCAGCACTGCTGCTGCGGTTCTTCCTGCTGCTCTTCTCATTTCTTCCTCCATTACTACACGATTCTTCAGTCCTTCATTTTGTTACAAGACTGCACTATCGTAAGTATAAACTCTTTTTTCTTTTTCAGCAAGATAAAATTTTGAAAAACACAAAATGTTCAGACTATTTTGTATCCTCTATTCTTCTACCAGTTTCTGCAGTTCTTCTGCAAATTCTGTAAGAGCCTCAACCACTTTTCCCTGGGGCAAAAAGATAAATTTCGGCTCTTTATCTGTTTTAAACTGAAGACGCCTTCTATACTTATCCATAAGAGCCGGAATTCCTGCAGGATTTATTTTCGCCTTCTCATAAAGAGTGATTTTGATTTCTTTTCCAGTCTGTTTAATCTCTGTCACATACGCCTGATGCGCCATTGCTTTCATCTTTGCTATGGCAAGAAGATTTAAGACTGCTTTTGTCGGTTCGCCGAACCGGTCGAGAAGCTCTTCAAGCATATCATCGTAATCACTCTGATTTTCGATTCCCGCAATTCTCTTATAAATATCGAGCTTCTGAAACTCGTTGCTGATATAAGTATCCGGAATAAAGGCATCTATATTCAGATCAACCGACGTCTCGAAATCTTCCATTGTATGAATGCCCTTTGCTTCCTTGACCGCCTCACTTAACATTTTACAGTAAAGATCATATCCCACCGCGTTCATATGTCCGTGCTGCTGTGCACCAAGAAGATTTCCTGCTCCTCGAAGTTCGAGATCTCTCATGGCAATCTTAAAGCCGCTTCCCAGATCTGTATACTCGCGGATAGCCGCAAGACGTTTTTCCGCAGTTTCTCTCAGCACCATATTGGGGCGGTACATCAGAAACGCATACGAGGTTCTGTTGGAGCGTCCGATTCTTCCGCGAAGCTGATAAAGCTGAGAAAGTCCATATCTGTCAGAATCGTGGATAATCATAGTATTTACATTGGAAATATCAAGTCCCGTCTCAATAATAGTCGTAGATACAAGAACATCAATCTCTCCGTTAATAAATCCGTACATTACCTGCTCCAGCTCCCGTTCACTCATCTGCCCGTGAGCAAAATCCACTCTTGCATCCGGCACAAGCTTGGAAATTCGAAGCGCAACCTCCGCAATATCCGTCACCCTGTTATATACGTAGTAAACCTGTCCTCCACGGCGAAGCTCCCTGTTAATTGCTTCCCGGACTGTCTCCTCATCGTATTCCATAACGTACGTCTGAATCGGTATCCTGTCCATTGGCGGCTCTTCCAGGACACTCATATCCCGGATTCCAATAAGGCTCATATGAAGGGTTCTCGGAATTGGCGTTGCCGTAAGGGTAAGAACATCCACATCTTTTTTCAGCTGCTTGATTTTTTCTTTATGGGCAACACCGAAACGCTGTTCCTCATCAATGATTAAAAGACCAAGATTCTTAAATTCTATATCTTTGGACAGAACCCGGTGCGTTCCCACTACAATATCAACCTGTCCTTTTTTTAATCCCTCGATTGCTTTTTTCTGCTGAGCGGGAGTACGGAATCGACAGAGAAGCTCTACCTTAACTGGAAATTCCTTCATTCTCTGCACAAACGTGTTGTAATGCTGCTGTGCAAGAATTGTCGTAGGCACAAGATACACCACCTGCCTGCTTTCCTGAACTGCCTTGAAAGCAGCACGAAGAGCAACCTCTGTCTTACCGTATCCTACATCTCCACATACAAGACGGTCCATGATTTTTGTACTTTCCATATCCCGCTTTGTATCTTCTATGGCATTTAACTGATCTTCTGTCTCTTCATATGGAAACATTTCCTCAAACTCTCTCTGCCACACCGTATCCGGTCCACATACATAGCCTTCCTTTTCCTGGCGCACTGCATAAAGCTCCACAAGCTCTTTTGCAATATTTTTTACTGCTCCCCGAACTCTGCTCTTTGTCTTATTCCATTCCTGTCCGCCAAGCTTATTTAATTTTGGTGCTTTTGCCGTGTCTGCCCCGGAATATTTCTGAAGCGCATCAAGCTGGGTCGCAAGAATATAGAGATTGCTTCCTCCCCTGTACTCGATTTTGATGTAATCTTTTACAATCTTATCTACTTCTACCTTTTCAATTCCCCGGTAAATTCCAAGACCGTGTTTTTCATGTACCACAAAGTCTCCAATAGAAAGCTCTGCAAAATCCTGGATTCTCTGTCCGTTATAATTCTTTTTCTTCTTCTTTTTTTTCTGCTCCTGACCAAAAATATCTGTTTCCGTCATCACAGCAAATTTAATTAGAGGGTACTCAAAACCTTTTTTTGCATGACCATAGGCAACCATAATCTCTCCCGGCTGAATGAGACGGTCATAGTCTGTACTGTAAAAGGCATTTAAGCCTTCCTCCTGCAGATCTTTTGCAAGACGTTCCGCTCTCGTTCTGGAACCGGAGAGGAGCGCAATTTGAAATCCCTGTTTTTTGTATTGAAGAAGGTCTTTTACAAGAAGCTCAAAGCTGCTGTTATAAGAATTTACAGTTTTTACTGTAACGTCAAACTTTTCTGTGATTTTCCATTTTCCCCGTTTCGGCTCAAGGGCACAGAAAGCCGCGCAGTTATACTGATTCAGTGCTTTCTGAAGCGTATCAAATCTGCACAGCCAGTTATCCGGAAGCTTCTGCTCTCCTTTTTCTTCCCTGTGCTTACGACTCTGAAGATACTCTTCCTCCACAGCCATTCCTTTTTCCACAAGATGGTTCGGTTCATCAAGAAAAAGAATGCTTTTTTCTCTGGAGAAATATTCCAGAAAAGATACCATTTCTTTTTCTCCGACTTTTTCCACTGCAGGATAAATAGTGATCTCATCAAGATTTTCAAGAGACCGCTGGCTTTCTGCATCAAAACTTCTTATAGAGTCAATTTCATCTCCCCATAACTCGATTCTCCAGGGATTTTCCTCTGTAAGAGAGTAAATATCAATAATGCCTCCCCGAACTGAAAACTGTCCCGGCATTTCCACTTGTCCTACTCTCTCATAACCGAGAGCGACAAGAGAGTCTTTCAGATCATCCAAATCAATGGGGCTGTCGCTTTCATAATGAATCAGACTTTTTTTGATTTCTTCTAAAGGAAGCAGAAAATCCATACAGCCATCTATACTTGTTACTACTGTGATTCTCTCTTTTTCGAGGAGCGCCTTAATCACCTGCATCCTCTGTCGTATCAGTAAATTCCCGTGAATATCCGCCTGAAAAAAGAGAAGGTCCTTTGCAGGATAATAATATACCTCTTTATCATAAAAGCGGTAATCCTCGTAAATTTCTTTTGCTCTTTTCTCATCTTCCGCAAGAATCAGATGAGATGGAAAAAGCCCGGAAAGTCCATACATCAGATGGACTTTCTGGGACTCTATACAACCGGAGATTTCCATAATTCCTCTGTTCTCTCCGGCACATTTCTGTATCTGCTCAAACTCTGCAAGACTTTGCAGAGGCTGTATAAATGCTTTCATATAAACCTCTCAGGCTTTTTTACGATTATATTCATTCATAGCTGCATCCGGCCCCTGGGAAAGTATTTTTTCCACAGCATCCCCGGCATTTTCAATTGCTTCATCCACAAGACGTCTGTCGCTGTCTGCAAATCTGGAAAGCACATGGTCTGCCAGATCCCATCCTTTCGGCTTTGCTCCCACACCTACTTTGATGCGCAGAAATTTCTCTGTTCCAAGGCGACGGATAATATCTTTGATTCCGTTATGCCCCCCTGCACTTCCCTGCTTGCGGATTCGAATCTGTCCCGGCTCCAGATCAATATCATCGTAGATGACAACCATCTCTGTCTCCGGATCTATCTTAAAATAATTTGCCATTTCCTGAACAGGACCGCCGCTTAAATTCATAAAGGACAGCGGCTTCATAAGAATTACTTTTTCTCCTCCTATGACACCCTTTCCATACATGGCGTTGAATTTTACCCCTGCCTGGGGAATATTGTATTTCTCAATCAGATAATCAATGGCATCGAACCCCATATTGTGGCGGGTAGCCTCGTACTGCTTACCGGGGTTGCCTAAACCAACAATTAAATACATTTTTTCTGTTCTCCTATCAGTTAAAGTAAACCATTTCTTCTTCAAGCGGGTCACAAATCTGCACATTTTCTGCATACAGAACAATTCCTTCCCCCTGGTATTCCATTCTTCTTTCAAATGCCACTTTTGCTGTAACTTCTACCCATGCTCCCTCGGCAATTTTCGGGGTATATGCGCTTTTGCACACATATCCCAGAAATGTAGTATCGTCTGCACAGCAGGTCATTGCTGTTCTTCCCGGCACAAAGAATTTACTTCCCATTCCTCTTGGTTTTAAAGCTCTTCCCTTAAAGCGCACTGTTTTTCCAACATATGTTTCCGGATGGTCCATTGCGTCCACAAACCAGATTCCATAATCCTCCGGGAGAATATCAATTACAGGTGCATTGATGTCAAATGGCATTTCGTCTTCAAAAATATCGTCAAGCTCGCCCTGCTCATCTTCAAAAATAACCTCTGCTCTCTGATTTGCCACCTTGATTCCTCTTCTGTAGGTTGGAAGTGGGTCGCCTTTTTTGCAGCGGTTAAATACAACCATGTCTGTATTGCGTACCATATCCATAAAAATAGATTTCATATTTGCCATATACATCTGGAAGGTACTTGCGTCTACACATGTAATCTGCTGCTCCACACCCCATCCGGAAGGAAGCTCCATTTTATCAAAATTACTTACAAGCCACATTCCGTTATACTCGATCACAACACGCTCCGGCTGATGGATAATCTCCATTGCGGTAAGACGTTCCGTTGTAAAATCCTCTTCTTTTTCAATAATTTCCACAACTGTATTTCTCTGTTTCAGGGCATCAAGATCGTATTCTTCCTCACCCTCCTCACAGAGAATCAGAAGAGTTTTTCCTTCGATTTCAAAATAATCCTGATTCAGGGTAAAATTAAGGAACGTTGTTTTTCCACTTTCAAGAAAACCTGTGATTAAGTATATCGGCACTCTGATTTCGTCCATATTTATTTTCCTCTCAGATTCCGAAAAGCTGTGCCAGCTTCTCTTCGTTTAATTTAGATCCGATTACACAGAGACGGCCTGTATATTCCGGAGCACCTTCTCTGATTTCTGTTTCTTCCGGAACCATATCAAAGTAAATCCATGTGCCATCTTCACAGGGAAGCATTCCCTTGGCACGAAGAATCACGCCATACTCCTCAGAACCGGACAGGCTGTCCAGAATACCGGTAAGCTCTTCTTTTGTATATTTACGGATGGTTTCTTTTCCCCAGCTTGTAAATACCTCGTCTGCATGGTGATGATGATGCTCATGGTGATGGTCATGGCCGCAGCCGCATTCATGCTCGTCGTGATGGTGATGCTCATGGTGATGCTCGTGACCGCAGCCGCATTCATGCTCATCGTGATGGTGATGCTCATGGTGATGCTCGTGGCCGCATTCATGCTCGTCGTGATGGTGATGCTCATGGTGATGCTCGTGTACATGTCCACACTCAGGGCATACTTCCTCTTCCATCATTTCCTCTTCAAGAGATACCGGATGTTCCATAACCTCCACAAGCTTCTCTCCGGAAAGCTTCTCAATCGGAGTAGTGATAATAGCAGCTTTTTTATTGATGCTTCTAAGAAGCTCCATTGCTTCCTGCGCCTTTTTTTCATCCACAATATCTGTACGGCTCATAATAATAGCGCCTGCATACTCTACCTGATTGTTAAAGAACTCCCCGAAATTACGCATATACATACGGCACTTTTTAGCATCCACTACAGTTGTATAGCTATTGAGCGCTATATCGACTTCTTCCTGAACGCCCTGTACTGCCTTGATTACATCAGAAAGTTTTCCTACACCGGACGGCTCGATTATAATTCTGTCCGGATTATATTTTTCTACTACTTCTTTTAAGGAAGCTCCGAAATCTCCCACTAAAGAACAGCAGATACAGCCGGAATTCATCTCACGGATTTCAATTCCTGCCTCCTTTAAAAAACCACCGTCGATTCCGATTTCTCCGAATTCATTTTCAATCAGAACTACCTGCTCATTCTGAAAGCCCTCTTTCAAAAGCTTTTTAATCAGTGTTGTTTTTCCGGCTCCCAGAAATCCGGAAATAATATCAATTTTAACCATTTCAAATTCCTCCTAAAATAAAGAGGACATGACCCCGTCATGCCCCCGCTTTTTGTATCATCAGCTTTATCAGCCGTTAATCATAAAGTTCATTAATCTGTCAATATCTTCTTTCTCGTATGCAACGATTTCCAGTTCCGGAATTTCTCCGCCAGAGAAGATGTTTGCAAGAGATACGTACTGGGATAATTTAGATTTCAGATTTAATCTGTCTCCCTCTCCAGTTACCAGCTCTACTTTACCTTCACAGCTGTCTACTACCTCAAAAAATTTCTCTACGTCTTTAATGTTTGATACTTTCATGTTAATTCTCCTTTCTGGCTGCCGACGGCAAACCTAACATGTACTTTTTTCATTTTCCTGCTTTCGCGCTCATTATAACGCAGGCTTCCCAAAATTGCAAGAGCTTTTAATATAAAAATATTGCAATTCCGTAAGCCGGAAGCGGATATGCAAAAGAAAACGGCCTGTTGTCACATTCCTTTTTCTCCGCTTTAAATATTTTCGGATCTGTTATTCCGTTTTCATCAAGAATCAATTTATACTGTTTCTTCTTCGGTACTCCCACTCTGTAATCCGGACGTGCAACTGGTGTAAAATTACATACAACAAGAATATTATTCCGTTTTGTAGGAGATTTTCGTACAAAACTGAAAATACTTCTGTCTCCATCGTTTGCATTAATCCATTCAAATCCTTCCGGATCGCTGTCACCTGCGTAAAGTGCCGGATATTTTTTATACAGATGAAGAAGATCCTTCACAAAACTCTTTAAGTTTCTGTGCCCGTCCTCTCCAAGGAGGAACCAGTCAAGCTCTCTTTCCTCACTCCACTCACGAAGCTGTCCAAAATCCTGTCCCATAAAGAGAAGCTTCTTTCCGGGGTGACAGAACATAAAAGCATATCCTGCTTTCAGATTTTTAAACTTCTCGTCCAATTCTCCCGGCATCTTACTTAACATGGAACATTTCAGATGAACTACCTCGTCATGGGAAAGAACAAGTATGTATTTCTCACTGTAAGCATATACCATAGAAAATGTCATTTTATTATGATTGAATTTTCGGAAATACGGGTCAAGCTTCATATATTCCAGAAAATCGTTCATCCAGCCCATATTCCACTTCAGGGAAAATCCAAGTCCGTCCTCTTCTGCCTTTCCTGTTACCTTAGGCCATGCTGTAGATTCCTCTGCTATCATCATCGTTCCGTGATTTCTTCCCAAAACTACGGTATTCAAATGTTTGAAAAATTCAATAGCCTCCAGATTCTTATTTTCTCCATACTTATTTGCCACCCATTCTCCATCTTTTTTTCCATAATCAAGATAAAGCATAGAAGCAACTGCATCCACACGAAGACCATCTACGTGACACTCCTCCACCCAGAAAAGTGCATTCGCAATAAGGAAGTTTTTCACCTCAGGTCTTCCGTAATTATAAATCTTTGTTCCCCAGTCAGGATGCTCACCCTGTCTCGGATCTTCATGCTCATATACAGCCGTTCCGTCAAAGTTTGCAAGACCATGTGCATCTTTCGGAAAATGAGCCGGAACCCAGTCAAGAATGACACCGATTTTCTGTCTGTGAAGATAATCCACCAGATATTTGAAATCCTGCGGTGTTCCGTATCTTGATGTAGGCGCATAATATCCTGTCACCTGATAGCCCCAGGAACCATCAAAAGGATGCTCTGCAATTCCCATAAGCTCCACATGTGTGTAGCCCATTTCTTTTACATATTCCGCAAGTCTTGGCGCAGCCTCTCTGTAAGTGTAAAAACCTTCTTTATTTTCTTCGGTAGGAGAATGCTTCAGCCAGGAGCCAAGATGTACCTCATAAATAGACACAGGCTGAACCTTTTCATCAAAATTCACCCTCTGCTTCATCCATTTATCATCTGTCCACTTATAATCTGTAATATTTGTAATTCTGGAGGCAGTTCCCGGACGCAGCTCTGCTGCATTTGCGTAGGGGTCTGCCTTATAAAGCTCCTCCCCATGCGCTCCTTCAATATAAAACTTATAGAGCTGCCCCTCCTTTGCTCCCGGAACAAACACTTCATAAACACCTATCTCCCCTGCTTTTTGCATGGGATTTGCCTCTGTATCCCAATCATTAAATTCACCGACAACAGAAACACTTTTTGCATTAGGCGCCCATACTGCAAAATAAACGCCTTTTTTTCTTTTTACAGAAGTAGGATGTGCCCCCAGTTTTTTATATATTTCATAATGTGTTCCCTGTCCAAAAAGATACTGGTCAAGCTGTGTAAACTCCATTTTTTCTCCTCCCCGTTTTCCTTATTTAAACGCTGCTATCTCACTTTCATTTGGTTTCAGACGAATACGGAGCATTCCATTTTCTTCATGGATTTCTTCTCCGCTTAAAAGGCTTGTATATGTTTTTCCTGAAGCAGGCACGCGTATGCAGAGCTCTGCTTCCTGTTCGTCGTTATTTACTGCCACAAGAACGCCTTCCTCTCCCAGAATTCTTGCAAAAGCATACTGCCTGTTTGTAAGAAG
Source organism: uncultured Blautia sp. (assembly GCA_900541345.1). Lineage (GTDB taxonomy): Bacteria > Bacillota > Clostridia > Lachnospirales > Lachnospiraceae > Blautia_A. The sequence continues at coordinate 34,389 of UQJE01000009.1, forward strand.
AAGTTCCTGATACGTTCCTTCAGAAAGCGCTTTCTGCTCTTTATGAATTTTTCCAAGCGTGCAAATCCACTCATAAAGATTTTTATCCGGCATATTTTCCTTCATTTCCTGAAGATTAATCTTCGGACGAAGAGGCGCGTCATTTCCCCCTTCTTTTCTTCCCTGCACACCAAATTCAGAACCATAATAAATAGAAGGGATTCCCGGAAGCGTAAACAAAAGTGTATGAACCGGATAAATATGTCCCTGCACGTTTAATTTGGAAGCGATTCTGTCCACATCGTGATTATCTACAAAAGAATACAGCTTCATTCCTCTGTAAATTCCTCCGTTCTGGTCGAACTCTCTTCTTATTGTATGAGCAATCTCAAAATAATTATGGTCGTTATGCCCGGAATAAAGCCCTTTATGAAGCTCATAATTTGTTACGCTGTTTAATTTATCCGGAGAAATGTACCGGCTGTAGTCTCCGTGAATCACTTCTCCCATCAGCCAGAAATCTTTCTTTCTGGCATCTACGAAACGCCGCATTTCTTCCATAAAAGAAAATTCCAGACAGTCCGCACAGTCAAGGCGGATTCCGTCAATGTCAAACTCATCAATCCAGAACCCGATTACATCAAGAATATACTCCCGTACCTTCGGCTCCCAGTAATTTAAGTTTACCAGCTCAAAGCAATTTCTCCAGGCTTCATATCCAAATCCATCATTATAAGGGCTGTTCCATCCGAAATTGATTCCTTTATACCAGCTGCAGTATGGAGACTGCTCTCTGTTTTTGATAATATCCTGAAATGCAAAAAACTCACGTCCTGTATGATTAAATACACCATCCACAACAATGCGAATCCCAAGATCATGCGCTATTTTCACAAACGCTTTAAAATCTTCATTATCTCCAAGACGTCTGTCTACTTTTTTGTAATCCTTTGTATCGTATCCGTGTGTCGTGGATTCAAATAACGGCCCTATATAAACAGCCGTACATCCAAGGGAGGCAACATGGGGAAGCCATTCCTTCAGTTCCTCAAAACGGTGAACTGTTTCTTCCTGCTCATTTCTCGCCGGAGCCCCTGTCATTCCTATCGGATACATATGATAAAATACTGCTTCTTCAAACCATTTTCCCATTTTCTCCTCGATTCCCTGCATCTGTTTAAATCTGCAATTTTATTCTAAATGACTTTCGGTCAATCATATATGGTTATATTATACCAATATGTATATATCACGTCAATTATTTTTGGTTGTTTTAACGACAAAACAGGGACGGTTCCTGTCTTTTACCCAGTGCCCTGTCCCTGTCTTATCTCGGCAGCCAAAACTGCTATGTAGAATTGTATTTCCGTATGAAATTTTACTAAGCTTCTTCTCCCGAACTTCCGTCCGACATTTCTTCTCCCGAACTATCGCCTTCTCCGCTTCCGTCCATACTGCCTTCCGAGCCATCTGATACTTCGTCACCGGTTCCGTCTCCGACAGTTCCCTGGGAATCATCTGATACTTCATCCTCTGAGCCGCCTGTAAGAGAATCATCTTCTCCTTTATAACCGGCTACCAGACCATTATCAAAACTGCTCTGCCAGAAATCTGAATAACTTGCATTCTGAAGGTCTACACCTTTTGCCTCTGCCATTTCGCTTACTGTTACAAGCTTATATCCCTTTGCGATCAGATCAGGAATCAACTTCAGAGCTGCCTGCACAGAAGGTTCGTGAATATCGTGCATCAGAATAATAGAACCGTCTGTCAGATCACCATTCATCACTGCATCATAATCTGCCTGAGCATTCATAAGCTTCCAGTCAAGCGTATCAAGAGACCACATGAAAAACGGTTTCTGCACGATATCATAAACGTGCTGGTCCGCGCTTCCATAAGGCGCTCTTGCCACAGAAGCTGGCTGTCCGCAGGCTTTAATAAGAGCTTCATCTGTCTTCGAAAACTCCTCCGCTATGCCATTTTCATCGAGTGTCATTAAATCCCAGTGATGCCAGGAATGGCTTCCAATCTCACATCCCATTTCCTGCATTCTTTTTACCGTATCCGGATATAACTCCACATTCGGTCCCAACATGAAGAAAGTCGCTTTTGCATTATTTTCTTCAAGGCAATCAAGAAGCTGATCTGTATACTCGCCCGGACCATCATCAAATGTCAGTGCAAGCATCGGACGTTTCTTTTCTTTATTATAAGTTCCATCTTCATTAAAGAAATAGTCTTTCACACCCTTTGTCACCCAACCGGTCTGTATATAACCATTTTCGTCAAAGGAATATTCTGCTCCGTCTATTTCCTGAAAACCATTTGCATAATACGTTCCGTCCGCATTCTGATACCAACGGCCTTCATCGCTTTCATGCCAACCGGGAGTCATTACCGATAGCTTACTGGCATCGCCCTTTCCCTTCAACGGCTGGCGAATAGCTGCGTTAGGATCTGCTTCTGCTGTCTGAGCCTGTACTTCTATTGTTTTACCCTGAGATTTCTTGTCTTTTTCTCCATCTCCGCGGTTCATAATCGGAAAAATCACGCCTTTTATTACAAATACAACAACCAGTACTGCCGCTATTGCATAAGTGGCAAGCCGGGTATATTTTCGTATCAGCATCTGGCGTTTTTTCTGCCGCATCCTCTCCTGTATAACTCTCTTATCCATTCTGTTTCTTTCCCCACTTTGTCTGCATCACTCATATTGTACGTTTTTTGTACGGTTTTATTTTCCAAATCCATAATAGCTCATTTTGCAGATAATTACAATGGTTTTCATCTAAAGATTTTATTAAATCTTACAGCACCTGTTTCAGCTCCAGATCATCTGTCACCAGAAGAATATCGGCGTCTTTTCCAGGAGTGATGGAACCTATCTCATTATAAATTCCAATACTCTTTGCAGGATTTCTTGTAGCTGCAAAAATTGCTTCTGCAAGCGGGATTCCAAATTCTACCGCCTTACACATACAGCCGTAAAGGTCTGTTGCAGAACCGGCAATTGTTCCGCTCTTTAAAGTAGCTTTTCTGTCTTTTACTGTAACCTCCTGGCCTCCAAGCTCATATGTTCCATTTGCCATTCCTGTCGCTCTCATGGAATCGCTGACCAGAACTACTCTCTCCGGTCCGAACATCTCAAATGTTGCACGTACAACAGACGGGTGAATATGGATTCCGTCACAGATAAGTTCCACCATACAGCTTTCATCGTCTCTTGCAGCGCCAATAAGTCCCGGATCTCTGTGTGCAAACGGCTTCATTGCATTAAAAAGATGAGTAACGTGATGCGCCCCTCTTTTCATTGCCTCTTTTGAAGTCTCATAGTCTGCCGCCGTATGTCCAAGAGAAATGCATACCTCATCATGAACTTCATCAATGAATTCCATCGCACCTTCTGCATCAGGAGCCAGAGTTACAAGTTTTACCATATTTCCGGATTCCTCATTCAGCTCTCTGAAAAATTCTGCCATCGGCTTTTTAATATACCCTTCTACATGAGCGCCTTTTTTGCTGGAAGCCAAAAACGGACCTTCCATATTAATGCCGCGTACATGCGCGCCTTCTTTAAAATCTCCAACTTCTTTTATTGTTGCAAAAATCTCTTTCAACTGTTCCAGCGGAAGAGTCATAGAAGTTGGGCAATAAGAGGTAACGCCGCTTTTTTTCTCATATTCCAGGATTTTTTTCAATCCCTCCACATCTGCATCACAGAAATCAAATCCTGCAGCTCCGTGGCTATGCACATCAACAAGACCTGGAATCACTTTCAGACCGGAAGCATCCACTACTGTTTTATCTGTTACCAGTGACTCATCCTCCACTATCTTATTATTTTCAATGTACACATCTTTCACACAAAAAGTACCATCCTCCTGAAATACCTCTCCATTTCTGATGATCATAATACTTGCCTCCCGTTTTCTTTTTTTATTTTAATTTGTATTACTTACTGCTCTACAGTCGGAGTCTCTTCGGAAGCTGCTTCTTCTGAACCGGATTCCTCCGCTCCTTCTGTCTCCTCCACAGCTTCTTCCCCTTCTGCTGAAACACTTCCGTTTCCGCTTACTCCTACTGTTCCGTTTTCTGAAATCTTTTCTTCTATATTCGCATTCTCTGCAATAAATCGTTCCACACGGATAAGCCCGATTGTTGTATCCACAGACGTCTGTCCGTATGTGTCCACAAGAGCTGCAAGATCCTTCACTCCATAATTTTGAATCAGCTCGTCCTGAACCGCAAGGCTTTCCTTATCTTCCAGAGTCATACCCTCTGCGTCCATGATTCCCTGAAGGATCAGATTCTGTTTTACTCTTGCCTCCGCATACTCCTGGCATTGTGTCTCAAATGCTTCCTTAGACACCTGCTGGCTTTCCAGATAATCTTCCAGCTCCATTCCACCCTGTTTTGCATAAGACTTTATCTGCGTCTCAAATTCCGCGTATGCTTCTTCTACATCTTTCTCCGGATATTCCTTTACTTCAGAAGCTTCATAAACCTGATTCCATGCATTCTGATAAAGAACGCTTTCTGCCATCTTTTCTGCGCTTTCCTGAAGAAGCTTCTTCTTATCCTCTTTATATTCTTCGACAGTCTTAAAGTCTGTATTCTTTGCCACCCAGTCGTCGTTTAATTCCGGAGCTCTCTTAAAGGACTGCAGGGTAATTTTAAATACCACATCTTTTCCGGCCATGGACGGCTCAATATAATCCTCCGGGAAAGTAAGGGGAACATCTTTTGTCTCTCCCTTTTTCATTCCCAGAATACCGTCCTCAAATCCCGGAATATAGCCGCCGGAACCAATTGTGATTTCCTGATTTTCTGCAGAACCGCCGTTAAATTCCTTGCCGTTTTCTGTTCCTACATAATTGACAACTACAGTATCTCCCTCTTCTACCACGCCGTCTTTTACTTCTTCCTTAGTCATCGCAAGATCCTGGGAGATACTTCCTTCCACCTCTGTATCTGTGATGGTTTCAACTACTTTCTCAAGAGAAAGCCCTTTATACTGTCCAATTGTAATATATTTATCGATATCCTTCACAGAAACAAGGCGTGTTCCCTCTCCTGATTTCTTCGTATCTTCTTTCTCTTCTGTCTTTTCCTCAGAAATTTTTGTTTCCTCTGCTGCTTTTTCCTTTGTGCCGCAGGCTGTTCCTGCAAATGCAATACATAATGTTAAAATCATAAGATATACTTTTTTCTTCATGTCCGCTTCCTTTCTACATCTCCGGTACCGGTGTTGGTCTGGATGAATCCCAGACTTCTGATACATCAAATAAATCGCTCACCATATCCGGATTATAATACATTCTGTAACCGTCCAGGTTTCTTCTTCCCTGCCGGAAATATTCATCTGTAATCTGGACCCAATATTGGTTGGAATCCACATTGCAATAGTAATTATAACCCCTGCTCTTATAATATGCAAACTTTGGATTATCCATAGAATAATTCTGCCAATCTCCAATATCTGCTCCAAAAGCAAAGATAATCATATCTGTTTTTCCCAGAATCGGCGCTACATTTGCTTCCCATCTCTCGTTATCTGCCTTAAGTTCCTCTGCACTTGACGATGTAGCGTTTTTATGACCCCAGGTATGACTTGCGAATTCCCAGCCGTTCTTCTTGAGGGCTTCCGCTATCTTCTTTGCGTTTTCTACCTCTTCATCAAAATTGAAATCCGGATTGTTTTCCAGAAATTCTTTCTGATTATCCTGAAGATTTTCCCCTGTTTTATAGGCGCTGTCTGTCCTGTATCCAAACACACCGTTATAACCTGTCATTGCAAGAATTCCTTTTCTTCCGTGATAAGAAAAAGCAGGATTTGCCTTTACGAATCCGTCAAGAAGCGGAACCATATCATAATCTCCCACCAGAACCGTTCCATCGTCCTGAATATATTCACACTTCACATCTCCGTTTTCATCGAGCACCATTTTACTCGCAAATCCATCTCCATCCATATAGTGATAATAACTCACATCGTCCTGTGAAAGAACAAAAGCTTTTTTTCCGGGAGGAAGCATAATTTTTCCTCTGGACATGGTTCCGTCTTCATTCACAACAGCCATATCATGAGGGCTCACAAGAACGTATCCTTTGTCATACATGCTCTGCATGATTTTATTAAACTCACTGACTGTTGTCATCATCTGATTATAGCCTGCCTCATCGGAATCCCCGTCAAATGCTTTGGAAGTATCTACAATCAATGTATGGAAAAATACATGTGTCACTTCTTCTAACGGATATTCCACACAGGTGGCCTTTATATTTTCATACTGTACAACTGCGTCTTTATAAGCCTGTGTCGCCTCATATTCCGGTTGTTCCTTCAAATACTGTATCGCTCCGTCATAATCATACTGCACAGACATCAAATGTGCCTTATCAAGCACCTTCTGCATATTTACCGCACTTTCGTCTTCCTTCTGTTCCACCGGCACCTCTGTTGGTTCCGGTATACTTTCTGAAGGAGTCTCCACTGCTGCTGTTTTTGCATCTGCCGCCTTTTGTCCATCCTTTGAATAAAATGCTTTTTCTTTAAAAGGAAGAACGCCGCAGCCGCCTAAAAAAACAGATGCACAGAGAACCGACAGAAAAATGCCAATTCCTCTCTTCTTCATTTTAAAATCCCCTTTCGTATTTATAATCCCCTCTGTACTTATTAACCCATAGGTTTTACCGGTATCGGTCTTGCCGGGTCAAAAACTGCTTTTGCATCAAACAGATCCTCCAGCATCTCCGGATTGTAATACATGCGGTATCCGTCCAGATTTCTTCTTCCCTGACGAAAATACCGGTCACGTATCTGTACAAAATACTTTCTCGAATCTACATTACAGAAATAATTATATCCCTGGCTCTTAAAGTATTCGAATTTATCGCCGGAATAATCTGCATAATCTGTTAAATCTGTACCGAATGCAAAAATAATAATATCGGTTCCTCCAATGATTGGATCTACATTTTCCTTAAATCTCTTTGTATCTGCCTGAAGCTTTTCAAGGGGCGCAGTCCCCACATTCTGATGCCCCCAGGTATGGCTTGCAAACAGCCATCCATTCGCCTTCATTGCCCCGGCAACCTTCTTCGCTTCCTCTCTCTCTTTATCAAGGTCAAAATCCGGATTCTCTTCCAGCCATTTTACCTTATCTGCATCAAGGTCATCCGGCCGTGTCTCATAACTTATATCTGTGCGGTATCCCAAAATTCCGTTATATCCTGTGAGAGCCACAATTCCCTTTGCCCCTCTGTACGAAAAATCCGGATGCTTCTCCACGAAGCGGTCAATTAAAGGTACCATATCGTAATCTCCCACAGAAACACTTCCATCATCTTCTATATACTCATTTCGGACTTTCCCCTCCTCGTCCACAATAAGTTTTGACGGATAACCGTCCCCTGCCATATAGTGATAATAGCTCACATCATCCTGTGAAAGAACAAACGGAATTTTTCCCGGTGGAAGAAGAATCTCTCCCGGCGTCATATTGCCGTTTTCATCTGCCTTCGCCATGTCATAAATACTGACCATGACATATCCCCTGTCATACATTTCCTGGGTGATTTTATTAAATTCATCAATAGTAGTCATAACCTGATTATAATCTGCTTCTTTATAATCTCCGTCAAAGGCTTTCTTCGGATCCACAATCATCGTGTGGTAAAATACATGCGTCACTTCCTCAAGCGGCCAGGATACGCAGGTTGCTTTTGTCTCCTCAAATTTCTTTACCGCCTCCTGCATTTTTTCATTTTTCTCATAATCCGGCTCCTTTTTTAACAGTTGAATTGCGCCGTCATAATCGTACTGTGCTGCAAGAAGCTCCGCTTTCTGAAGCGCACCGCCCGACTCCTTCAGTTTATCTTTTTTCTTCTTTGAATCTGTATTCTCTGCTTTCGCATTTTTTTCAGATGTTTTGTCCGTATTTACTGCCTGCGCTTCCTGATTTTCCTTTCTCTGCGTTTTCCCTTTTTGACGAATCCCCGCATAAATACCGCCTGCTGCAATTACAACTGCCACTGTAGCAACTGCTGCAATCTGTATTCTTCTCTTTCTCTTTTGCTTTTGTCTTCGAAGCTCCATGCGCTTTTTCCGCATTTTCCTGCGTCTCTCATATTCCTCATCGGAAAGCTCCTCCGAAACCCCCTCTGTCTCTTTTATTTCTTTTTCATCTCTGCGAATATCTTTCATTTTTTGTATTTACTCCTTCGTAAACGCTTTTCTTATAGTATTTGCTTCTGATGTATCTTATTATACCTTTTGAGGCCTTTAATTTCCACTGTTTTTGTCCCAAAAAGAAGCGTAATTAAGAATTGCCTTTTTTTATAAACAATGATAGAATAGACTTTATGAAATTATTTACATATTCAGGAGGATTCTTATGAGTACAGTAACAACCGTCCTTCTGGTCATTCTGGTGATTCTTGTAATTGCTCTTATTGCTCTTTATTTCTGGGGCAAAAAAGCTCAGAAGAAACAGGACGAACAGCAGGCTCAAATCGAAGCAACAAAACAGACCGTTTCCATGCTGGTAATTGATAAAAAGCGAATGCGTCTGAAAGAATCCGGACTTCCACAGATGGTTATCGACCAGACTCCAAAGATGCTGCGCCGTTCCAAACTTCCGATTGTAAAAGCAAAAGTCGGTCCGAAGATTTCTATTTTAATTGCAGATGAAAAAGTTTTCGAACTGATTCCTGTAAAAAAAGAAATTAAAGCAGAAGTAAGCGGTTTATATATTGTAGGCGTGAAGGGCATCCGCGGTTCTCTGGAAGCTCCGGCACCAAAGAAAAAAGGCTTTTTTGCCAGATTCAAGAAAAACAAAGATAACAACAAATAAAATAAAAGCTGGGGCACATCTTCTAAGATGCGTTCCAGCTTTTATTTTACAGAGAAAAATTCTCCGCATTTTTAGACTGCGCCTGTATAGATAAATAACAATCTGCAACATGCTCCTCATTCATATCAAGCGCATAATCTACTTTCATATTCACTGCGCCTTCTGTTTCTTCCAACTCCAGGTTTGTTGCTGCAATCCCCATCTGAAGCGTACCATACGGCGTAGTATAATAAGTCATATTCTTTTTTCCCTGCTCAAAAACCATATGTACATTGACCAGGCCCTTCTTCCGTACCTCTACGCCTTTGTGAGACATCTTAATATAATTCACAGTCGGAGGGGCTGATTCCTCCAGAATCTCCTCAAAGCGAAGATAATGACTTCCGTTTCGAAAATAATATTCTCCCGGAACTACAATCTCAACAGGCTCCTGTTCATCTGTACTGTCTATAAGCTGAAGCCCCTTTACATGTATTAACACTTCTTTTTCCATATGTATATCTCCTAATATTTCTCAATATCTATCTTCTTTGTCATTTCCACATCATACGGCAAAATCGAATTTGCAAAATCCTTAAATTTATCTGCCAGATCGCTGACAAAAAAGCGATATGGAAATTCCTCATGTTCTGTCTCTGTGCTTAAAAGCTCTTTTTCCTTTAAAAGTCTTCCAAGCTCAAGTGCCGTCTCATATGCCGGATTGACAAGACGGACTCCCTCTCCCATCACCTGACGGATGGTAGAACGCAGAAGTGGATAATGGGTACAGCCCAGGATCAATGTATCAATCTCTTCCTCCTGAAGCTCCTTTAAATATCTGGAAGCCACCTCTGTTGTTACAGGATCATGAAGCCATCCTTCCTCAACAAGAGGAACAAAAAGAGGACAAGCCTTCCCGATTACCTGAATTTCCTTATCAAGACGTTTTAAATATTCCTCGTGAATCCCGCTTCCTACAGTTCCCTCTGTTCCGATCACGCCGACACGCTTATTCTTCGTCTCTTCTGCCGCTACTTTTGCCCCGGATTCGATCACACCCAGTATGGGAATATCAATCTCATCTTTTACTGTATCAAGGGCAAAGGCGCTGGCTGTATTACACGCCACCACGATCGCCTTTACCTCCTGTTCCTGAAGAAAACGGATAATCTGGCGGGAATACCGGATTACCGTCTCCTTTGATTTACTGCCGTATGGCACTCTGGCAGTGTCGCCAAAATATACTATTTTCTCCGAGGGGAGATTGCGCATAATCTCACGCGCAACAGTAAGCCCTCCCACTCCGGAATCAAACACGCCCACCGGCGCATTTCTGTCTGTCTTCATCTATCCTTCTCCATTTTCCGGTTTTGAATATCGTTTATTTATGATACCACCATTCCAGTTGTTTCGCAAGCCAGAAGGAAATCTTTACCTCCGGCTCTTTTTCGTCTGTATTCTCCTCCTCATTTTCCGCAAAACAAAACTGCGGATACATACTGCCCCACCAGGCAAGGGCGGGAATATTTTTCTGTACACCTGTCCCTGTAACTACCGTAAGAAAAAGAGCCGCAATCAAAGAAATACCTAACCGTTTTTTTCTATTTTTTAAAGAATCCATATTCACACCTCCAGTATCTGGAAGTATGTCCTGTATTTTCTTTTTTATTCAGACATCCGGCACTGCCTGAAGCTCATCTCCTTCCACGACAAGTCCCGGAATCTTCGGTAGTGTTCCGTTTTTATATTTTTCATGATAAAGAGTCCGAAGAGTCACGCCCTTTTTCTTTCTCTTTCCGCTGAAATCATTCTCAAGAAGTCCTCGCAAATACTCTCCCACAGAACTTCCCTGCCCTCCGTTCCATTTAAGAATTTCTTCTGCATTTTCCGCCTGGAACACATAAATATCTTCGCCTACAAAAGGCTGTTTTTTGAGGTACGAAAGAACAGCCTCCCATCGTCCGTCTGCAATCAGATCTCTCCCTATTATAATTGCCTCAAGATGTCCCATATCCATAAATTTTTCCTGAGAACGCCCGTATATTTCCTGAATCTTCTCAAACGTCTCTCCTTTTATGGTGAGCACCTCCCGTCCATTCTCACCCGGCTTCTCCTGCCCAGTAGCCTCCGACATATCGGGTGTTCCGTATGTGACAGCAAAACCTTCCGGAGCCGCGTCTACACCAAGAGCAAGGGCGTACATACGCTCCTCCGGCTCTACTCCTGCACATCCTCCCAGGAACAGGCAGATGAGCAGAGCTGTGACACTTCCCGCCACTTTTTTCAGCCTTCTTCCTCTTCCCCCGGAAATAAAGCACACCTGTATGATAAGAAGAACAGGCAGAAAAATATATGCCAGATAAAATCCGTAATATTCCCGAAGTCCAAATCCTCCCGGTTTCCAAAAAGACAGAAGATATATAACACCGGCAAGCCAGTACCTTCCTGTCCCAAGCTCTGTCTTCCTTATAATCTGATGTCCATAATGAAGAAGACTTCCTATGGAAAACAAAAGGCCGTAAATAACGAAACCAAGCCACAGCACATCAAATCGGGAAAGCACGTTTCCGGGCATATCTGCCCCTGCAAGGAGAGGCAGAACCGGATATTTTTCCGTAGTCACACGATTCCATCCAAAAACTGCCGGAAGAATCATCTGCACCGCAAGAATCAATCCCCCAAGTGTGAGAACGCCAAGCATCACCGTTTTTCCTGCGCTTCCCTGTTTTTCCACATCTTCGAGCGCAAAGGGCAAAAGTCCAAGTCCTGAAAACGCACAGAGAACTCCGTATCCTCCTGTGAAAACACCTCTCGTTTCAAAGGAAAAGGGCATTTCCGATAAATATGACGCCTTTCCCTGAAAAGCAGATAAAACAAGCATAGCTCCAATGGCAACAAGGAAAATTCCTCCTGTTACTTCCGCAGCCCTTCCCCGCCTCTGCATTCCTCTGTGAGTTCCGATACTGGCACAGACAATGGCAAAAAAGGAAATCCACTCTCCGGAGACACCTGACACAAGGCTTTTCGGAACAATCTCCTCAAGAATATCAAGAAGAAACGAAGCAGTAAGAATTACATACAATACAAAAAATACTCCCGCCGCTTTCCCGAAAAAGCGTCCCATTGGTTTTAAAGGGTTCGCAAAATCAGGGGAAACTCGAATGAGAAAAATCACATAAAATAAAAGAAGGATAATCGCCAGAACTGTTCCCACAATCTTTTCTGCACCCAGAAGCTTTCCTCCTCCGAAAAGACAGAGCAGAAAAGGCGCTGTCAAAGCGAGCACCATCTGTCTGTAAAGCTGTCTGTGGGAAATCCTGTTATTTTCCGCAAATGTCATAACTGTCCCTCCTTCCTTTTCAGGCGGAGACTTTCTTCTTCTCTTGCGTATGCAGGCCGCATTTTTCTTTTGCGGAAAGGAATCCGTAATATTTTATTTCCTACATTTCGTCTTCTCTCCTCTGATACAAATGGCACAAGATAGGGTAGACCATAGCTTAAAAGTCCGGCAAGATGCGCTACTGTAAGGTAAATTCCAAGGACAATCCCGTAAATCCCAAGATAGCCTCCAAGGAAAAGAAAGAAATATTTCAAAAGCCGAAACGCCGAAGCAAATTCTTCATTTGGAATGACAAGAGAACCAAGTGCAGTGAGCGCCACAATAATCACAACAACAGGACTTACAATATTTGCCTCCACTGCCGCCTGTCCGATAATAAGCCCTCCTACAAGCCCGATCGTATTTCCAAGCTCTCCCGGAATCCTTACACCCGCCTCACGGATAAGCTCAAAAGAAAGCTCCAGAAAGAAAAGCTCCATTACGCTTGAAAAAGGAACTCCCTCCCTTGCCTGTGCAAAAGAAAGAATCAGATTCGTTGGAAGTACCTGTGTATGAAACCGAATAACAGCAAGATAAAGCCCCGGCAGAAGTACCGCAGCCGCCATTGCAAAATATCTTAAAATTCTTAAAAAAGAAGCCATCTCAAACCGATTGTACCAGTCCTCGCTGCTTTCCATAAAGCTGTTGAAATTCCCCGGCAGAATCAGAGCCTCCGGCGAGTTATCGCAAAGCAGTACAATTTTTCCGTTTAAAAGTTCCTGCGCTGCCCTGTCGGGCCGCTCCGTTGTCTGGTACTGAGGAAATGGCGAATACCAGGAATCTTCCGTGAGCTGCTCAAGCATTCCGCTGTCAAGAATCCCATCAATCTCAAATTCATCCAGGCGTTTTTTCATCTCCTCAAGAAGCTCCTCATGCACAATATCCTCAATATAAAGCATCTGCACCATTGTATGGGAACGCACTCCAAGCTGCTTTTCTTCCACCTTAAGGCTGGTGTCCCGAATCCGCTTTCGCACAAGGGCAGAGTTTGTTTTTACTGCGTCGGAAAATCCTTCCCTTGATCCCCGCAGCACTTTCTCCGCCTCAGCTTTGGAAACACCCATGTTGGGATAGCCTTTGCTTGCTATTTTCATTGCCTTCGTATATCCATCCATAAAAAAAACGGCATTTCCCGCCAACATGGCAGAAAAAGCCTCTTCCATATCCGAAAGTTTTTTTACGTCTGCAATCCCAAGGCTGTTATGCTTTAAAAACTCTTCTATCTCCTCCGGGGAAATCTCCCAGAAATGATTTATCATTTTTCCGATTGCAGAATCGTCCAGCATCATATTCGATACTGTAACTTCCAGATAAACCATAAGGCAGTCTACCTTCCGTTCCCCGCCAAGACGCATGGGGCGTATCAGTATATCTGCACAGTTTTCGCATCTGCTTCGGATATATTCTTCGTTTTCCCGCAAAACAGCCGAAATTGCCGTTTTTTCTTTCGTCGCCGATTTTGAAAATCCACTCAAGAGCGAGCTCCTTTCTCTGCTGTCCAACATTCTGAACAAGCAGTCTGACCTTTATACTCTGAGTGTTTCCAAAATCTATAAATATTATACTGTTATTTCTTTTCTTTCCCTGCTTCTTCTGCTTCAATAGACTGGATAATCGCCCGTCTCTGATTCTCTATATGGCGGAAAGAAATTTCCTGAGCTTTTTTTACATCTCTCTCCCGAATGGCCTTCGTAAGCTCCTCATGCTCTTTTACAAGGACATTTCTTGTTTCTTCTTCCTTCAGATATTCTACTCTGTACCTGTAAATCTGCTCCCTTAAGTTATTCAGCACCTGGTTCAGACGCTTATTGTCAGATGCTCTGTAAATAATCTCATGAAACTCCACATCTGCCTCTGCAAGACGCACAAGGTTTCCCTCTGCCATTGTGCGCTCAAATTCCTTCGCTGCAAGCCAGAGCCTTCCCATATCCTCCTCGGACATGCGGGTACACGCTTTTTCTATCGCAACGTTTTCAAGAGCAATTCTTACCTCAAGAACATCGTTTAAATCCTTCTCTGTAATATTCGCTACCTGCGCACCTCTTCGCGGAATCATTACCACAAGACCTTCCAGTTCAAGCTTGCGCATCGCCTCCCTGATTGGAGTTCGGCTCACGCCAAGCTTTTCTGCAAGGGCAATTTCCATAAGACGCTCTCCCGGTTTTAACTCCCCCTTTAAAATTGCCTGTCTCAGGGTATTAAATACAACATCTCTAAGTGGCAGATATTCATTCATATGCACGGTAAAATCACTTGTCATTCGTATCTTCCTCCACCTTTCTATACTCTTCTGTTAAAAACCTCTGTGGCAAAAACTGTCTTCGCCAGCTCGCCAGCTCGCAGTCCTTCTGCTGCACGCTCCATTTTTTCTCTGTCATCAAAAATTCCAAATACAGTAGGACCGCTTCCACTCATCATTGCACGGAGCGCTCCCTTTTCTTCCATAAAATCCTTAATCTCCTGGATGACAGGATATTCCCGGATAATTCCCGGTTCAAACACGTTTGCCATTTTTTCTGTCATTTTTTTGAGGTTTCCGTTTTCAATATCCAAAATCATTCCGTCAATATCCGGATGCTTTTTAATTGTTTCCAGATTGAGATTTTCATATGCCATCTTTGTGGAAACAGAAACTGCCGGTTTTCCTATAAGAACATAGCAGGGCGGAACCGGGGGCAGTGCTGTAAGCTTCTCTCCAATTCCTTCTGCAAGAGCCGTCCCTCTCATAATGCAGTAAGGTACGTCTGCTCCCACCTTCACCGCACGTTCCATAAGCTCCTTCTGGCTTAATCCCAGATGAAACAGTTTGTTTACTCCTACAAATGCCGCTGCCGCATCAGAGCTTCCTCCTGCCATTCCCGCTGCAACAGGAATAAATTTGTCAAGTCTTATGGAAAGTCCTTCCTGTACATGAAATTCCTCCATAAGCATAGCTGCCGCCCTGTATACAAGATTTCTCTCATCTGTGGGAATGAACGGTACGTTCACAGTAAGAGAAATACCCGGTTTCTTTTTTTTATGAAGTTCCAGAACGTCATACATCTGAATTGTCTGCATGATCATCTTCACCTCATGGTATCCGTCTTCTCTTTTTCCCAGAATATCAAGACCAAGATTAATTTTTGCCAATGCCCGTAAGCGCATACAATCCCTCCATCTTTTGTACTTTGTATACAATCTTTATTATTTGTATTTTATCTGATTTTTTTCGGATTTTCAACAGGAAACTTTCTTCACCAGAAGAAGCGGCTGCCCGCTTTCTATCTCTTCCTCCGACAGCTCATTTAACTCCTCAATTTCCTCTACAGTCGTATAAAAACGCCGCGCAATATCCCACATGGTATCTCCCGGTTTCACCATATACACAGTAATCCCCGGCATACTCTGGATTTTTTTCATATCAAGAGGCTTTTCTTCCACCTTCTCGATCACGCGCACCTCTCTGCTGCAGAATACAATCGCATTGAGACTGACTGCCGCTTTTACCTCTATGTCACTGCTGTCTGCCATAGTCGTAGACAACTGTTCCAGCTCCGCCTGAAGACAATACCTGCAGTCCTCCGTAATTCCCTGCGCCTCCACAATATGAGAAAAAGGAATCATCGCTTCCATAGAATAAAATGGCATATCATCGTTTCCTACAATATAAAGCACTTTCATATAAACAACACCGTCTATCTGAATGCCGTCCTCCACAATCTGGCTTCTGTCAATTTTTACATGCCCCTGACTGTGACATATCTGAAGAATTTTCCCCTGCGTCTCCTTCACCTGAATTCTATCTCCTATACGGCATTTGGAATAATTACGCACAAGGAGACTTTCCAGTTTTTCTGTTTTTCCCTGCGGAATACATTCTCTTGACGGCGTATATACATCCAGAATAATCTCATGCTCCTCTTCTTTATAAATCTTCATATCCAGTTCCAGAACAACGTCTGCCATTAAAATCCGTTCTTCCCCGTCTGCATCCGGCTTTACTTCCAACCCCTGACTGACAACAGAAGCCTCAATATCCGGTATCATTTCCTCTCCGCAGCCGCTGCACTCCGCTTCCCCTGTAAACGGCAGGGAATATTCCAGCCACTGAAGCGGTTTTCCCTCATCATCTCCCTCATAAAGGACAAATACAAAAAGCTCACCTTTTGCCTTTACTTTATTTTCCTCCGGTCTTAAATCAAGCCCTCTCACCTCAACTGTACTCCAAAGAACCTCCGCAATATTAGGTTTATTCGATGCCAGCGGAATTTCTTCCTTTATCCGGAGCGTATCCTTTTTATGTACGCAAAGACTCATAAGGCGAAGCTGTTTTTTCTTTATAGAAACACTGTCGTCATCGATTCCCACAGGAAGACGCACTCCTGAAACCTCATCTACCACTGCGTAGAGCGTAACAATCGCTTTTATATTCAATTTTCTTGAATGTATAATATGAAGACTTAAATCCTCAATCTCCCACTTGAGGCGCATTTTATCACCCCCGGAGATTCCTTCCAGGTTCAACACCTCCTCAAAAGGCAGTTTTGCTCCCATACTGTACACTTTTCCTTCTTCTTCTCCCACATAAAGAATATCCACATTCAGATTTCCTCGAAGAAATGCTTTCCCTTCACTCAAACGCACCTCGTCCATAGTAACCTGCCCTTTATGCTGGATCATGCGCCCTACATCCTGTTTTGCATCCGGTACATTATAATCCACATCAAAAGTCACCTGACTTGTTGCTTTGCTTTTTGCACGAAGCATCTGAATACTTTCTTTTTTTAATTCCACTTTCCATTCTCCCTTCCTGATACTTATAATTACTGATGCCTACCGAAATTCCACCGGTTCCTTCCTGTATTTCGTTTTCACTACAATACAGGGATAAGAAGGCTCTCCGCCGGCATTTTCGGAAGGTCCGATAAGCTTTGTTTTAAAACGCAGGACCTTTCCCATCATTCCCAGCTCTTCGACTGCGATACTGTACCCTCCCGTCATCTGCCTTCCATAACCTTTGATCAGGTACAAATCCTCTCCGCTCTGATAAGTAAGCTGAAATTCCTTCTCCCGCTTTTCCT
Organism: uncultured Blautia sp.; assembly: GCA_900541345.1. Taxonomy (GTDB): domain Bacteria; phylum Bacillota; class Clostridia; order Lachnospirales; family Lachnospiraceae; genus Blautia_A. The sequence goes on from UQJE01000009.1 coordinate 51,644, forward strand.
GAATCAGAGACAGGGCTTCTGCCGGAATATCCTCCTGACTGACTATTGTATAGTCTACAGGTGATACCTCCCCCTCTTCTATCCGTATCATCTGGCAGCCTCCCAGTATAAAAATCAGAATCGCTGACAGAAACATAACTGAGATTTTCCTTGCCATTTTATACCTCTGCCCTCTATTTCATATTTATTCTATGCCGGAGACAAAAGATTTATTGCAAGTATTTTTCTTATTGGGTATAATGTGTATAACAAATATTTCAGGAAGGATTTTACTTATGATACGTTTTATTCTTGTTTGTACCTGTGTAATCGGGTATTTAATTTTATCTATTCCTCTTTTAATTGCAGAATGGATTATTGGAAAGTTTTCTCCTATGAAAAAAGATATAAGCTCTCTCCGTATTATACAGACCGTATTCCGATTTGTCTTATGGATTACCGGCGTAAAAGTTACTGTGATCGGTGAGGAAAATGTCCCAAAGGACTCTCCGGTTTTATACATCGGAAACCACAGAAGCTATTTTGACATTCTTCTTACCTACTGCCGCTGCCCTATCCGAACAGGATATGTTGCAAAAAAAGAAATGGAGCGCTTCCCTCTTCTCTCCAACTGGATGAGAAATCTCCACTGCCTTTTCCTTGACAGAACCGATTTAAAGCAGGGATTAAAAACCATTCTGGAAGCCGTCGAAAAAGTAAAATCCGGTATTTCCATCTGCATTTTCCCGGAAGGCACACGAAACAAGGCAGAAAATGAACTGGATCTTCTCCCTTTCCATGAGGGAAGCTTTAAAATTGCCACAAAAGCAAAATGCCCCATTATTCCCATTGCCATGAACAATACGGCGCAAATGTGGGAGGCTCACTTCCCGACCATGAAACCATGTCACGTGATTCTGGAATATGGAAAACCGATTTATCCGGAAACTCTTTCAAAAGAAGACCAACGCCATCTTGGAGCTTATACGCAAAACATCATAAAAGAAATGCTCAAAAAAAATCAGGGACTTGTTTAAGCCCCTGATTTTCTTTTTTATCTGATACTTCTTTCTTTAAATCAACAAATGCGCCAAAATCACAGATGCGACGATTCCCGCAAATGACGCAATCAAAGCTCCTGCCAGTGTATACCTTGTCTTTTCAATCTGAACAGAACCAAAATATACGCTCATGCAATAAAAAACACTTTCTGTAGAGCTTAAAAGAATTCCTCCCATAAGCCCCTGCAGGGAATCTGTTCCAAATTCCTTAAAAATATCAAGAAGAAGACCGGTTGCTCCACTGGACGAAAAAAGCCGCACGACTGCCAGCGGAACAATCTCCGCAGGCATTCCTGCCTTTTCCGTAAAACCTCCCAGAATTCCCCCGCAAAAATCCAGAAATCCGGAAGCCCGGAGAACACCGACGGCTGTCATAAGCCCAATTAACGTAGGACAGAGACGTATTACCATATGAAGACCGTCCTCCGTTCCCTTTAGAAAGTCTCCATAAATATCACGTTTTGATAAAAGTCCATATCCAACTATATAAAATATCAAAAAAGGTATCATAAAGCTGGAGAGATACGTAAGAGCCTTCATAATTTCCCCCGTTCTTCCTCTTTATGATACCTTATGAGCTTTTTTCTTCTGCTATGCCTACAGCCGATCCAGAATCTCACTTACCTGAAGAGCACAATCCCCAAGAGGAATCCATGCCGCAGATAATTTCATCAGGCAGGATTCATCTGGCGTTTGTCCTGGATTTTCCAGAAAGCTTCTCTCCAATTTATAAATTTCCACTTCATACGGTGAAACAACCTTGTTTCTTGTTCTGTTTACAAGAATTGCTGTATCCATTGCGTTTTTGTCAATCATCTCCTGAAGCACACTTTCAATCTCATTTGTATACTTCCGATCCCACGCTGCAAGAAACAGACATTTACATACCTCTTTTGTAAAAAATGGCTCATCCTGAACCATATCGAACATTTCAATAAACCTTTTTTTATGCAGTGCTGAAACAAAGCATCTGTGTTTCGCAATTTCATCAATACAATAATCACGCCAATCCATACGGATTCCTCCCTCTTTGTTCTTTTATATTTGTTTTTATTTATTATATTTCTTTTTGTATCTTCGGATTTTGAATCTATCACGAGTAAATTCACATGTGTTCTTTCCATATTTCATAGAAATCCAGTTATACAGATATATTGTACCAGATGAAAAAATAAATTACAATTCCCGTTGTACGCAAACCCAAAAGAAAAGCTTTTATTTTTATTTTTTTCCTCTGTCGTAAATGTTGATTTAATTTTTTTTATATTTTTAAAACTTTTTCGCTCTTTGTCCTGTCTATATATTAAGCAGCAAAAAACATGTGAAAAAATGCTGTGTCACGATTTGCATTTATTGAATATAGATGTTATATCGTATATACTGTTACCAAATGTATGCGATTATGATCTCTCGGAATCCTGAGTGATTATTACCGGCAATAGCCGAAATGTGTACTT